>NZ_JAHXBV010000009.1:0-193648 GCF_019915905.1 Halomonas sp. ANAO-440 | reverse complement strand
TTGGCGACCTGTTCGAGATCCTGCCGGAGCTCGAGAGCAAGCTGTAAGGCAGCGCGGCAACTGCGTCGGCTGACCCTGGAAAAGCAAAGGGCCCCGCGAGGGGCCCTTTGTCGTGTCAGGCTGCGCTCAACCGCTCGCTGACGTGTTCGAGGTGGTGATCGCTGTCACCCAGGTAGTGGTCGAACATCACCAGATGCTTGGCGTAGTGGGAGACCAGACACTCGTCGGTCATGCCCATGGCGCCGTGCAGTTGGATAGCCTGTTCGGCGACGAAGCGGGCGGCTTCCCCGCAGTAGGCCTTGGCCGCTGCAATACGGTAGTCCCGTTCGGTCTCGGGCAGGTCGAGGCTCGTTGCGGCGAGGATCGCCATGGAGCGGGCCTGCTCGAGATGCAGGTGCATGTCGACCATACGGTGCTGCAGCACCTGAAGGCTGGAAAGCGACACGCCGAACTGACGGCGCTCCTTGAGAAAAGCGAGGGTCTGGTCGCAACTCTCCTCCATGGCGCCCACGGCCTGCGCACAGAGGGCAGCCATGCCTCGTGCGAGTGTGGCACCCAGGGCGTTCGCGCCATCCTCGGCAAGACAGTCTGACGCCTCCAGCACCACACCCTCCAGGACCAGGTCGCTGGCCGGCTGGTCGTCAATGGTGTGGTAGTCGCAGCGAGTCAGTCCGGGAGTGCCGGCTGGCAGCAGAAACACACCCAGGCGATCGCCGTCGAGCCGTTCGTGCTTGATTCGGGCGGTTATGAGGATGGCTGCGGCAGACGCTGCGCCCATGACCAAGTGCTTGCTACCTTCGAGACGCCAGCCATCGCCATGGGGATAGGCTGTGGTGGTGATGGCGCCGGGATCGTAGCGTGAGTCCCGTTCCTGCCACGCCAGCGCCAGCTGGTGTTCGCCATCGAGCAGGGGTGTGAGCCAGCGTGAACGCTGGTCGGGGTCGGCAAGCCTGGCCAGGAGGTCGCCGGGGAGAAGCAGCCCGGCCAGGTAGGGTTCCGACACCAGGCCACGCCCCAGCGCCTGCATGATGATCATCAGGTCGGTACCGTCGCCGCCCAGCCCGCCGACTGTCTCGGCGAAGGGCATATGCAGCAGGCCAAGCTCGGCAAACGTCTGCCACAGGGGAGAAGCCTCACAGCCAGCAGGATCCAGGCGGCTGCCGTGTCGTTGCAGTGGGGCCTGGTCGGCGATCAGACGCTCCAGGGTGTCGGCGAGCATGCGCTGCTCGTCGCTGTAGGAAAAGTCCATGGGGGCTCCTTACATGCCGAGAATTGTCTTCGCGACGATGCTCTTCTGAATTTCGTTGGCACCGCCGTAGATGGAGAGCTTGCGGCGGTTGAAGTACTGAGCGCTGGCGGCGGCCGCTTCGGCCAGTTCAGGATCGTCGAACTCGGCATCACCGTGCAGAAAATCGGGGAAGAAGGGCAGCGCGGCGGGTCCCAGGGCACGGCGGGTCAGTTCGCTCAGCTCCTGGCGTAGCTCCGATCCACGCACCTTCAGCAGGGAGCTTTCCGCGCCGGGGACGCCGCCGTCACGGGCAGCAGCGATTACCCTCAGGTTAGTGACTTCCAGTGCCATCAGCTCCAGTTCCGCCTTGACCACTCGGTGGCGGAAGCTCGGCAGTTCCAGAAGCGGTTTGCCCCGATGCTGGACATGCATCGCCAGCGTCTTGAGATGGCGAAGTGCCTGCTTGGCGTGGCCCAGGCCGGCGATGCCGGTGCGTTCATGGGTGAGGAGAAACTTGGCACAGGTCCAGCCCTCTCCCTCCTCGCCCACGCGATTCGCCACCGGCACGCGCACCTCATCGAGAAAGACCTCGTTGACCTCATGGGCGCCATCAAGCGTCACGATCGGACGTACACTGATACCGGGGCTTGCCATGTCGATCAGCAGAAAGCTGATGCCGGCCTGCTTCTTGGCCTCGGGGTCGGTGCGCACCAGGCAGAACATCATGTTGGCGTGCTGGCCAAGGGTGGTCCAGGTCTTCTGACCAGTGACGATGTAGTGATCGCCATCCCGCACGGCGCGTGTACGCAGGCCAGCCAGGTCGGAGCCAGCGCCGGGCTCGGAATAGCCTTGACACCACCAGTCACGGTTGCCGAGGATCCGTGGCAGATAGTACTGCTGCTGTTCCTCGCTGCCGAACTTCATCAGCACCGGGGCGACCATGTTGACGCCGAACGGTACCACGGTCGGTGCGTGGGCGGCGGCGCACTCCTCGTCGAAGATGTGACGCTGCACCGGGCTCCAGCCGGGGCCGCCATGTGCCTTTGGCCAGTTGGCGCCGAGCCACCCGCGTTCGCTCAACAGGTTCTGCCAGCGAATATGGTCATCGGCGGTGAGACGCCGACCCAGTCGCACGCGCTCGCGAATGGCGCCGGGCAGGGAGGTTTCGAGGAAGGCTCGCACCTCCTGACGGAATGCCTGTTCCTCGGCGGTGAAGGTCAGGTTCATGAAGCGTTCTCCGAAGTGTCGGAAAGGGTCAGGCTTGCCTGGCGATGGGGGCCGCCAAGGTGTCGGGGATAGCCAAGGGCCTCGATGGCCAGCAGGTCGATATCGCTGTCGCGGTAGGCCCAGCCGCGCTCGGACAGCGTGAGGCTGACGGTTTCCATGGCCGCATGGGGGGTGGCCACAGCATCGTCTGACGCTTGGGTCAGCACCGCCAGCAGGCTTCCCCGGTTGCTGACGACAACCCCTTGGCGCAGAACCTTGAGAAGGTTGGCTACCGCCTGCTGTTCCGTGGTTTCTGCGCCCAGTGAGACCAGCTCCACTAGCGGGCCCCTGTCCGGCACAACCAGGGCCAGCTCGGCCTCTATCCCCTCGAGATCGGTGGCCTCGGTGGCCGTCAGCAGCACGATACGCAGGGCGTCTGCAGGGCATGAGCCGGCATCGGCACCGGGTGCCATCAGGCAGGCCTGGATCGAAGAAACCGGGGAGGCGGTCAGCGTGATGCCGGCACGCTCGGCGTTTGCCTCAAGTTGGCGAAAAAGGGGATGTTCGCCGAGCAGGGCAACCTGGGTCAGGGCCGGCGTGTCATCGGCACCGGGGACCTTGTGGGGTGCGCGGGCGGCAAAGAAGGCGTGAATCAGTCCCGCCCGCTGGGGGGAGTCCATGCAGGCCAGGAACAGCTCGCGTTCGCGGCGAAGGCCTTCATCGAGACTGCCCTCGGTACTGGCGGCAATGGCCTCGACACAGCGAAACGGCGAGAAGAGCTCGGGCACTTCAGCCTCAAGCCGGCTTCGGTAGTCGGCGATGGCCTCGGGGTTGGACTGGGCCGGCGGTAGCTCGCCGGTCACACGGGGCTGGAGCTTGCCCGCGAGCATCTCCCGGGCCACAGCCAGGCCGGCATCGAGGGGACTGTCCGCGCCGCGGATGGTATCGACGATGCCAAGTGACAGGGCTTCATCGGCGCTGGCGAAGCGCCCGCTGGTAATCAGGTCCAGGGCGGCTGCGACGCCGGCAAGGCGCGGCAACCGCTGGGTACCGCCCGCACCCGGCAGCAGCCCGAGCTTGACCTCGGGCAGGCCGACCCGTGTGCCGGGAAGGGCCACCCGTAGCTGGCAGCCCAGCGCGACCTCGAGCCCGCCTCCAAGCGCGGTGCCGTGAAGTGCCACGACGATGGGCTTGCTACTGGTCTCGAGATGCCGGATGACATCCGGCAGCAGCGGGGCCTGGGGGGGCTTGCCGAATTCCCGGATATCCGCGCCGGCGATAAAGGTGCGGCCCTTGGCGACGAGTAACATGGCACGGACGTGATGGTCCTCGATACCCTTGGCTACCGCTTCGACAAGGCCTTGCCGTACCGCCTGTCCCAAGGCGTTGACGGGCGGGTTGTCGATGGTGATCACACCGATGTTGTCGTGGCGATGGTAAGTGACCGGTGTCGTCATGGGGCGGGGCTCCCAGTGTCAGCAATGGGTCGAAAGAAATCAGGCATACGGTAGCTCATGTGTCGATGTGGGCTGACCTTGGCCGCGCCTGGCGCTGGCTCCAGCGTGCGAGGAGCACCGCAGGGGCCAAAGCGGCGAGGGCGAAGAGAATCAGCTCGAGCTGGCTGAGTGGCACCATGCCACCGCCGGGCAAGGCGAACAGCAGACCTGCCACCAGAACCAGGCTGCGCACGAGCGCTTCATAGATGGCACCGACGCCGAGCCGGCCTACGCCGATCAGATAGCCTTGCATGGCGGAAGCGAACAGCACGATACCCACCAGTGCCTGGATGAACACCAGGCCAATCTGCAGTGGCTCACCCTGCATGATGAGCGCCGGATTGAGCACGAACAGGAATGGAATGAAGTAGATCACGCTGCCCAGGCGCATGGCCTGCAGGCCGGTGGCCATGGGGCGCGCCCCCGCTACCGTAGCCGCGGCGAAGGCGCCGAGCGCTACCGGCGGGGTAATGAAACTCAGCATGCCCCAGTAGAGGATGAACATATGCACGGCCATGGGGTCGAGCCCGCCGCCCTGGATGAGTGCCGGCGCCAGTGCCACCGCGAGGAAGATATAGGCGGCGGTAACGGTCATGCCAATCCCCAGGACGAAGCTGGTCAATGCGCCCATGAGCAGCAGCAGGGGGACACTGCCTCCGGCAATATGAATGAAGTCGTTGGCGATGGTGCCGGAGAGTCCGGTCATCGACAACGCACCGACCAGCATCCCGACGCCGGCCAGGATGGCGATGAGTTCGGCGAACAGCTTGGCGGCGGAGGAGAGTGTCTCTCCAAGTTCCTTCAAGCCCCAGCGGTTGTGGCGGGAGAACTGGTTGAGCACCAAGAGCAGGGCGGTGGCGTAGAAGGGAGCCACCGCTTCGCGCTGCATCACCAGCAGCATCCACACCAGCAGGGCGAAGACGAAGATGAAGTACCAGCCCTCCTTGAGCGTCTGCCACAGGGAGGGCAGCTCCACGGCGGGTAGCCCCTTGATGTCATGGCGCGCCGCATAGGCATCGATCTGGATGAACAGGCCGAGGAAGTAGAGAATCGAGGGAATGATGGCGGCCAGGGCAACGGCCGAATAGGGCACGTCGAGAAACATCGCCATGACAAAGGCTGTCGCGCCCATCACCGGGGGCATCAGCACGCCACCGGTGGAGGCACATGCCTCCACGCCGCCGGAGAACGAGCGGCCCATGCCGATACGGCGCATGGCAGGGATCGACAGCACGCCGGTGGTCAGCACATTGCTGATCACGCTGCCGCTCATCGAGCCCATCAGGCCGCTGGAAAAGATCGAAACCTTGGCAGGTCCGCCGCGCACATGGCCGAGCAGGGCAAAGGCAAGGTTGATGAAGAACTTGCCGCCGCCGCTCTTCTGCAGCACCACGCCGAACACCAGGAAGCCGATGACCAGGCCGGCGAAGGCTTGCAGCGGCACACCCATGATGCTCTCGGTGCTCATGGTGTGGTACATGGCGGTCTCCTCCAGGGAGGAGGGGAATGCCTGGATTGGTCCTGGCACGATATCCGCGACCAGCGGGTAGAGGGAGAACAGGGACACGATGACGGCGATGGGCCAGCCGCCGGCGCGACGGGCGGCCTCAATGATCAGCAGCCACCAGGCGTAGCTTGCCATGATGGCAATATCTGGGGCGGCAAAGGCCCAGCCGCGTTCGAGAATCGACTCTGCGTGATAGACGAAGTAGCCCCCGACGATCAGCGTCGCGACGCTGAGGGCGTAGTCATACCAGGGTATGGGTCGATGCTGCAGTGAGGTCTTGAGCGGCCACAACAGAAAGACCAGAGGCAGCAGCAGGGCCACCACGGCATAGTAAAATTGGGTTTCCAGCCCGGTGACGAATCGCAACAAGCCGACGTTGAACAGGTAATCCAGGGTCATCATCATCAGCACCACCGTCACTGCGCCGGGAATCCATCGCAGTGCGGGGGGGAGCGGACGAACGTGGATGACCTTTTCCTTTAGTTCTTGCGTCGAATCTGCAGGGGGGGTGGGATGGGTCATGGCGGCGTCCGTGAATCGGGGAAGGGGCGGCAGGGCCGCCCCAAGATCAGGCTGGAAGGCGTTGACTTACTCGAAAACCGGATCGAAACCAGCGTTGCTGAGTGCCTCGGTGCGTGCCTGCATCCAGGCTTCTCGGAATGCATCTTCGTCATCGGGGGCTTCGGCCAGGAATGCGTCCCAGGTGGCAACAAGCAGCTCCTGACGCTCCACCAGCGATTCCTGATGTGCCTGCATCTCCTCGGTCCAGACGCCGATCTCTTCGTAGTAATCGACAACCGCATCGTGGAAGGGAATGACCCACTGAAGATCCTGGTATTCGAAGGCGTAGCCCACGGCACCCGGGGCTGCATCCTTGTAGTCATCGTAGTTGTCTTGCAACGCCTTGATCAGGCCGTAGGCCACCTTGTCATCGAGATCTTCGTTGGCGACCACGATCGGGTAGGGATAGCTGGCGCTGGGCACGGGGTTGTCGGCGCTGACGTCGCCCGCGCCGGCTGTCACTTCATGGGGGCGGAAGTACGGCGCCACTGCCATCATGCGCTCCCAGCCTTCGGCATCGTCAGGGTCCAGAACCGGCCAGCTGATGCCGCGTGGGCTGCTGGAGAGCTGCTGAGCCGGCGGGGTTACGGTAGTGGTAAAGGAGGCGTCGACGTTGCCGGCAATGATGCCGTCGAAGGAGCGGGCATAGCCGGGAAAGTCAACCCGCTCCACGTCGTCCCAGGTCAAGCCGCCGAAGGCCAGGTAGGCTTCGGTGCCCTTGTTGAGAGCATCGTCACCGCGGATATAGGCGATACGCTTGCCTTTCAGATCGGCCGGGGTTTCCACACCGAGATCGCCTGCCACCGCCAGCGACAGGCCGAAGGAAGCCGTGGAAGTGGTGATCACCCGAATCGGCTGGGGGCCCCAGTCGCGGTCAGCGAACATCATGACCCCTTCTGCGCCGTAGTAGCTGGCGATGCCACAGGCACAGAGGTCGACGCGACCCTGCTTGAGGGGTGTCATGCGGGAAACGTCATTGTCACCCGGCAGGATGCGAACCGAGGTGCCGTACTGATTCTGCAGCATGTTGCCGATGGCGACGGCCTGGGCGTATCCGCTGGAATTGGTGCCGTAGGCGGTCCATGCCATGGTGCGCGGCAGATCCACCTCGGCGGCTTGGGTAACGCCGGCAGCCAGCAGCGAGAGCGGCAAGGCGGCGGTGATGAGTGAGCGGGAGAGCTGGCGCATAAGGCGACTCCATTGGTGAGAATGCGATTGTTGTTTTGCTATGCGGTATTTGATTCCGAAACCGAACTCGATACTAGATAAGGCAGTGACGCGGTGTCAACGCATGCTTGTACTTGCCGTGGAGCCTGGCCGTCCGCGTGGCGGAACGTGCGCGTCAACCGGTTGATAAATCAGCGGAAGGCAAGAGAAGCCTGATGCAGAAAGGGTTGCGAAAAACGGGAAGATGCGACCAAGGTATAGTCGCCTCCTGTCCCAGGAGGGAGCCGCGGCCGCACAGTCACTGCATGGGGTCGGAGGGGCGCGACAGCTCTCGCCAGGCGGCATAGGTGCTGAGGAATACCCGCCCTGTCATGTCGTCGAGAAAGTCGCTGCGCTTTAACTGGTCCATGACTGGCCCCTTCACTTCGGCCAGATGCAGCGTCACTCTCGAATCTGAGAGGCGCCCGTTGATGGCATCCAGGCTCTCCAAGGCGGAGGCGTCGATCAGGTTGACCGCAGAGCAGATCAATACCACGTGCTCAAGCTCGGGGCGGGTGGCGACCAGGTCGTAGACGGTGTCTTCCAGGTAGCGGGCATTGGCGAAGTAGAGACTTTCGTCGATGCGCAGCAGGGCCAGGTGGCTGACGGTCTCGGTGTCGTGACGCTCGACGTTGCGAAAGTGCTCGGTCTTGGGTATGCGGCCCACCAATGCGCTGTGGGGGCGGCTGGTGCGATAGAGAAACAGCCCGATGGAGAGTGCGACACCGCTGATGATCCCGGCCTCAACCCCTTCCACCAGGGTCAACAGGATGGTCAGCGCCATGGCGGAGAAGTCGCTGCGGGAGTAGCGCCAGGTCTGGCGGATCATGGGAATGTCCACCAGGGTCAGGATGGCCACGGTGATGGTCGCAGCCAGCGTGGCGATGGGCAGGTGGTAGAGGGCCGGGGTGAAGTAAAGCGTGACTGCGCCGATGCCGATGGCGGCAAAAAAACCGGCAAGCGGTGTGCGGGCTCCTGCATCATAGTTGATCACCGTGCGCGAGAGCCCCCCGGTGACGGGCATGCCGGCAGAGAAGGCCGCTGCCAGGTTGGCCCCGCCGAGCCCGATCAGTTCCTGGTTGGGCGAGATGCGTTCACGCCGCCTGGCGGCGAGCATCTGACCCATTGAGATGGACTCCACGAAGCCCACCAGGCTGATGAGAAAGGCAGGAATCAACAGGGCCCGCCATAGTGACCCGTCGAAGCCAGGAATCGTCAGGGGTGGCAACCCACGGGGGATGTCGCCGATGACGGCCACACCCTGCGCCGCAAGGTCGAAACGCCAGGTTATCCAGGTGGTCACCACCACGGCGAGAACGGGACCGGCCCGGGTGATCAGGTCGGCCAGGTTTCCGGGCAGGCCGAGCCCACGCAGCGCCCGCTTGCCGCGCAGGCGCAGCAGGATCAGGAAAAGCAGGCAGCCGCTGCCAATGGCCATCGTCGGCAGGTGGGCTTGCGGCAGTCCGGCGGCAAGCTCCGCTATCCTGGGCAAAAGCGCCGTGGAGATGGCCTCGATACCCAGCAGATGGCCGGCCTGGCTGGCCGCGATGAGGATACCGGAAGCGGACAGGAAACCGGCTATCACCGGGTGGCTCAGAAAGTTGGTCAGGAAGCCCATGCGCAGCGCGCCCATGATGACCAGCATCAGCCCGGAGAGCAGCGACAGCACCAGGGCGGCCTGAAGATAAGCCGCGCTGCCTGGTGCGGCGACATCGCTCAGGGCTGCCCCGGTCATCAGCGCGATGATCGCGACGGGGCCCACGGCAAGCGTACGGCTGGTGCCCAGCAGCGTATAGGCCAATAGCGGGAGCAGGCTGGCGTAGAGACCCACCACCGGCGGCAGGCCGGCAAGGATGGCGTAAGCCAAGGATTGCGGTATCACCATCATGGTGACGATGGCACCAGCCAGCAGGTCGGCGCCGCACAGCCGGCGGTTATAGTGAGGCAGCCATGTCAGTATCGGCAGATAGCGCTTGAGCATCCGTTCTCTTCGAGGTTGGGTGTCGGGGCCGGCAGCAGGGCGTAGGGCACCAGACTAAACGATATTGGTGGAAGGGTTGAGACTTGGTTAGCATCAGGTGAAATACTCAACCGTTTCTTCACTCCATCAGGACCTGCCATGAAGCCCGAAACCATTGCCCTGCACCACGGCTATTCCCCCGACGATCAGCACGCCGTGGCCGTTCCTATCCACCAGACCACCTCGTTTTCCTTTGACAGCGCGCAGCATGCCGCCGACCTGTTCGACCTCAAGGTCGAGGGAAACATCTATTCTCGCATCATGAACCCCACCTGTGCGGTGCTGGAACAGCGCGTTGCCGCACTGGAAGGCGGTATCGCTGGCCTGGCGGTCGCCTCCGGCATGGCGGCGATCACCTATGCCATCCAGACCATCGCCGAGGCCGGTGACAATATCGTCTCCATCAGCGAGCTGTATGGTGGCACCTACAACCTGTTTGCGCATACCCTGCCGCGACAGGGCATCGAGGTACGCTTTGCCGACAAGGATGACATCGCCGGCATCGAGTCATTGATAGATGCGCGCACGAAGGCCGTTTTCTGCGAAAGCGTCGGCAACCCCTCGGGTAGCGTGGTCGACATGGTGAAGCTGGCGGAGGCCGCCCACCGCCATGGTGTTCCCGTGATCGTCGACAACACCGTACCCACGCCCTTCCTGTGGCGGCCGATCGAGCATGGGGCGGATATCGTCATTCATTCGGCTACCAAGTACATCGGTGGCCATGGCACCACGGTGGGTGGTGTCATCGTCGACTCCGGCAAGTTTCCCTGGGCCGACCACCCGCAGCGTTTTCCGCTGCTCAACGAGCCGGACGTCTCCTATCATGGGGTGAGCTATACCCGCGACGTGGGCGAAGCCGCCTTCATTGCCCGTGCCCGGGTGGTGCCGCTCCGGAACATGGGGGCGGCGCTGTCGGCCCAGGCAGCGTGGAATCTGCTGCAGGGTCTGGAAACGCTGTCGCTTCGTATCGAGCGTATCTGTGCCAATGCGCGGAAGGTGGCCGAGTACCTGGAGGGGCATCCGGCGGTAAACTGGGTTCAGTATGCCGGCCTTCCCGGCCACAAGGATCACGCGCTTGCCCAGCGCTACATGAACGGCCAGGCATCGGGCATTCTCAGCTTCGGTATTCAGGGAGGCCGCGAGGCGGGAGCCCGGTTCTACGATGCGCTAGGCATGGTCCTGCGTCTGGTCAACATTGGCGACGCCAAGACCTGCTCGTCGATTCCCGCTTCGACCACCCACCGCCAGCTGAATGACGAGGAAATGATCGCCGCCGGCGTGACACCCGACATGGTGCGCCTCTCCATCGGCATCGAGCATATCGATGACATTATTGCCGACCTGGAACAGGCGCTCTCCGCCAGTCAGGCATGACGCCATGGGCCGCCCCATCCTGGGGCGGCTTTGACTGATGTACTTACGCCCGTTGAGATACCCCGGCCTTGTCGGCTGATTTTTCAGCAACTTTAGTTCTGCTTTCGTCTCTCAGGCCAAAGTGGTGATGCTAATACGACCTGCAAGGCGCTAATCTCTTGTTACTTCCAATAACAAAGAGATAAGGCGTCATGCGGATACTGATGTTTCTGTTAGCCGCGGTCTCTCTTGCCGCGGGCGTTTTCCTGTCCAACGACCCTGGCTCAGGGTGGCAAGCCTACCTGGGGCTCGTGCTCGGCGTCCTGGCAGGCGGCCTGCTGGCGCTGACAGGCGTGGCCAGTGTCTATAGTGCCAATGCCGACACCTTGGAAGCTCAAGGCGTCAAGGCCCTGCTGCCAGCTACTCGCGATTACCTGTCGTTGCGGCGCATGGCCCATGGCCTGATACGTCAGGCCAGCAATACGGCCATCGCCTCGGCCGAAGTTTCGCACCATGCCGATCGCATGGATCAGCGCCTGGAGCGCCAGGGTCACACGGTGCGCGAGGCTTCCGCAAGCATGGCCTCGATCACCTCCGCCATCGAACAGGTGGCAGCGAGTGCGGCAAACGTGGCGACCCTCGCCAGCCGCTCTCGGGACGCCAGCCACGTCAGCCGTGAAGCGCTGGGCCAGGTCATCGAGGAAATGCAGGCACTGGCCGAGCGTTCGGAAGAGGCGCTTGAGCTGCTTAACATGTTGAGCCAGAAAGCCGATAGTGTTCGCCATGTCACCTCGTTGATCGAGGAGATCGCGGAACAGACCAACCTGCTGTCACTGAATGCCTCGATCGAAGCGGCCCGCGCCGGCGAACACGGTCGGGGCTTCGCCGTGGTGGCGGGAGAAGTGCGTCAGCTGGCGGGACGGACAGCGGATGCCACACGTAACGTCGAGGCCCTGGTGGGTGATATCGGCGACAGTAGCCATCGCGTGGTCGACACCATCGGTCATCTGATGCAGCGCGTCGGTGACCGAGCCAAGGAGATGAGCAAGGTCGGTGAGCAACTGACCGAGATGACCGGCAACTTCGATCAGGTCGAAAGCGAGATTCGTTCCATTGCCGTGGCCATGGAAGACACCAATCAGCACTCCCAGCGGGTGGCGGGAACGCTGACGACACTGGAGAGAGAAACCGAGCAGGGCACCCGCGACATGCATGGCCTTGCGAGCCAGGCGCGTTCGCTCATGGAGGGAGCGGAAGCCGTCGATGGGGCGCTGGCGCAGCAGCGTCTGGAAGGGCGCCATCAGCAGGTATTCGAGGCGGCACGCCAAGCTGCGGCTCAAGTCGGTTCGCTGCTCGACTCGGCCATCAAGCGCGGTGAGCTCGACGAGCAGACGCTCTTTCAAGCCACCTATACACCGATACCCGGCACCAACCCACAGCAGCACATGACCGCTTTTGTCAGCTATACGGATGAGCATTTCCCGTCGATTCAGGAGCCGCTTCTGGAGCGTCTGGGGGTCGCTTACGCCATCGGCATCGACCGCCGCGGCTACATACCCACACATAATCAAAGCGTCAGCCAGCCGCCAACCGGTGACTACGATCACGACCTAAAGTTCTGCCGCAACCGGCGCATTTATGAGGATCCTACCGGGCAGCGGTGTGGCTCCCATGAAAAGGTGCTGCTGCTGCAAACCTACAAGCGCGACACCGGAGAGATCATGCACGACCTCTCGGTGCCGATCTATGTGGGTGGCAAGCACTGGGGCGGGTTCCGTGTTGGCTACAAGCCCGAGGCGGCCTGATCGTAGCAGGCGGCGCTACCCTGTCATTTCGACTGGGTCCCGGCCGGAGCCAGTGGTGGTCGGGAACGGGTATGCCACGCCGACCAGGAGTAAAGCGCCAGGCTGACCCAGATCAGCACGAAGGTGATTAGCTGGATCGGGGAGAGCGGCTCGCGAAACACCAGCAGGGCGATGAAGAACTGAATGGTGGGGTTCAGATACATCAGAAAACCGAGCGTTGCCAGGCGCAGCCGACGTGCGGCACCGGCGAAAGCGAGCAATGGCAGGGCGGTAATCACTCCGCTGGCTATCAACAGCAGGGTGATTCGAGGTGTGTCGAGAAAATGGGAAAGATCGGCCATCGACAGCCAGGAGAGCGCCATCAGGCCCAAGGGGAGCAGCAGCAGGGTCTCGACGAAGAGGCCGGAAAGGCCGTCAAGAGGGACCTGCTTGCGCAGCAGCCCATAGGTGCCGAAGGAGAGTGCCAGGGTCAGGCTGATCCAGGGCAGTTCCCCCAGAAGCAGCAGCTGTATCACGATAGCCGTCGCGGCAAGCAGTACGGCCAGGCTTTGCAAGCCAGACATGCGTTCGCGAAGCACCAGCATCCCGAGCGCCACATTGACCAGCGGCGTTAGAAAATACCCCAGGCTTGCCTGAAAGACCTGGCGGGTCTCCACGGAATAGATATAAAGCCCCCAATTGATCGCAATCAGCACGGCGCAGCCGAGTACACGACCGAGCCGCCTGGGTTCGGCCAGCGCCTGCCGTATCGGGTGCCAGCGCTTCATCACCGTGACAAGCCCCACCAGGAAGAGACACGACCAGATGACGCGGTGGATCAAAATCTCGTAGGCGGGCACACCCTGGAACAGGGCGAAGAACAGCGGAAAACACCCCCACATCACATAGGCGGTAAGCCCGAAGGCAACACCCTTGGTGGCTTCAGGGTCGGAGAGGGGCTTGGCGACCATTCCATCGTCTCATGGCGAAAGCAATAACTTAGCAGGCTATTTGTCGCATTTCCATGCTGGCGCGCTGGCTGACGACACAGTCCTGCTGAGTTAGGCTGTACAGATGGCGAGTCACCAAGGGAAGCCGAGATGAGCGAGTTGCGTACGACACTGGTCCAGTGCGACCTGCGTTGGGAAGATCCGGATGCGAACTGCCGCATGCTGGAAGAGGAATTGGGCGAACTCGATGGTTCGCAGACCGACCTGATCGTTTTGCCGGAGATGTTCTCGACTGGCTTCACCATGAACTCCCGTGAAATGGCCGAGCCCATGGAGGAGAGCCGTGCCGTGGCCTGGATCCAGCAGCAGGCCATCGACCGTGGTTGCGTGGTGACCGGTAGTGTGGCCGTGGTAGAGCGCGAAAACTATTTCAACCGTCTGATCTGGGCGCGACCGGATGGCAGTCGCGTTCATTATGACAAGCGTCACCTGTTTCGCATGGCCGGCGAGCATGAGCGTTACTCCATGGGGCATGAACGTGTGATCGTCACCCTCAAGGGCTTTCGCATCCTGCTGAGCGTCTGCTATGACCTCCGCTTCCCCGTCTGGCTAAGGCAGCAACCCGCCACTGATGAACATTTCGAATATGATGCCCTGCTCTGCGTGGCCAATTGGCCGGCCCCGCGACGTCATCCCTGGCGCATTCTGCTCCAGGCGCGGGCGATCGAGAACCTGTGCCCGGTGATCGGCGTCAATCGTGTCGGGGAAGACGCCAATGGCATGGCCTACGCCGGCGACTCGATGCTGGTGGATTTCAAGGGTGAGGCAGTGATCGATGAACCCCGAGACCGGCCCTTCATCAAGACCGGAGTGCTTTCCCGCTCCGAGCTCGATGCCTTCCGTGAGAAATTTCCGGCATGGCGGGATGCCGATCATTTCAATGTCGCCGATGGAGTTGGGTTCTAATGCGGCTCGACCGATTTCTTTCCGAGACCACAGACCTGACCCGCAGCCTGGCCAAGAAGGCGCTTCATCGGGGTGAAGTCAGCGTCAACGGCGAAGTGACCAAGCAACCGGCGCTGCAGGTTGGCGAACAGGATCGCGTGTGCTGGGGAGAGGAACCCCTGGTGCTGGTGGGGCTGCGTTATATCATGCTGAACAAGCCAGCCGGCGTGGAGTGCAGCGCCCGCCGTGGGCTATATCCCAGGGCGATCGAACTGATTGACCTGCCCAGGAGCGAGCGCTTGCAGACAGTGGGACGGCTCGATGTCGATACCACCGGCATGGTCCTGCTGACCGACGATGGGCAGTGGTCTCACCGTGTCACATCCCCACGCAAGCGCTGTGGCAAGGTCTATCGGGTCACCCTGGCTGACCCTCTCGAGGGTGAGGCGTTGGAAAGCGCAGTGGCCGGCTTTGCGGAAGGGGTCCTGCTCGACGGGGAGGAGAAACCAACGCGACCTGCGGAGCTGTCCATGTTGGGCCCGTTCGACGCCGAGTTGACGCTCTACGAGGGCAAGTATCATCAGGTAAAGCGCATGTTCGGCGCCATCGGCAACCGGGTGGAAGCGCTCCACCGAGTCGCCATCGGACCGTTGAGCCTCGATGCGCTGGCGCCGGGAGAGTGGCGGGAACTGAGCAATGAAGAGGTCGCGGCTTTTACCTGATTTCCGGCCGTGGGCTTCACCGCGGGGTGGCGCGAAAGCGATTTTTATACCGTTACCTTCCTCCGCTGCCGCGTTCTTCACTTGTGATGCCGGGAACGTCATCAGTGACTGTCCTTATCAGCTGTCTCTACGTAGACCCGCCGCCTTGACCAGCGCCCGCGTGTAGTCACTGGTTGGGCTCTCGAGCACATCATGGCAGTCGCCTTCCTCTATCAGTTCGCCGTCCTTCAGCACCATCACCCGATGGGCCATGGCACGCACGACAGCAAGATCATGGCTGATGAAGAGATAGCTCAACCCTCTGCGAGCCTGCAGGTCGCGAAGCAGTTCCACGAGCTGCTTCTGTACGGTTCGATCAAGCGCCGAAGTTGGCTCGTCGAGTATCACCAGTTCGGGTTCGAGAATGAGCGCCCGGGCTACGGCGATGCGCTGACGCTGGCCTCCTGAAAACTCATGGGGGTAGCGTGCGGCACAATCGGCGGGTAGGCCGACCTCGTGGAGCGTGGCTTGAACCCGTTGCAAGACCTCGCTTTCCGTGAGTTTAGGATAGTGAAAACGCAGTCCCTCACTGACGATTTCCGAGACTGGCAGGCGAGGGGATAGTGAGCCATAGGGGTCTTGGAAGACGACCTGGAAGCGGCGTCGGCGCTTGCGCAGTGCGTTACCGCTCAAGCGGTCGAGACGTTCGCCACCGAAGTCGATCTCGCCGTCACAGGGCGTGAGTCGTAGTAGTGCCATGGCCAGGGTGGTCTTGCCGGAGCCTGATTCCCCGACGATGCCCAGAGTCTCGCCGGGGGCGATGTGCAGGTCCACCGGTTTGACTGCCACGAAGGCTGGCGGACGCTTGGCAAACAGCCGCTTTGGCCGCTGGAAACTGACCGTCACGCCACGCCCGCTGATCAGCGGGTCTCCGGCAGGCACCGGTGAGGGGTGCCCGGTGGGTTCGGCTTCCAGCAGGGTACGGGTATAGTCGCTACGGGGGGAGTGGAAGACCTCGGAAACCGGACCGGTCTCCTGCTCCCGTCCATTGTAGAGCACGCAGACCCGATCGGCATGCCGCCGAACCAGGTTGAGGTCATGGGTGATGAAGAGCATGCCCATGCCGTGGCGATCGCGCAGATCGGCGAGCAAGGCAAGAATCTCCTGCTGAACGGTGACGTCGAGCGCGGTAGTGGGCTCGTCGGCGATAAGCAGTTCGGGGTCATTGGCAATGGCCATGGCGATCATCACCCGCTGTCGCTGGCCGCCGGAGAGCTGGTGTGGCCAGGCATCCAGCAGCTCATCCGGGCGTGGCAGCTTCACCTGCTCCAGCAGCTTGCGCGTGCGTTCGCGTGCCGCCCGGCCGGAAAGTCCCTGATGCAGCCGCAGTGTCTCTCCGATCTGCTTGGCAACCGTGTGCAGCGGATTGAGCGACGTCATCGGTTCCTGAAAGATGAATCCGACACGCCCACCACGAAGCCCCTGCCAGTCGCGATTCCTGAGGCGAGTCAGGTCCGTTTCGCCCAGCCACCGGCCACCCTGCACCTGAGCATTGTCGGGTAGCAGGTTCATGGCGCCCAGTGCCGATACCGACTTTCCGGAACCGGACTCCCCTACCAGGGCGACGGTTTCACCACGACGCACCTCGAGGGACAGCTCATGCAGTACCGGCACGCCATCGAAGGCGATGGTCAGCTTGTCGAAACGCAGCAAGTCTCGTGAATGCGATTCAGGCATTGGGCTGAGTCCTGGTCAAGGGGGTGGCACTCGGGGCGTGTTGAATATGGCGTGGATCGAAGGCATCGCGTAGCCCCTCGCCGATGAACACCAGCAGCGACAGCATCAGCGACAGGCTGACGAAGGCGGTTATCCCAAGCCATGGGGCATGCAGGTTGTTCTTGCCCTGGGCTACCAGTTCGCCCAGTGATGGCGCGCCGGGCGGCAGGCCGAAGCCGAGGAAATCCAGAGCGGTCAATGTGGTGATGGCACCGGTGAACAGGAAGGGAATGAAGGTCAGCGTGGCTACCATGGCGTTGGGCAGGACGTGACGCCACATGATCAGGCGCGAGGGTAGGCCCATGGCCTTGGCGGCACGCACATACTCCAGGTTGCGTGCCCGCAGAAATTCCGCGCGTACCACGTCCACCAGTCCCAGCCAGGAGAAGAGCAGCATGATGCCCAGCAGCCACCAGAAGCCGGGCTGCACCAGGCTGGCCAGGATGATCAGGAGAAACAGTACCGGCAGTCCTGACCAGATCTCTGTCAGGCGTTGGCCGACCAGGTCGGTCTTGCCACCAAAATACCCCTGTATGCCGCCGATGAGCACGCCCATCACCAGGGAGCCGGCAGTCAGCACCAGGGCGAAGAAAACCGACAAGCGGAAGCCATAGATGACCCGGGCCAGGACATCGCGTCCCTGGTCATCGGTGCCCAGCCAATGCCGCCTGTCGGGGGGGGATGGCGAGGGGCGCATCATCTGCATGTCCAGGGTCTGGTAGGAGAACGGGATCGGTGGCCAGAGCGCCCAGCCGTGATCCTCGATCTGCGCCTGTATGAAGGGGTCGTGGTAGTCGGTGCGTGTCGGCAGGAACCCGCCGAACTCGGTTTCGGGGTAATCCACCAGCAGGGGGGTATACCACTGCCCATCGAACTGCATCACGATGGGTTTGTCGTTGGCGATCAGCTCGGCGAGGAGGCTGAGGCCAAACAGCACCAAAAAGATCCACAGCGACACCCGGGCCCGTCGGTTCTGACGAAAGACGCTGATGCGCCGCCGGGCGATGGGGGAGAGCTTGGAGGTGAACGCAAGGGTCATTGGCTCAGGACTCCCGGGTCTCGAAATCGATACGTGGATCCACCCAGACATAGGTGAGATCGGAAACCAGCTTGAGGACCAGCCCGATCAGGGTATAGAGGAACAGCGTGCCGAAGATCACCGGGTAGTCGCGCTGCATCACCGCCTCGAACCCCAGGAGACCCAACCCTTCCAGAGAGAAGATCACCTCGATCAACAGCGATCCGGTGAAGAAGATCGTGATCAGCGCGCCGGGCATGCCGGCGATGATGATCAGCATGGCGTTGCGGAACACATGGCCATAGAGCGTCCGACGGTCACTGGCGCCCTTGGCTCGGGCGGTCAGCACATACTGCTTGTGGATCTCGTCGAGGAAGCTGTTCTTGGTCAGCATGGTCAGGGTGGCGAAGCTGCCGACCGTCATGGCCACTACCGGCAGGGTGATGTGCCAGAAGTAATCCTTGATCTTGCCCCAGGTGGAGAGCTCATGGAAATCCGGCGAAGTGAGACCGCGCAGGGGAAAGAAGTCCCAGTAGCTGCCCCCTGCAAACAGCACGATGAGCAGGATGGCAAACAGAAAGCCGGGGATGGCGTAACCCACGATGACCAGCCCCGAGGTCCAGACGTCGAACCGTGAGCCATGATGCAGTGCCTTGCGAATGCCCAGCGGAATCGATATCAGGTAGACCAGCAGCGTGGTCCAGAGGCCGAGGGAAATCGACACCGGCAATCGCTCTATCATCAGTTCGACGACCGGTCGATCGCGGAAGAAACTGTTGCCGAAGTCGAAGGTGGCATAGTCGCGCATCATCCCCAGGAAGCGGATATGGGCGGGCTGGTCAAAACCGAACTGCTGTTCGAGCTGTTCGATGAAGCGTGGGTCCACGCCGCGAGCGCCGCGTGATTCGTCCCGCACCACGACGTCGCCGCCGCCAGCATCCAGCCGGGTGCTGGCCATCGCGTCCATACCCTCGAACCGCGCCATCATCTGGTCGATGGGCCCGCCCGGGGCGGCCTGCACGATAATGAAATTGAGCAGCATGATCCCGATCAGGGTCGGGATCATCAGCAGCAGTCGGCGCAGGATGTAGCGGCTCACGATGGGGTCATCCTTATGAAAGCAGCAGTGACTCTGAGTATCCGCACGGCTTATCGACGGCGAAGACGTCGGTTGATTTCGTCTTCCCGTTCGCTGTCGACCCACCAGGCCGAGAGGTCGAAGCCGTACTTGGGGAAGGGCTCGGGGTAGCCGAACTTGTCCCAGACGGCAATTCGCGTCTCGCCGGAATGGTAGTGGGGGATGGTGATGAAGTTCCACAGCAGTACCCGGTCCAGGGCGCGGGCGGCGGTGTTGAGTTCGCTCCGGCTGTCGGCCCGTATCAGACGCTCCACCAGCTCATCGACCACGGGGCTCTGCAGCCCCATCAGGTTGCGGCTCTGAGGGCTTTCGGCGAACTCGCTCGTCCAGAATTCGCGCTGTTCGTTGCCGGGGTTGTTGGACTGGGGAAACTGCCCGGTGATGATCTCGAAGTCGAAGCTTCTCAGGCGGTTGAGGTACTGGTTGATATCGACGATGCGCAGGCTGCCCTGTATGCCGAGGCGTGACATGTTGCGCAGCATGGGCTGCACGACCCGTTCCAGGCCGCTGTCGAACAGCATGACCTCGACGGACAGCGGGCGGCCGCTGTCGCCATCCACCAGGACCCCACCCCGAAATTCGTACCCCGCCTCCAGCAGCAGCTCGTAGGCCAGGCGCAGGCGTTCACGTAGCTCAGTGGGGTGGTCGATTGGCAGCTCGCTGTCGAAGACCCGCTCGGGCAAGTCGTCACGATGCGGCTCGAGCAGGGCGAGTTCCGCCTCGCTCGGCAGCCCCTCGGCGGCCATCTCGGAGTTCTGGAAGTAGCTCTCTGTCCGGCTGTAGGAGTCGTAGAAGAGATTGGCATTGAGCCAGGGGAAGTCGAAGGTGAGATTGAGCGCCTCGCGCACGCGGACGTCCTGGAATTTTTCCTCTCGCAGGTTGAAGACAAAGGCCTGCATGCGTGACGGCTGCCCGTCCGGCACGGTAATCCGTTTCACCAGGCCGTCGTTGTAGGCGGGAAAGTCGTAACCGATGGCCCAGGTGGCGGCACGGGCATCGGTACGATAGTCCATGACGCCGGCCTTGAAGGCCTCCCAGGCGATATCGCGATCGCGGTAATAGTCGTAGATCAGTCGGTCGATATTGTGGCGTCCGCGATTGACGGGCAGCTCGGCGCCCCAGTAATCCGTCACCCGTTGATAGACAATGCGCCGGCCGGGTTCCACCTCGGCGAGGCGATAGGGGCCGGAGCCGGGATGGCGTGCCAGGGTCGGCGCAGTGAAGTCCCGCTCTTCCCAGTAGTGCTTTGGCAGGATCGGCAACTGGCCCACGATCAAGGGCAGCTCGCGGGAGTGGTTGGTGGCGAACTCGAAGCGGACGGTATGGCGGTCCAGCGCTTCGACGCTCTCCACATCGGCGTAGTAGCCTCGATAGAACGGGTTGCCTTCCTCCACCAGCAGATTGAAACTGAAGACCACGTCCTCGGCGGTGACGGGCTCGCCGTCATGGAAGCGTGCCTCGGGCCGAAGGTCGAACTCTATCCAGAAGCGGTCGGGGTCAAGGCGCATGCCTTCGGCCAGCAGGCCGTAGACACTGAAAGGCTCATCGACGTTTTCCACCAGCAGGGTGTCATAGATTTCGCCGATACCGATGCCGGGTGTGCCGCGGATGATGAACGGGTTGGTCGAGTCGAAACTGCTGCCTACGGCCGCACGGATCAGGCTGCCCCCCTTGGGAGCATCCGGGTTGACGTAGGGGAAATAGGCAAAGTCAGCATCCAGGGCCGGCTCATCATAGAGCGCAAGGCCATGCACCGTGGGTATGGTGGCGTGGTCGCCCGCCAGGGTCGACGAAACCCAGCCCGAGGCCAGAGCAGTTAGGAAGAGGCAACGTATAACGAACCGCATCGATGACATCCTTGCTGAAACATGCCCCGTCAGGAGGGGTGTGCCGCCTTAAGGTGTCAGTCCTTCCGTTGCTTGTAAACCTATCCTGTCTAATTTCATGACGCTAGGTGTCAACGAGCGGCAAGGCTGCGTCGCGGAATATCCAGGCGTTGACCTTCATGAATCAAGTCGCCGTTGAGCCCGTTATGCTGGCGGATCTCTTCCACGCTGCTGCCATGCAGGGCGGCGATCGACGAAAGGCTGTCGCCTCGTGTGACCACATGCTGGTGCGCCCCGGTGCTCGGCGTTGCTGGGGTCGAAAGGTGGGCCAGGACGGTTTCTTCATGCTCGACTGGCACCAGAATGACGTCAGCCGTGGCGGGGTGCGCGCTACCATTGGTCAGGCCGGGATTGAGAGCCGAGAGATCGTCCCGGTCCACGCCAGACATGGTGGCCAGTTGACCGAGGTCGATCGGTGTCTCCACCGTTATCTTGGCAAAGGCCGGCGCATCGTCGATTTCCGGCAAGTCGATGCCGTGTGCCTCGGGGTCGGCAATGATGGCCGCGATGGCATTGAGCTTTGGCAGATAGTTCATGGTTTCGTTGGGCAGCTGCAGGTGCCAGTAGTCCGTGGGCTCTCCACGGGCGCCGGCAGCGTGTCGTGCCCGATTCACGGTCCCTGCGCCGGCATTGTAGGCAGCGAGGGAGAGCTCGAGGTCACCCTCATACCACTGTTCCGCCTGCAGCTCGATGTAATCCAGGGCAGCCTCGGTCGAGGCCACGACATCGAGACGACCATCGTAGCCATTGCGTCGGCTCAGGCCCAGGGCGTCGCCTGTGCCGGGCATGAATTGCCAGAGCCCGGCGGCGCCGCGATGACTGCGCGCCGTGGGGTCGAAGGAGCTCTCCACGAAGGGGATCAGCGCGATTTCGCCCGGCAGGCCGCGAGTCTCCACTTTCTCGCTGATCCAGGCCATCCAGGGCCGGGCCCGCTCGATGATCGAGACCACGTTGGACGGGTTGGCGCGATAGTATTCGATCCAGTGCTGGACGCGTGCATCATGGCTGCGATCGAGCCATTGAAGGTTGTCGCGCAGCCGCTCCCAGGTGTCGCCGGGAAGGAACTCGAGCTGGAGGTCGTTCCAGAAATGGACAGTCGTATAGGTATTGCTGGCTCCGGGGTGGGGGGCAGCCTGACTCTGTGCGCCGACAGCCAATGCTCCGAGCAGGGCAAGGCTGCTGGCGAGGCCGATTGCCTTTCGTCGAGCGGTAAGGTATGTCATGCGTTCTCCTTCAGGTCGCTGGGGCGGCATGACGGTTGGCCGCCAGGCTTCCATGGGATGCGTCGAATTCAGAAACTGTCTTTCCAGGCCCGCAGGGTCGCGAAAGTGGCCTGGTCGGTATCGGTATCGCCGTGCTGCGAGGCGGTCGCGCGGACTGCCGGGTCGGCGCAACGCAGGAAAGGGTTGATCCTTCTCTCGCGCCCCAGGTTGCTGGGCAGGGTGGGTCGATCGAGAGCACGCGCTCGCTGGGTTTCCTTGAGTGCCGTAGCCACGTCGGGGTTGTTCGGGTCCGCGGCGCTGGCGAAATCCAGATTGGCTTGAGTATATTCGTGGGCGGCGAAGACGAGGGTGTCGTCGGGCAAGCTGGCGAGAGCTTGCAGGGAGTTGTGCATCTGCTGCGGTGAGCCTTCGAAGAGGCGACCGCACCCGGCCGAGAAAAGGGTGTCGCCACAGAACAGCAGGGGGGGAATACCAGCCGTGAAGAAGGCGATATGATCCAGGGTATGCCCCGGTACTTCCATGACCTCAAACAGGCGCCCCATGACGCGGCAGGTGTCACCCTGGCCTACCCGTTCGTCAATGCCTGCTATCTGGGGGTTCTGTGGACCGATGACATGGGGGGAGTAGCGCTCGATGAGTTCCGCAAGGCCGCCGACATGGTCATGGTGGTGATGAGTGATGAGAACGCTGGTGAGATTCAGCTTGTCCCGCTCCAGTATCTGAATGACTGGAGCGGCATCGCCGGGATCCACTATGCAGACATCGGGGCTCGTGTCCTGGCGCATTAGCCATATATAGTTGTCGCCAAAAGCGGGAATCGGTGTCACGCTCAGCATAGGCCTAACGTCCTCGTCGCGTCGTCAACCGGTGGTGTTGCAGGGTACAGGACTACGTTCTTGCAAGCCGCACTAATCAACGTATACGCATCATTTCGATGCGCAGGGCAGCGATGCACGCGATAGCCGAAAGCCATTGCATGGCGGCCAAACACTGCCATTTTGCTGTAAATTGCCCGCAAAACCGGTGATAATGGAGGGTGTTGTAGCCAATGTCAAATTCACAGGACCTACTGGCGCTGGCTCAACTGTTTCGAGAAGGACGCCGCTATTGGTCGAGTCCCGATGGGGTTGCCCACTGGCGAGCCGAGCGGGCGTGCCTGGGGCCTGTCTGTGAGCGACTGCATGGGCTCCATAGCCTTGAGCTGGGAATGGGGCCCACCCTTACCGATATGTCACCCATTCACCACAGCATGCGCTGGGCGCCGACCGTGGAACTGGCCGAGCAGGCTTCGACCCTGGTCTGCCCCCCTGATGCGCTGGCACTGCCAGACGAAAGTCTGCAGCTGGTCATCATCCACCATCTGCTGGAAATCGTGCCTAACCCCCATCGTCTCTTGCAAGAGACCGCAAGGCTTACCAGCGACGATGGCTGTCTGATCATTTTCGGCTGGGCGCCACTTGGTGTAGCTGGGCTATCGCGACTCTCGCCGGGCCGACGGCGTCGACTACCGTGGCGAGGGCAGTGGCGAACACCGGCCAAGCTGCGCGATTGGCTGGCATTTGTCGATTTCCGAATCGAACGGGTAGACTACTGTGGCTTTCACCTCCCTGGCAGAATGCCGGGTAACGCCGCCCTGGAGACCCTGGGGCGACGTCATAACGTGCCGTTGGGGGACAGCTATATCATTCGCGCCCGTCGCCGCACGAAGCTGGCTCAGGTTCAGCGCCCCCGTCTTCGCCTCGGTGGCGCGTTGGGTGGCAGTTCCCTGGGCCATGCATCCCGGGTCGGGCGTCCCGCAGTAGAAGAACCGAGCAGAAGGACCACCGAGGTTGAGTGATACCGATCAAGCCAAGCCGTTACCCAGTGTCACCATCTATACCGATGGGGCATGCCGAGGAAATCCGGGGCCGGGCGGCTGGGGAGCGGTGCTGTCCAGTGGCAGGCACGAAAAGACCCTCAATGGTTTCGAAGCCGATACCACCAACAATCGCATGGAGCTGATGGCGGCCATCAGGTCGCTGCGTGAGCTCAAGCAGCCATGTCGGGTTGATCTCTGGACCGACTCCGAATACCTGCGAAAGGGGATTACCGAGTGGATCCATGGCTGGATGAAGCGTGGCTGGAAGACAGCCAGCCGACAGCCGGTCAAGAACGCTGAGCTGTGGCGAGAGCTATTGGAGGAGGCCAGCCGGCATCAGGTGCAGTGGCACTGGGTGAAGGGTCATAGCGGTCATCCGGGTAATGAGCGTGCCGATGCGTTGGCCAATGCCGCCATCGATGCCCATCGCGCCAAGCCAGGCGTCGTCATCAAATCATCGTGAGTCATGTGTCATGCGTCAGATTGTACTGGATACGGAAACAACCGGTATCGACCCCAAGGAAGGGCACCGGCTGATAGAGATCGGTGCCGTGGAGCTGGTGAACCGCCGCCTTACCGGACAGACCTACCATCAATACATCAATCCGCAGCGCGAAATCGAGGCCGAAGCCATCGCGGTGCATGGCATCACCAACGACGACCTGGACGACAAGCCGGTATTCGCCGAGATAGCCGATGCGTTCTGGGACTTCATCGTCGGTGCCGAACTGGTGATTCATAACGCGGCCTTCGATGTGGGCTTCATCGATCACGAACTGATGATGCTCCACGCCCAGCGCCATGAGCCACGCCTGGGCCCGGTTGCTGAGCACTGCTCCATTCTGGACACTCTGCGTCTGGCTCGTGACCGTCACCCGGGGCAGCGCAACAACCTCGATGCGCTATGCAAGCGCTACGAGATCGACAACGGACGCCGGGTACTCCACGGGGCCCTGCTGGATGCCGAGATCCTGGCCGAGGTCTACCTCGCCATGACCGGCGGCCAGACGGCCCTGACACTGGATGCCGAAGAGCGGCGTGCCGATGACGCCATGGCCGGGGGGTTGTCGATTCGGCGTTTGTCATCGACGGCCAGCCTGAGCGTCCTGCGCCCTGGCGCGGAGGAGTTGGTCGCCCATCAGGCCAAGCTCGAGCAGATCCGTCAGGCTGCTGGCTCTTGCCACTGGGATGAGCTTGCCTCGGCACGTGATCTCGCAGAAAAGTCGAGCTGATGCTGCGCCGCGACCTTCCCTTCGGTGAGGTTGGTGGTCGGGTCATCCGGATTGGCTCTGGCCGTATCGCGCCGGGACCGGATGGATCTCCTCTGCAGCCGGCACAGGAGTGGACGGCGACCATGCAGCCGCTTTGCTACTGGCACGACGACCCGGTGGCCCTGTCAGTGGAAGGACAGGGGGATGAGAGTTGGCCGGATGGCAGGGAGTGGTTGGCCAGGCTGCCCGAGTCCTGGTTCCCGCTGCTCTCCACGGCTCTCCAGGTGTCTGCCTGGCTTCGCGATCATCGGTTCTGCGGCCGCTGCGGAGCCGGAGCGTCACAGCTGGATTCCGAGTTTGCCATGCACTGCCAGTCCTGTGGGCTGCGTAACTATCCCAGAATTTCCCCTTGCATCATTACGCTGGTGACACATGGCGATGCCATGCTGCTGGCGAGGAGCCCTCGGTTTCCAGCGGGACGTTTCTCTACGCTGGCTGGCTTCATCGAGCCTGGCGAGTCGGCCGAGGAGGCCGTTCGGCGTGAGATATACGAGGAGGTGGGACTCACGGTGGGACGAATACGCTACTACCGCAGCCAGGCCTGGCCGTTTCCCCATGCGTTGATGCTGGGTTTCTTCGCAGAAGCCGCTACCAGGCGTATACGAATTGATGGTGTCGAGATAGCCGATGCCGCCTGGTTCATGCCCGAGCGCCTGCCTCAGCTGCCGCCACCCTATTCCATCTCACGAGCCCTGATCGAGACGCATCTCGCCGAGGTGAAGGGCAGTCTTCGATAAAAATCGCGCGGGCCGCCATATGGCGGCCCGCGTGGGTGTCTCGTTGCTGCGCCATATCAGCGTGACGGGAAGAGGCTCGTCAGCTTGGTTGCCAGCATGACATTACCGGTTGCCTTGAGCTTACCTGTCATGAAGGCGGTCATGCCGTTGATATCGCCATTCATCACACCCTTCAGGGTATCGGTGCTCATGCTCAGGCTGACCGAGGGATCATCGTGCTCGCCCTCTTCAATGGCCAGGCTGCCATCCTTGATGACCAGATAGTGGCTGCCATTGTCGCTGAAGTGAAACTGGAAAATGTCATTCATGCCTTTTGCGGCCTGAGGGTCGAAACGATCTTGTAGTTTATCGAAAGTGTTGCTGGACATGCGAGAGCTTCCTCTGTCGTAGCAGTCAAGGGAGGAGTGAGGTACTACTTGCGAGAGTATTTCAAACGAATGTTTTAATCAAGACCATTGTACCTTGGGGCAGGCGGCGTCAGTATTAATCGCTCAATCAGTAAGCGGAGAGAGTAACGTGAACGAGTGGCTGCTTGATATCGGGCGCTTCACGGCCCAATTGACGATTCTGCTGCTATTGGTGGGGGTCGTGGTGGTCATTGTGGCCCGAGCCAGGAGCGAAGGAGGCGACCGCTTGCGTCTGCGTATCGAGGAGCTCAACCGGCGACATGAGTACCGGCGGAGGCGGCTGGCTCTCGCTGCCAGTGAGCCGGGCGCTCGCAAGCGACTACTCAAGGGATTTCGACGTGAGGACAAGACGGAAGGCCGGCAAGGACGAAAGGAGCCGGGCAAGCCCCGTCAGACCGTCTGGGTGCTGGATTTTCGTGGCGATATAAAGGCATCTGGAGTGGGAAGGTTCGCCGAAGAGATATCGGCAGTCATGGCAGCCGCGACACAAGGGGATGAAGTGGTGGTTCGCCTTGAATCACCCGGCGGGCTGGTGCATGCCTATGGCCTTGCCGCGGCCCAGATGGATCGGCTACGTGAGGCAGGCCTGACAACGACGGTCTGTGTCGACAAGGTGGCTGCCAGCGGGGGATACCTCATGGCCTGTGCTGCCGACCAGCTTCGCGCAGCGCCTTTTGCGGTCCTGGGCTCCATCGGCGTGGTAGCGCAGCTGCCGAACCTCCATCGGCTCCTCAAGCGGCACGATATCGATGTCGAGCTGTTGACCGCCGGCGAGTACAAGCGAACCCTGACGGTCTTCGGTGAGAATACCGAAGAAGGCAGGCAGAAGTTCAAGGCGGACCTGGAAAACATCCATCACCTATTCAAGTCGCATGTTGCCGAGCGTCGCCCAAGTCTGGATATCGAGGCGGTTGCAACCGGCGAGACATGGTATGGCCGGGATGCGCTCGATATGGGGCTAGTCGATGCCCTGGGCACCAGCGAGGCATACTTGCTGTCACGCATGGAGGAGGCGCGAGTCATCAGCATGCGGCTGGAAGCGCGCAATCCCATGGGTGAACGGCTCGGCATGGCCGTATCGAAGGGGATCGAGGGTGGCATCGACCGGGTCATGGAGCGGCTCGATGCTGGCCGCTGGGAGAAACGCTGATCCCCGTATTGCCTTTCATGGCTCCTGCAACCTGACGAGTGTCTCGATCAACCCTTTGGCTTGTTGGCCCTGCAGGGAGTAGTAGATAGTCTGTGAGGCTCTGCGTGTCGTCACCAGTCCCTCCCTGCGCAGGATGGCGAGGTGTTGCGACAAGGCTGATTGACTCAGCGCTAGACGCTGATTGAGCTCGGTCACAGACAGTTCCGAGTCATCAAGCAGGCATAGAATGCGTAGTCGATTGTCGTTGGCCAGCGCCTTCAGAAGGGCAGTGGCCTGGTCGATGGCGACATCGCCGGCTTCGAGCAGGCGGGATGCGTTGCTGTGCGAGGTGCTCATGTCGATCTCCCCGGTTTGGCTGCCCGGCTGCAATGCAGGCCGAGGCTAGCTGCTTCTGGCGGCTACCTCGGCTGCGACAACAGCCTTACTGCAGGCTGTGGCAGGAGGCAGGGGTGTGACAGTGCCCTTCGTGGTTTATGGCATTGCTCATTTAGTTATCATTGATAGTGGCCCATCAACTGTCAAACGTCGAGTCAACGGAAAATTGATATAGGTCGGGTAAATGCGTCGTTATTGTCAACAATGAGGGCGGTTCGACCGCTGCTTGGGGCTTGATTAGCCGATGGTATGAAGGAAATTCCTGAGAAATTCTCTAGAGTGTCAACAATCCCAGGCAACTTCGTGTCGGACAGGACGCTCATGACCACCTATACCAACGAATTCAACCGCTCCATCGAACAGCCTGAAGCCTTCTGGGCCGAGCAGGCTCGCCGCATTCCCTGGTTTACAACGCCCAAGACCGTTCTCAGCTATGATGACCAGCAGCATGCACGCTGGTTCGTCGACGGTGAGCTGAACATCTGTCATGCCGCGCTGGACCACCATGTGGACCAGGGGCGTGGCGAGCAACCGGCGGTGCTATGGGACTCGCCGGTTACCGAGAGCAAGCGTACGGTGACCTACCGAGAGATGCGTGACCAGGTGGCGCTATTCGCCGGGGCCCTGAGAGCGCTAGGCGTCGAAAAAGGGGACCGGGTGGTCATCTATATGCCCATGGTGCCCGAGGCCCTCATGGCGATGTATGCCTGCGCGCGGCTGGGAGCAGTCCACTCCGTTGTCTTCGGTGGTTTCGCGCCCCATGAGCTGGCGGTACGCATCGACGATGCCCAGCCCAAGGTCGTCGTGGCTGCCTCCTGCGGCATCGAGATAGACCGTGTCATTTCCTACAAGCCGATCATCGATGCTGCCATCGGGCAGAGCCAGCATAAACCGGATGCCTGCGTGATACTTCAGCGCGAGCAGCAGCAAGCCGAGCTTGGCGACAACGATCACGACTGGGCTGAATTGATGGCGAAAGCCGAGCCGGCCGAGTGTGTACCGGTCAAGGGCAGCGACCCGCTATATGTACTTTACACATCCGGCACCACTGGAAAACCCAAGGGTGTGGTGCGCGACACCGGCGGCTATGCCGTTGCACTCCACTACTCCATGGAGGCGATCTACGACGTGGCTCCCGGTGAGGTTTTCTTTTCCGCCTCGGACGTGGGCTGGGTGGTGGGGCACTCTTATATCGTCTACGCCCCGCTGCTGCGAGGCTGTACCACCGTGGTCTACGAAGGCAAGCCGGTTAAGACTCCGGATGCCGGGGCCTTCTGGCGGCTGATCAGCGAGTATGGCGTGAAGAGCTTCTTTACGGCTCCCACTGCCTTTCGTGCTATCAAGAAGGAGGACCCTGATGGCAAGCTCTTGGCTCAGTACGACATTTCCTGCCTGAAGGCGCTGTTTCTGGCCGGGGAGCGGCTGGATCCTCCGACGTTCCATTGGCTTGACGACCTGCTTGACGTTCCCGTGATAGATCACTGGTGGCAGACAGAGACCGGTTGGCCCATTGCCGCCAACCTGCATGGCCTTGACCCGATGCCGACAAAGGCAGGTAGCGCCACGGTGCCGGTTCCCGGTTTCGATGTGCAGGTTCTCGACCGGGAGGGTGAGCAGGCCAAGCCGATGGAGCAGGGCAGCGTCGTTATCAAGCAGCCCATGCCTCCTGGCTGCCTGGTGGGTGTATGGGGAGATCCTCAGCGGTTTCATAGTGCCTACATGGCCGCATTTCCTGGTTTCTATCTGACTGGTGACGGTGGCTACTTCGATGAAGATGGCTACCTGTTCATCATGGGTCGTACCGATGACGTCATCAATATCGCCGGACATCGCCTGTCCACCGGCGAGATGGAAGAGGTCGTGGGCGCCCATAAGGCCGTCGCCGAATGCGCAGTGATCGGTATCCATGATTCACTCAAGGGGCAGGTGCCAGTGGGGCTTGTCATCCCCAAGGATGGCTTCGAGGGTGATGAACTGGCGCTGGAAAATGAACTGATTGCCCTGGTGCGCGAGAAGATCGGGCCCATTGCCTGCTTCAAGCAGGTCTTGGTGGTCAACCGCCTGCCGAAGACGCGCTCCGGCAAGATACTGCGCAAGCTGTTGCGCAATATTGCCGATGGAAAAGAGTACGGCGTTCCCTCGACCATTGACGATCCGGCCAGCCTGCAAGACGTCCACGATGCAATGAAGGATCGTTCGGTGGGCGCCGCCCATGAGGCACGCCAGGTCTGAGCCATCCTTCCTGCGCCTTGTTGCCCGGGATTTGCACGACGCCACCCAGCGGGTGGCGTCGTCGCGTTGGGTGACTGGTTTATTGGCCACTGACCTCCATCCTACGTATAATCCGCGACTTTCCGAGGGTTCCCTCACCCCTCGCTCTGTAATGACACGATTCCGTTTGGCGGGATCGTCAAAAAGGACCAACCGATGTTCGTGTTGAACGAAGTTCAGTACCGCCGCTGCTTATTTCTGCTGGTAACGTTTCATATATTGATCATCGCCGCCAGCAACTATCTGGTTCAGCTTCCGTTCACTCTGTTCGGATTTCATACCACCTGGGGGGCCTTCAGCTTTCCCTTCATTTTCCTGGCCACAGACCTGACTGTGCGGCTCTTCGGCAAGGAGGCGGCACGTGCCATCGTCATGCGAGTGATGTTGCCGGCACTGTTGATCTCCTATGTGATATCGGTGGTTTTTCCGCGGGGCGGCTTCGCCGGAATGGAGGCCTTGGGCGAGTGGAACCTTTTCGTGGCACGGATAGCACTGGCGAGCTTCCTGGCCTACGTGCTGGGCCAACTGCTCGACGTCCAGGTTTTCGATCGGCTTCGCGGGCTGAAATCCTGGTGGATTGCGCCTGCAATATCGACCGTCTTTGGCAACCTGGCCGATACCGCGGTTTTCTTCGCTTCGGCTTTCTACCGTAGCCCCGACCCCTTCATGGCAGCCAACTGGGTCGAGATCGCTACAGTGGACTATGTGATCAAGCTTGGCATCAGCCTGCTGTTCTTCCTTCCGCTTTACGGGGTGCTGCTGGCCTGGCTTGGTCGACGGCTGGTCACGCTAACTGGCCAGCAGGACCTGGCGCCGCAGCGTGCCTGACTTGAACCTGGCACTGGAGGCCCGATGACTGTTGAAATCAACTACCTGGACACCGGTGGCGAAGGTACGCCGCTGTTCGTTGTGCATGGACTACTGGGAAGCGCCGACAATTGGCGTAGCCACGTCAAGCAGTGGCAAGAGTACCGGCGAGTCGTGGCCGTGGACCTTCGCAACCATGGCCGATCCCCCCATGTCCAGGGGATGAGCTACACAGCGATGGCGCAGGATCTGCTGGCTCTGATGGATCGGCTCAACATCGAGCGTGCCCACCTGCTGGGACACTCCATGGGCGGCAAGGTGGTTATTACGCTCGCACGGCTGGCTCCGCAACGCGTTGCATCCTTGATCGTCGCCGATATCGCTCCTCAGGCCTATAGCCATGGACACAGCGCGGTATTTGCTGGTCTTCGGCGTCTGGAGGAGGGCAAGCCCGGCAACCGTCGTGAGGCCGATGAGTTGTTGGCCGAGCACGTCGAGGAGCGCACCACACGTCTATTCCTGGCGACTAACCTTCAGCGAGGCAGCACCGGCAACCTCGAGCTGCGTATCGGCCTGGACGAGATCATGGCCGGCTACGATGACATCATGCAGGCGCCGGCAGGGCACGGTGCCTTTGATGGGCCGACGCTGGTGATACGCGGGGGCAAATCCGACTACGTGACGGATGCGATGTTACCGGTGCTGCGTGGCGTCTTGCCCCGAGCCGAGATCAAGACCCTGGATGAAGCGGGGCACTGGCTACATGCCGAGCAGCCCGAGGCTTTTCAGTCGGCGGTGAGCGCCTTCCTCGATGCCCAGGAGGCTTGAATCCTATCGCGGAGCAGGGCTCAAGGATTGGGAGCGCCGAGGTCGATGGCGAGTCGCTCAAGGGGGGTGGTTGTATCGAACACACCCGCATTGAGCAGGTATTGTTCGAAGCGATAGTAGCGCCCCTGGTCAACGGCGGCTGGTTGGAGCGACAGGCGTGGATATATCAGTTCCCAGGCCTCACGGGTAGCCGGGTCGTCCAGCGCCGGCTCTGCCGTTGCCAGCAGTTCCCAGGCTTGCTCCGGATGGTTGAATATCCAGAGGGTGGCCTCTTCTATGGCCGAAATGAGCGAGCGGATGGCCTCACGCTTGTTGCCGTTCAGCTTGTCCCGGTTGGCCATCAGGATCAGTCCGTCATGACTGGGGATACCATGCTCTTCGACGCTCAGGAAATGGGAAGCGACCCCCTCATCCAGAAGTTGTCGAGGCAGCAGGAAGCGGTGGTTGATCATCACGCCATCGACAACGCCCTCTCTGATGGTGTCCCGCGCCGAGTAGTGGACGTCCCGGGCGTCCACCAGGTCCAGCCCTTTCTCCAGCGTCAGCACGTTGGCCAGTAGCCGTGAGAGCAGGATATCGCGCCCGTCGAGGTCGGTATAACCAAGGTGTATACCTTCCAGGCTGAGTTCACCGTTGTCGCCGACCAAGGGGGCACGCAGCAACAGTCCTGCCATCGGGGTTCCGATGAGGGTGGCAACACGAACCAGGGGCTGCCCCTTGTTGGCCAGCAAGTGCAGCTGCGGTTGCCGTCCCAGCGCCAAGTCGGTTCTGCCGGCCGCCAACAGCTTGGCCGGGACATTGGGGTCCGCTGGGCTGACCAGGGTCACATCCAACCCCCTGCGAAGGAACATACCCTTTTCACGTGCTACCAGCAGGGCGGCATGCTGCAGGTTGAGGTACCAATCCAGGGTAATCTCCAGGGAGATCAGTGGTGGTGGTACGATCGGTTCGGCCGGTGTGCTGGTGACGGAGGGTATCTCGGCATCTTCTGCTTCTTCGATAGACGCGGGCGTATTTGGCAGGAACAGCTCTATGAAAGAAGGTCCTTCGATGAGCGGCGGTAGCTGGAGCTGCGGTGGCTGTTGATCCTGGGCCAAGGCTTCAGCCCGGTAGAAAGCCGATGGAGGAATCGTTACCTCGGTTTCCAGCGACAATGGAGGAGCATCCAGGGCGGCAGAGGGCGGCGATGACGAATCGGCAAGAAGAGGGAGCGGTGTGAGGCTCAGCGGCACGACCAGTGGGGCCAGAACGCGTAATGCGAACCATCGATAGGGTTTAGCCATGAGATGGGTGCGTCTCCAGCGGCGGTAGCGATCAATCGGTGAAGCGCCAGTTTAGCCTTGCCGAATGGTCGAAGGCCAGCAACGACGTCCGCTGCCCATCCTTCCCTGGCATGTCATAATGATGGGCTCCGCGCCTTGAGGCTTGTATGGACACCATCAATACCCTTTTCCTGTTGAGCGGTTTTCTAATCGCTCTCAGCGTGCTGGCCAGCCGCCTCTCCTCCATGGTGGGGCTGCCCCTGTTACTGATCTTTCTGGGGTTGGGGATGCTGGCAGGCGAGGAGGGGGTGCTGGGCATCCGGTTCGATGATTACTCCCTGGCCTTTGTGATCGGTCACCTTGCGTTGGCCATGATCCTGCTGGACGGTGGGCTTCGCACACGCCTCAAGACCTTCCGGGTCGCGTTCAAGCCGGCCTTGTCTCTGGCGACGCTCGGCGTGTTCGTTACCAGCGCCCTGGTTGGTCTCATTGCCATGTGGGTGTTCGGTCTTACTCTCGTCCAGGGCCTGTTGGTGGGAGCCATCGTGGGCTCCACCGATGCGGCCGCCGTCTTCTCCATGCTCAGCGGGCGGGGCGTCCATCTCAACGAGCGTGTCAGTGCTACTCTGGAAATCGAGTCCGGCACCAACGATCCCATGGCGATCTTCTTGACGCTGCTACTGGTTGAAGTGCTGGTCGGCGATATTCGAGGCGTGTCTTCCACTCTGCTGTTCCTTGTCACTCAATTTGGCTTGGCGGTGCTGATTGGCCTTGCCGCCGGTTGGTTGAGTGGCAAGCTGTTGCGCTGGCTGGATCTGGCGCCGGGCCTTTACGCCTTGCTGGCACTGGCGTTGGGCTTTTTCGTCTTTGGCCTGACGAGCATCCTGGGAGGCAGTGGCTTCCTGGCGATCTACCTGACTGGTCTCATGATTGGCAACCAACCGGGACGGCATCTCAATTTCATTCTTCCCGTGCATGACGGCCTTGCCTGGCTGAGTCAGATTGGGCTGTTCCTCATTCTTGGCTTGCTGGTCAGTCCCAGCGGTCTTCTGGAGTATGCGTTACCTGCATCACTGGTAGCCCTTGCATTGATTTTCGTGGCTCGGCCTCTGGCGGTGCTGGTTACCATCAAGCCCTTTTTCAAGTTCCGATGGCGAGAAATCGGCTTCATCTCCTGGGTGGGGCTACGAGGAGCCGTACCCATCGTGCTGGCCATTTTTCCGGTAATCGGCGGGGTTGAGAACGCAGGGCTCTACTTCAACGTCGCCTTTGCCGTGGTATTGATGTCACTGCTCATACAGGGGGGAACGCTGCCGTTCATGGCACGCTGGATGCGCGTGGAAATTCCGGTGGGGGTGACGCCCAACCACCGTGGGCCGCTGGGCATCCTGCCTGAGAACGACTACGAAATGTTCGTCTATCAGGTCGACAATCGGGATCTTGACGATGTACCGATACGGCTACTGCGCTTTCCATCAGGCGCCGTCATATCGGCGCTGTTTCGCCAGCATGCCATGCTCCACCCCAAGGGCAGTACCCGGTTGAAGCTGGGCGATGTCATTTGCGTGATCGGACGCAGCGATGATCTGCCTGCGCTGAATCGACTCTTCAGTGGGGATGCCAAGCTCAAGCAGGAGCGTGCCTTCTTCGGCACCTTCACTTTCGACGGTGAGGCGTTGATGCGCGATATCGCAGGCGTCTATGGCTTGACCCTGAGCCCTGGGGAAAGTGACATGACACTGGGGGAGTTCGTCTCCCTGAGAGTTGGTGGTCACCCGGTCGTAGGGGATGACGTGGACTGGCACGGCATCCACTGGGTGGTTGGCGAAATGGAAGGCAACAAGGTGACGCGCGTCGGTCTGCGTCTCTATTGAGCCGTTGGCCATGGATGGAGCCGGCGGGGCGGGCTCCGCTTCATTTCGCTCGCTGGCGTTCGCTGAGTGTCACTTCCACCGACTGCTCGGGGCTGGCCAGCCAGAGCATGCCATCCTGAATGGTGCAGTTCAGCGACATGCTCCTTGCCGCCAATCCAGCCAATGCTTGAACCGATGCGGTGTCGACATCGATCACTGACAGATTGGGAAGGGCGGCGAGCTTGGTGTGATGCTGCTCCCACCAAAGCGCTGCGCCATGCCCACTGTAGGTATAGAGCGTGACCTGGCGAGCACGGCCGCAGGCCTTGCGAATATCTTTTTCATCAGGCTGGCCGAGCTGTATCCAGTGCTCGACGGCCCCGGTCAGGTCCTTCACCCAGAGGTCCGGCTCGTCATCGGTACTGAGGCCCCGGCCGAAAGCCAAGGACTCGGTTGCATGGCGTGAAAACGCCAGCAACCGGACCATCATGCGCTCGTCGGTTTCTGAGGGGTGGCGTGCTACGGTCAGCGAGTGGTCTGCATAGTAATGTCGATCCATGTCAGCAATCTGCAGCTGGGCCTTGTGAATCGTTGCCTTCGAAGCCATTTGTCGGGTTTGCCTTGTTCGGGGGTATTCCCCATGATGCCATATTCCAGCGGCTCGCTCGGTGGGTAGCGTTGTAAAAGGCGAAAAAAAAGATGCGTCAGAGCGTGGCAAGCTTGCAATAAGGTCGGAGTTGCAACTATGTTTCTCCTTACTGAGTCTTCCTGTAGCAAAGCGTGGAGTATCAGGAAGTTAAGAAAAACGTTCAAAAGTCATTAATGTGTAAGTCTGAGTTTTGTTACGTAATGGCAGGTGGCAGATAGCAAGAGGAAGGCGCACACAGAGGGAAGATAAGGACATTTTTCAATTGCAATAAAGCCTCAGGAAAAATACCTGTACACGGAGGTAATCATGTTGAAATTCTTGGCCAGTACTGCCGGTATCATCTTTCTCATTGGTCTGATCGTCGTCATTGGCCTGTTGATGTTGATATTCTAGGAGCGGTTTTCCTGGCAAGTCAGTAGTGTTGCTATTCCTGCGTCGATTCCTGATGAATTGAGTCTCTCTGCATGATCTCTTGTCATCCTTCTCCGGTGCGACTGCATTGCGTAACCTTCGGGATACGTTACTGAAGGAGTAATTGATGTGGTTGACTGGGAGGCAGTGGGCTGCGATAGGCCTTGGTCAGGGGTCAGGTACTTTCTTTTTCATGATCATCCAATGGCCTCCCCATGCCCATCATGATCTTTTCATCGCCTTTGGCGGCATGCTGGTGCCCACCGCCCTGGCCTTGCTCGGGGCGGTGATAGGGAGGATCAAGGGCGTCGCCGGAGCTGCAATTGGAATGATTGTTGGCTACGTCCTCTTCTTTGCTCCCGCCAGCGTGATGATGTTTGCCAACTGAGGCAACAAGGCCATTCGGTTCACTCTGGACCTTCGTCCTTGGTGCTGAGGTAAAGAAAAGGCGGGAGTCATTGCAGGGGAGGGCAGGGAAAAATAAAAAACCGCCCATCGCTACCGTTTCAGCTGCGATGGGCGGTTTGTTGGATAGCTTGGTCGGGATGCGATCAAGCTATCCATGTTTCGGGTGAGTTGGCGGAGGGACAGTCCGTCACTTTCTCTTTTCTCTCAATTAGTTAGACTTTTAAACTGCTGGTTTAAAAGAACTTTTCTTCGCATGCTCTCGTATTAAGTAGCACCAAATGGCGTCCAATGCTACTCTTTTGGGCGGGTAGTTGGGCGGGTAGAGCGTGGCGGAGGCTTTGAAAATGCCCAAAGTGGTCAAAGAGTTATCGGCGCTGGAAGTCCGTCGAATCGTGGAGCCTGGAACTCATTCCGTGGGCGGGGTGCCGGGGCTGCTGCTGCAAATCACCGGCAAAGGTGGGCGTTCGTGGCTCCTGCGCGCTCGTGTCGCCGGGAGGCGTCGAGAGTTCGGGTTGGGGAGCTTTCCTACTGTATCGCTGGCCAACGCCCGGGCTAAGGCGTCCGAGCTGCGGGAAAAACTGGCGGAAGGGATCGACCCGGTTGCCGAGCGTCAGGCCGCACGGGCTGCACTGCTAGCCGGTGAGCGTAAGCGGATAACCTTTGACCAATGCGCCGCCGAAGTCGTGAAGGTGAAACAAGCGGAGGCCCGCAACAAAAAGCATGCTGCCCAATGGGAAAACACCTTGGCAACCTATGCTTCCCCGGTATTGGGGGCCCTATCCGTGTCGGAGGTAGAGCTGGCCCATATCGTGGAGGTCCTGCGGCCTATCTGGGAGACGAAGACGGAGACTGCGACCCGCGTGCGCCAGCGGATCGAGGCTGTTTTGTCATGGGCCACCACGCATGGCTATCGAGAAGGTCCCAACCCAGCAGAGTGGCGCGGCAACCTGGATACCGTGCTGCCGAAGCCGGCCAAGGTGAAGATAAGCGGAAACCATGCCGCCTTACCGATTCCGAAAATGGGCGTCTTTATGCGTGACCTGCGCCAGCGCGACGCCTTGGCCGCCCGTGGGTTGGAGTTCGCTATTCTGACTGCTGCCCGTTCCGGTGAGGTCCGCGGGGCCACTTGGAGCGAGATAGACCTAGATGCGACAGTTTGGACCATACCTGCCGAGCGCATGAAGGCCGGGAAGCCGCACCGGGTACCGCTATCCGATGATGCCCTAGCCATCCTGCGGGGGCTGCCAGCAGGAGAGCCGGGGGAGCTGGTATTTAATTCCAGCCACGGGCGCCAGCTATCAGAAAACGCATTCACTGCGTTGCTGAAACGAATGGGAGTTGAGGCCACAGCTCACGGCTTCCGGTCCACCTTCCGGGATTGGGTAGCTGAGTTTACTGCCACCCCACACGATGTTGCAGAGATGGCGCTAGCCCATACCATCAAGAACAGCGCGGAAGCCGCCTACCGCCGTGGCGACCTGCTGGAGAAGCGTCGGCGTCTCATGAAGCAATGGGCGGAATTCTGCCGTATCGTGCCCAAAGAAGGAGAGAAGGTAACGCCTATTCGTAGGCACAATCCTTGAAAGGCGAACGTGTGCGACCCTATGCGACCCTATGCGGCACCTCTCCAAACAGCGGCCCTCTTTTCAACGGATAGTTGAAGAAAATCAAATGCTTGAACTGTTTCCCAAAGCCCGGATATAGTCACTCTTGCGGGGGGATAATACCTATTCCCCATTATTGACAAGAGGACTAGCCATGGCTGGCATCACTAAAAAAGACTCACACGCGAATGCGGGGACAAATACTCAACCGCTTTTGGCTGACAAGGGGGTTGCCGAAAGGTACGGGGTGCATCCGTCGACAATCTGGCGTTGGTCGCGGGGGTCGCAAAAGTCGCGTGAAGGCGTATTTCCGAAACCGATTAAAGTAGGCCCCGGCTGTGCTCGCTGGCGCCTGTCTGACCTGCTGGAATATGAACAAAAATCAGTGGAGGATGTATGACAACCATGCTCTACATGCAAACACTGGCGGATGCTTTGAGCCGGGCAGTCATGGTGACGGCAACCACTAATGAGCAAGCACGGGCTGTTGTGACATTCGATGTTGCCTGGTCACGTTACAACTCACTGCCAAAGGATGCACCAGGAGGGAAGGAGGCACTTTATCAGGCAGCTGCCGCTGCAGATGTGCTACAGAAATCACCGGGGGTTCAAATGATGCTGAGCGCAGATACCAAGACGCCCGGCAGCACCCCGAGAGGCTAGCCGAGCGCTTACATCTACTTTCTTGGAACCGTTCAAGGTATGGCCGCCAAACCTTCGCCTTGAACATTCCACAACCCGCGCCAGCATGTGTCTTGGGCTAAGAAGGAGAATAGCCAACCACAGCCCTCTTTTCAACGAATTGTTGACTATGGGCAGTCCCGCCCCGGGCCACGCTGGCGCCTTCATATTGGAGGTGCAGCAATGTCGACCATTGTAAACCCTAATACCCGGCAGCGCCGTCTGCTGGAGGCCCTGGCGCGTGGGCCAGTCACCAGGCAGGATGCCGACCGCATAGCTCCGGCCAGCAATTCACCCCATTTCGTCGGGATACTCCGCCGCTGCTACCTGCTGACGCTGCCCTGCGTGCGGGTTCCTTGCTTTCCTGTTGACGGTGGGCCTTCATGGTTTGGGCAGTACACGCCCACGGCAGCGGATCGCCGGAAAATTGGCCTTATCCTGGACGCCACGGCTACGGGGGACGCCGTATGACTGCCGCCGTTCTGAAGTTCCCCGTTAACCTGCGGTCGCTGCCGATGCCCCGAGCCTTCAGGGAAGCCGAGTTCTGCAGTGGGCTTGGACAACACCACAGCCCGACCGCTCGGCGCAATCCCAGACCCTTGCAGACCATCACGGGCGCCGAAGTGGTCGAGATGCTGGAAGCGCCACAGTGCGTCGACAAGGCTCAAGCACGGTGGGCTATCTTCTCCGACTATCCCAGTCGTCGGGCGGAGGATCAGCGCCAGCATGGACGCTTCTATGCCTTGTGGGCGGACCTGGACAGCAACCCGCCCCAGTTGCAGGACGCCGCCGACAGCCTGGCCGAAGACATTGGCTCCACTGTACTGGCCTATACCAGCGCCAGCGCTACGCCTGACAACCCAAAAGCCCGGCTGGTGATTCCCTTGAATGTAGCCTGCCCTGGGGGGCGCTTCGAGGCGTGCCAGCGCATCTTGAATGACCGGCTCGAAGCCTTGGGCATCGTCCCCGACCGGGTTACGGAACGTCCGAACCAGCTTTGCTACCTACCCAACCGCGGCCAGTTCTTCGCGGCGACTGTCGGGGAGGATGCGGAGGATTTGGTGGGGGTTAGCGATGGCTTCGACTGGGAGGCGGTGTTTGCTTCCGAGCTGACCGCCCACGACAAGGCCGAGGCCGAACGCCTGGTGGCACTGGATCGCTGGCAGGCCGAGGCACGGGCCAAGTTGGCGGAACGGCATACCACCGGGCAGGCTAGCCCAATCGTTGCTTATAACGCCGCCCATCCTTTGCCGCTGGTCCTGGAGGCTTATGGCTACCGTCAGCATGGACCCCGCTGGCTTTCGCCGCTGTCAGAGAGCGGGACGCCTGGCGTATCCATCACCAAGGACGGCGCCCGCTGGCATACGGCGCATGAAAGCGACATCGAGGCCGGGCTACCGGAATGGGGTGATGCCTTCGACCTGCTCACATTCTGGGAGCACGACGGCGACCGAGATGCCGCTTTGCGGGCGGTAGGCGACATGATGACCACGGAGGACGGGCGCACCCTGACGGAGTTCAATCAGGACCGCTACCGTGAAAGCAGGCAACAAGGCGCCATGGATGCTTTGACTGAGTTGGACAACCTGGAGGCTAGTCAGGCCGGCATTGGCGCGCGCCCGCGCCGGTCATTCGGCTTCACACCAGTGGGGGAGCTAGTGGCCAGTATCCGCCCTGTTTCTTGGCTGGTGCGGGGCTACGTTGAAGCCGACTCGTTGGCCCTGGTCTATGGCGAGCCGGGCCACGGAAAATCCTTCCTGACCATCGACCTGGCTGCCAGTATCGCTACGGGTACGCCCTGGCATGGTGCTGAGACCAAGCCAGGCCCAGTCTTCTATATCGCTGGGGAAGGGCAAAACGGAATTGGGCGCCGGTTCAAGGCCTGGGCACAGCACCGGGAGGCTAGCCTGGCGGGGGTGCCGTTATACATCTCCGAGCGTGCCGCCCCGCTGGACGAGAAGGAGTCAGCTGGCAAAGTCCTAGAAGCCGTCGACGCCCTGGCTGCTGACGCTAGGCAAGCCCCAGCCCTTATTGTCGTGGATACCCTGGCACGTTGCTTTGCTGGTGACGAGAACAGCGCCACGGACATTGGAGCATTCGTTGCTAACCTGGACGCCCTGCGGCACCGGTGGAGGGCCACCGTGCTGGTAGTTCACCACAGTGGCAAGGACAGCACTAGGGGCGCCCGGGGATCGACTGCGTTGCGGGGTGCCGTGGATGCTGAATACCGGGTTACCAAGGACCACGCAGGCACGGTGACCCTTGAGCCCACAAAGATGAAAGACGCCGACATGCCTGACCGACTGGCTTTTAGCCTGGAGCCGGTGGAACTGAAAGGCATCGAGGGGGAAGAGTCGGGTTCATGCATCCTGAAGCCCATGGAAGACAGGGCCTACACACCGAAAAGACCAAAGGGGAAGCATCCCCGCCGCGTCCTGGAGGTGCTGGAGAACCTAGCAGCATTATCTCCGGATCATTTGGGGGCCGGTTGCCGGGTTCCTGTCGAGGAGTGCCGCCGCATATTGGGTGCTGAAGGCATGGACCGTCGCCGCTTCTTGGAAGCTATGTCACGCCTAGCCGAACTGGGGTGGGTCGTAGAGGAAAAGGAGGGAATGGAGGTCCTGCTTCCTTACTCAGTTTGATCCTTGAGAGACCGTCCGGGTTGCCGCCCCTTACTAGGGGGGGCGGCAAACGCGGACACGGGCAGGGGTCGGACAAAACGGACGGTAGGCGGACGTTAGGCGGACGGTAGGCGGACTATACCCGGCAAAAAGCGTCCGACTTAGCAAACCCGGCAACACCCCCGGGAGGCTAAGCCACCAGCGGCCAGCTTCAGGGCTCCCAGCAACAAACCTACCTAAGCTACGAACCACAATCGCCGGCATGCTAGGTGCCCATTCGCTCAGGGTCCCATCCGGGGCCTTCCACCAGCCGAGGGCGGCGCCGAGCGCGGAATTCGGAAAGTCTCGCAATTTGCTAATAGACCTCTCGCTTTCTACTAGAATGCTGAATAGAGAACTTCTGAAATTGGACTTTTCGGAAGTCACTAGAGCGGTGCAGCCTAGTCCTGCTCGATGCAGCGCCGGTAGTTGTCGTTAGCGAATTCCCGAATGGTGCGTTGCTGGTGCTTCGAAGTACTGAAAAGAGGGCGGCTGTATGCATCACGGACGACTGCCTCAAGGACTGGTTCACCGGCGACGATTCGCATGGCCTCCGGCATTGGCGCATTGTTCTGCCGAATAAACATGATGTCTTCCGATATCGCGTACAAAATGTCACAGAGCTGACTCTTCGTGTCGGCCTGTGCGGTACCGGCAAGACCAGCGGCGAGGGTGAGGGTGGCAATCAGGTGTTTCATGTTGGGCTCTCCGGTGCTTTGCTCTCAAGGATCTAAAAATTACATATCGACACAAATAGGCGGCGACTGCAATGGTGATGAACAGCGCCAGAGCTCATTTCAGGAAAAATGTAGAACCAGCAAAGCTTTGAAAAATTTTCGATGACATGGCAAAGGGGAGAGAGCATGCCAGACACAAAACATCTGACTGGGGTAGAGAAGCGCAAGCAAAGACAGCAGCTAGCTTCGATCCAAGGAGTCGCTTTGATGAGAGCTGGGGCCATTGGCATTGCCATTGCATTCGCATTTAGGGGCGATTGGATGGGGGTCGGGTTAATGATAGGAGTGATTTTCTTGAGCCATTTGCTCTTGCCAGTAAAGCGATGAACTTGCCTCGTCTGGGGGTGGCGCCAGTACTACCGCCCCGCCATCGTGTAGGGCATTCTTGGAGGCGTGCTAAAGGACTGATGCCGGGTATAAGGGGCTTGGCAGTGCTACGTGAACCCCGGCCTGGCTAGCCTTAGGGGGAGGGTGGAGTTGGGTTCCCGGGTCGCCGGGCCTACCGTTTTGAGGTGGGCGGGTAGGTGGGCGGGTAAACGAAAAAACCAGCCGTAAGCGACTGGTTTTTAAGGTGTAATGGCGGAGGGACAGGGATTCGAACCCTGGGTAGGTTTGACCCTACGCCGGTTTTCAAGACCGGTGCATTCAACCGCTCTGCCATCCCTCCGGCTCACGGGGGCGAATATTACCAGTTATGCTCATGAGGTCAAGGGCTTCCGCCATATCGGGACAGGAGAGGGCCATGGAGAAGCCGCAGTCAAGACCGCTCATTACGCCATGCGTGGCGATTTCCGCGGCGTTGTTGCACCAAGGCCTTGTATTGATGGTCCGGCGCCGACACCCGCCAAATGCCGGCATGCTGGCTCTGCCCGGGGGGCGGGTCGAACCCGGAGAATCTCTCATGGCCGCCGCGATTCGCGAAGTGCGGGAGGAGGCTGCGATTGAAGCCGAGCCACTGGGTGTCATGACGGCGGTGGAGGACAGACAGTACGATGATGACGGCAGGCTCCTTAGCCATTTCGTCATCGTGGTGGTGCGATGCCGCTGGATTGGTGGCACGGCTGTGGCCGGTGATGATGCCAGTGAAATCCACTGGGTGGATGCAGGTGCGGTGGAGGAGGACACAACGATCTGTCCCAGTGCCCGAAATATTGCGAACCAGCTGCTCGTCGGCGAAAATTCTGCGATGATGGTGCGTTGAGGCTTTCAGAACTAAGGGGTTGCGTTGGGAACCATCCGACGGCATTCTTTGTCCACTGCCAAGATCACTCAGATCAACTACAGGGAGCTCTGGATCAATGGCCTATAATGAAACACATGTGGCACAGCACACGTCACAGGTAGTCAGCACCAACAAGGTGCTGCGTAATACCTACGGCCTGCTGGCCATGACCCTGCTGTTTTCCGCTGTGACGGCTGGCGTCGCCATGACCATGGGCGTCGAGCGGATGAACATTCTGGTTTTCTTCATCGGTGCCTACGGCTTGATGTTCCTGGTGCATAAGACGGCCAATTCAGCTGCCGGTCTGTTAGCCACGTTCGCCTTCACAGGCTTCATGGGCTTCACACTGGGGCCGATCCTCAGCGCTTACCTGGCATTGCCAAATGGCGCTGCGCTGATCATGAATGCACTGGCCATGACTGGCCTGACCTTCATCGGCCTCTCTGCCGTAGCGCTGATCACCAAGAAGGACTTCAGCTTCCTCGGCAATTTCCTGATGGCTGGTGCGATCGTGCTGATCCTGGCCATGGTGGCGGGTCTGATCTTCCAGATACCGACCCTGATGCTGATGGTGTCGGCTGGTTTCGTGTTGTTCGCCTCAGCGGCAATCCTCTACCAGACCAGTGAGATCGTGCACCGTGCCGGGGAAACCAACTATATCCTCGCCACCATCACGCTCTACGTCTCGATCTATAACCTCTTCGTCAGCCTGCTGATGCTGCTCGGTATCATGAGCAACGACTGATCTCAGGTTCGAAGTGTAATCCGCAGGCCCCGCTCAGGCGGGGCCTGCTCGTTTGCTAGGGCAGGAGCCGTCCATGCGCTACGCGTTACTCGTTCAGGGCGCACCCTACAGCAGCCAGGCCTCCCATTCCGCACTGCGCTTTGCCGCGGCCCTCCTGGCCCGGGGGCATCACCTGGCTTGCGTCTTCTTCTATCATGATGGTGTCTATAACGCCGCACGGCTGGCGGCGCCCCCTCAGGATGAGCCCCATCTGGTGGACGCCTGGATAAGGCTGAGCAAGGAGCACGGCACCCAGCTTCAGGTCTGCATCGCTGCCGCCCTGCGCCGGGGTTTGCTCGATGAGCGTGAGGCCTCCCGCCACGGCAAGTCGGGCCATAGCGTTGAGCCCCCTTTCGAACTGACGGGGCTGGGCCAACTGATCGACCTGGGGCTAGGCGTCGATCGCCTGGTGACCTTTGCGCCCTGAGGAGAATGCGATGCAGGCAGAGACCGTTCTGGACGGAGATGTGCTGGTGATATTGCGTCATCCGCCCCACGGCAGCAGCTGGTTGCGTGAAGGCCTCGATGCCGCCCTGGTAGCGGCGGCCTTCGGACAGGCCGTGAGCCTGCTGTTCCAGGGCGATGGGGTTCTGGCGCTGCTCAAGGGACAGGGGGCCGGACCTCTGGGGCAGAAGGGTACCTCTGCCACGCTGGATATGCTGGCAATGTACGATATCGAGTCGCTGTTCCTGGACGCGACGTCACTCGCCCGCCTGGGCTTGTCTACCGAGACGCTGCAGCTGCCGGCAAGCCCCCTCGAGCCGCCATCGATAGCGGCGCTGATTGCCGGGCACCGGCTGGTACTGACATTCTGACGCCATCGGTGACACGATAACCGCGAGGTCGATCATGATCCTGCACATTCTCAATCGCTCTCCCAGCTCGAGCCTGGTCTACCGTGAGGCCCTTGCCGGCATGGGGCCGGAAGATCGCCTGTTGCTGGTCGAAGATGGCGTACATGGCGCGCTCCCGTCCCAGGTTCGTCATTTCGAGGTGATCGGCGGCCGGCTGTTCGCCCTGCGTGAGGACCTGGTGGCCCACGGACTGGATGGCCACTGCGATGCCAGTGTCCAGGTAGTGGACGTCGACGGCTTCGTAACGCTTACCGAAGAAGCCGACAAGACAGTGAGCTGGTTCTGATGGCTTCTACGGAAATCGACCGCTATCTGCAGGTGGGAGCCCAGCGCATTGCCCTCGATCCGGAAGGCTACCTGATAGCGCTCGATGACTGGACACCGGCCGTGGCCAGCGCCATGGCGGCCGAGGAGGGGCGTGAGCTGACCGATGAGCACTGGGAGATCATTACGGTACTGCGCGACTTCTATGCCCGCTACGAAGCCTCACCGGCCATGCGGCCGCTGGTCAAGGCCGTGGCGCAGTCGCTGGGAAGCGAGAAGGGGCGTTCGCTTCACCTCATGCGCCTCTTCCCGGAAAGCCCCGCCAAGGTGGCGGCGCGGCTGGCAGGCCTGCCGAAGCCTGCGAACTGCCTCTGATGAAGGGGTGTCCATGAGGGCCTTGCCATGAAAGCGCATTCTCGATGAAGCATTCCCCATGAATTTTTTGGCTCATGCCTGGCTGGCCCGCGGCGGCAGCGACGAGTTTCTCTACGGCAACCTGATTGCCGACGGCGTCAAGGGCAGTGACCTCTCGGCCTGGCCCGTCGAGGTCGCCAGCGGTATCCGGCACCATCGCCGGGTCGATGCCTTTGTCGATGGCCATCCGGTGATCCATTCGGCACGGAGCCGGGCGCCGCAGACGCTCCGGCGTTATACCGGTATCGCCCTGGACCTGATGTGGGACCACTTCGTGGCTCGCCAGCTGCAACTCGACGTGGTGGAGTCCCGGCTGGTATTGCGCTGCTACCACCTGCTGGAGCAGCGTCCTGCCCCCGCCCGCCTGGCTCTCATGATGCCGGTACTGGTGGAGCAGGATTGGCTGCATCGCTACGTCGACTTCGATTTCACCTGCCGGGCGGTGCGCGGTATCGGTCAGCGACTCTCCGGCCCCAACCGCCTGGCGGAACTGGTGCCTTGGCTGGAGGCGGATTATGCCGGCCTGGAGAAGGACTTTCAGCGCCTCTGGCCTGCAGTGAACGACGAGCTCGAGGTAACCGATACCGGGAAGGGCTCATCGTTCAATCGACCCTGAGCCACAAGCAGTCGAGGGCGTCGCCGCGCGCGATGTGTGACTGCTCGGGTATCACGGCCAGTGCATCGGCGCCGACGCAGGAAGAGAGCACGCCGGAATTCTGGTCTCGGAACGCGCTTGCCACGATCCCTTGCTCGCTGAACTCGAGGGCCACGCGCATATAGTGACGACGAGGGCCGGTGCTGGTGGCAAAGTCGGCACGGGCGGAGAGCGTCGGCAGCTCGGCGAGGGCCGGGCAGCCAAGCAGCGCGCCCATCAGGGGGCGAAGGAACAACCAGGCACCGACAAAGCACGACACGGGATTGCCCGGCAGGCCGACAAAGCGCACTGGCCTGCCGCCTTCCCCGGGCAGCCGCCCCAGGGCGAGTGGCTTGCCGGGCCGTATGGCCAGGCGCCAGAGGTCGAGCCGACCGATGGATTCCAGTGCCGCGCGGACGTGGTCCTCCTCTCCCACGCTGACGCCACCGGTGGAGACCACCACATCCGCCCCTTGTGCGGCCCGGCTCAGTGTGGCGCGGGTCCCTTCCGGGTCGTCGGGCACCGAGGCGACGAGCACCACCTCGGCGCCGAAACGTTCCAGCAGCTGCCTGAGCATGGGGCGGTTGGAATTGTAGATCTGTCCCGGGGCCAGGGGCTGGCCCGGATCGACGATCTCGTCACCGGTGGAGAGCAGGGCGACCCGGGGGCGATGGCGCACAGCCACCTCGGTGATGCCCTGTCCGGCAAGATGACCCAATGCGGCGGCATCAAGGCGTATGCCCGCATCCAGCAGCGGCGCCCCAGCCCGTACGTCGCGGCCCCGGCGGCGCACGTTATCACCGGCCGGGATATCCGCGGGGATGACCGCCAGGCCATCCTTCTTCTCGACGCGCTCCTGCATCACCACGCAATCGGCCCCTGGCGGGAGCTCGCCGCCGGTGAAGATCCGTGCGCAACTTGCCGGCGACAGCGGCTGGACGCCACTCCCCGCGGCGACGCGCTGGGTGATCGGCAGAGTCTGCCCCGCATCGCCGTGATGCAGGGCATAGCCGTCCATGGCGCTGTTGTCGAAGGGGGGCACGTCGAGTCGGGCCAGTACCGGTTCGGACAGCACCCGTCCTGCGGCCTGGCTGCAGCTGACGACCTCCGTCGGTAGCGGGACGACATCCTCGAGTAGCGCGGCGAGTGCTGCCTCGATGGGTTGCAGCTCAGCCATGCTGACCCCGGCCGGGTATGACCAGGTTGGCGAAGTTGCAGGGCTTGTGACGGCTGTCGAGCTGCTCTGCCAGCAGGCCATCCCAGGCGGTGCGGCAGGCGCCGCTGGAGCCGGGCAGGCAGAAGATCACGGTATCATTGGCCAATCCGCCTAGGCAGCGGCTCTGGATCGTCGAGCTGCCGACGTCCAGGAAGGAGAGCTGACGGAACTGTTCACCGAACCCTTCGATGCGCTTGTCCAGCAGCACCGACACGGCTTCGGGGGTCGAATCGCGACCGGTGAAACCGGTGCCACCGGTTGTCAGGATGACCTGAATGCCAGGGTCGGCAATCCACTCTGAGACTGCCGCACGAATACGATAGATATCGTCGATCACGATCCGACGCTCGGCAAGCCGATGGCCCGCCAGCTCCAGGCGCTCGCCCAGCATGGCGCCGCTGCGATCGGTGTTCAGGTCCCGGGTGTCGGAGATGGTCAGCACCGCTATTGTCAGCGGTATCATCGATTCGCTCATGAGCCCTGGCTCTCCCTCTTGCGAGCCTGGCGAGCCTCGAAGGCGGCCACCTGTTCCGGCGTGGCTTTTTGCTGGTAGTTGGCCTTCCACTCGTCGTAGGGCATTCCGTAGACATATTCCCGGGCTGTTTCGTAGTCGAGATCGGCACCCTGCTTCTCGGCCGCCGACACCAGCCACTTGGAGAGGCAGTTGCGGCAAAAGTCGGCCAGGATCATCAGATCGATGTTCTGCACTTCCTTGTGCTCGTCGAGGTGCTGAAGCAAACGGCGAAAGGCCGCGGCTTCGAGCTCGGTACGGGTTTTCTCGTCTAGATTCTGCATGTATGCGCTCCTCGTCAGGTTCGTCACAGGATAACAAAAGTGCGCGACATGGGGGCTAGCTGTCGTGGCTTAGGGATGTAGTCCCCCCGGCTACAGACAGCCTCCGCCAGGGATGCGATCATGTCATTTGCGTAGAGAAATCAGTCATGGGGAACAGGGGTAAACGTGATGTCCCTCACCAGTTTCAGTCATGCTCGACTGCCCACCACGCTGGAAGTTGACGTCCTCGATGAGTTTGGCCAGGTGCGTCGCCAGGCCATTGCGGCCGAACGCGCCCTGACGCTCTATCTCAACAAGCGTGAAATCGTCACCTTGATGACCCTGGGAGCCGACCCGGAAGCGTTGGTGGTCGGGTACCTGCGTAACCAGGGGCTGCTCCCGAGCGTAGAGGATCTCGAGGCGGTTCAGGTCGATTGGGAGGTGGAGGCTGCCGCCGTGGTGACCCGACGGCTGCCGGACGACATGGAGACCCGGCTGGGGCAGCGCACCGTGACGACCGGCTGCGGCCAGGGCACGGTTTTTGGCCGGCTGCTGGATACGACCTCGCTGCAGCGGATGCCAGAGACCCGACTGTCACAGTCGGTGCTCTATGCGTTGCTCGAGCGGCTGGGTGATTACAACGAGACCTATCGTAACGCAGGAGCTGTGCATGGCTGTGCGCTCTGCCGCCAGGCAGAAGTGCTCGATTTCGTCGAAGACGTGGGACGACATAATGCAGTGGACACCCTGGCCGGGCGGCAGTGGCTGGAAACCAGCGAGACCCAAGGCTGCGATATTTTCTATACCACCGGAAGATTGACCTCCGAAATGGTGCTCAAGGTCGCCCAAATGGGAATCAGCGTTCTGGTGTCACGTTCGGGAGTCACCCAGAAGGGAGTGGAGCTGGCCGAGCGCTTCGGCGTCTTGTTGATCGCCCGGGCCAAGGGGCGTCACTTCCAGGCGATCAATGCCGGGGAAAGGCTGGAACTGGATGCCATGCCCGCACGGCGACCGGGCGACAGACAGCAGCGCTGAGCTCAGGTAGTGTCCCCGTGGGTACAGACCGACAGGACCACGGCATCCTCTGTGCTGGTCGAGACCAGTGCATGGCCCATGTCGCTATCGAAGTAGATGCTGTCACCATGGGAGAGCTGCAACGGCTCGTAGAACTCGGTATAGAGACAGATCTCGCCTTCCAGGACCATCAGAAACTCTTCCCCGTCATGACGAACCCATTCGCTGAATTCGTCGAAACTGCGTGCCCGAACGATGGTCTTGAAAGGAATCATGCGCTTCTGGGCCAGCTCACAGCTCAGCAGCTCATGCTCGTAGGTGGGGGTGGGGTGGTGTTCGCCCTTTCCCTGCCGTGTCAGATCTCGGCGTCCCATGGTCCGGGGCTGGGCGCGAGGGGGGGTCAGCAGCTGTGGCAGGTCAATGCCGAGACCGTTGATAAGCTTCTGTACGGCGGTAAAGGTGGGCGATATTTGATTATTCTCGATCTTGGACAGGGTCGAACGGGCCAGGCCGGTGCGCTGACTGACGTCCTCCAGCGTCCACTGGTTGGCCAGGCGAAGCTCCTTGAGGCGCTCCCCAAGACGTAGTGGCTCCACGAAGGGTTTGCGGCCGGATGCGATACGCAGCGCGGCCTGCTGGTCGGTGGTGGCTGGCATGGGCAGGTTCACTATAGGAAACAAGTTTCCCCAAAGCGTACCACAAATGGCGTGAAGCGCATTGTCATAGCGACATTCGCGCACCCAATCGCGACGGAGTGTTTCCTGGCTCGGGTGAATCGGCGTCAGTCACCGAAAGGCAGGCCCAGTAGCGCACGAACGTGCGCTTCAGCGCCACGGCCAAGCGAGGCTGGGTCGTAACCGCCTTCCAGGACAGAAACGAGGCGATTGTCGGCATAGAGCGCAGCGATCTCCATGGCCATGTGGGTTACCCAGTAAAAATCCTCGTCCTCAAGGCAGAGTTCCGCCATGGGATCTTCCCGGTGGCCATCGAAACCTGCCGATACCAGCACCAGCTCCGGCTTGAAGGCGTGCAGGGCTGGAAGCCAGTCGTTCTCGAGCTCACGTCGAAAGGCGGTACTGTCGGTACCGGCTTCCAGGGGTGTGTTGACCACGTTCTGCCATTCGCTGCGCAGGTAGCGCCAGGGGTAGAACGGGTACTGGTAGCTGGTGCAGATCAGGATGTCGGGGTCATCCTTGAAGATATCGATGGTGCCGTTGCACTGATGAACGTCGAAGTCGAGGATGGCAATGCGTCGGGCGCCGTACTTCGCCCGAGCGTGGGCGGCGCCGACGGCGACATTGTTGTAGAAGCAAAAGCCCATGGCGTCGGTGGCTTCGGCGTGGTGTCCCGGTGGGCGTACCGCACAGAAGACATTGTCGGCCTGGCCACGATAGACCTGCTCCACCCCGCGAATCACGGCGCCAGCGGCCATGCGAGCGGCCTGGAGGCTGTCGGGATTCATCATGGTGTCACTGTCCAGCGTGACGATGCCCGTTTGGGGCACGCACTTGTCCAGCGCCCTGAGATGACGTAGCGGGTGAACTCGAGCCAGTTCATCTTCGGTGGCTTCGCGAGCATCCGACTGCATGGTTTGCTGTAGAAGCCCCGAGAGCGAGAGGCGAGCCTTGATGGCTTCAAGCCGAAGCGGGCTTTCCGGATGCTCCGGGCCCATATGGTGAAGATGGCAATCCGGGTGGGTAATGTAAGCCGTGATCATATGGGTGCTCCACAATGACAGGGGTCACCATAATGCCGGTAAGCCCTTGCACAACAGTGTCAATAAGTCGTACACAGGATGACAGGAACTGACTTGGTGGAGGTAACGACTTGGGTACCCGATTCCTACGGCATTTCTTCGAGCCGCGCACCATTGCAGTGATCGGGGCATCGGAAAAGCCTCACTCCATTGGTGGGCTTGTCATTCGCAACCTGCAGGAGGCCGGCTTTACGGGCACCATCTGGGCGGTCAACCTCAAGGGCTACGCCTCGGTGTTCGGTCAGCCCTGTGTTTCGCGTATACGTGAGCTGCCAGAAACACCTGACCTGGCGGTCATCTGTACGCCAGCACACAGCCTGCCCAAGGTGATCTCCCGGCTGGGACGATTGGGTGTCAAGGCCGCCCTGGTCCTATCCGGTGGGTCTGACCTCGATGAAGCTAGTGAGGGCAAGGCTTCCATCCGTGAACGAATGCTGGTGGCGGCACGTGAGTCAGGCATCCGGGTGCTGGGTCCAGAGTGCATGGGACTGATCGTGCCCGGGCGCAAGCTCAACGCCTCTTACGCCAGTCAGCCGGTCAAGGCAGGGCGGGTGGCCTATCTGGGGCAGTCGGGGATGCTCGGCAACGCCATGATCGACTGGGCCGCCGGCCGGGGCATCGGTTTCTCCCACCTCATCACCGTGGGTGACAGTGTCGATGTGATGCTTCCCGATCTGCTCGACTACATCAACCAGTACTCTCCTACCCAGGCGATCCTGCTTCACCTGGAGCGCATCCAGGACTCCCAGCACTTCATGACGGCGCTACGCGATGCTTCGCGCAACCGGCTGGTCCTTGCCATCAAGAGCGGCCGGACGCCGGAGTCCGACCTGTCCAACATGCCGCCGACGCCGGGGATTGCCAACCGTGACGTCGTCTTTGACGCAGCCTTTGCCCGTGCCGGCGTGGTGAGGGTCAACGACTCCGATGAGCTGTTCGACGCATTGATGACGCTATCCCAGATGAAGCCGCTCAAGGGCGACCGGCTGGCGATCGTCTCAAACGGTCTGGGTCCGGCCATGCTCGCCATCGACAAGCTGATCAGTGCCGGGGGCAAGCTGGCGAATTTTTCCGACGAGACGCGACTGGCGCTGACGAAAAGCGACTTCGATATGAGCAAGCCCGGGGAGAACCCGGTGGACCTTGGTGGCAACGCGACGCCGGAAAAACTGGTGGAGGTACTTGAGATCGTCGCAGCCGACCCTGGCGTGGATGCCGTCCTGGTAGTACATGCACCGACTCGCCTGGCGCCATCCAGGGTCACGGCCCAGGCGGTAATCGCCAATCGCAAGCGTTTTCGTCGCAACCTATTGACCAGTTGGATGGGGTTAGAGGCCGCACTCGATGCCCGAAATGAGTGCAGTGCAGCGGGCATCCCAACCTACGTTTCACCGGAAAAGGCGGTGAAGGCCTTCATGCACATGGTTGATTATCAGCGGGTCCAGGCGCTGCTGCAGGAGACCCCGCCGACGATTCCCTTTGCCACTACGCCGGATATCCGTGCCCGTTGCCGCACCCTGATCGAGGAAGCCAAGTCCGAGGGGCGCGAGACGCTGTCTCACTCCGAGACCGCCCAGGTACTCGAGGCCTACGGTATTTCCGTCGCGCCCAGCCACTATGTGCAGACACCGGAGGAGGCCTTTGCTGCCGCCGGCAGTATCGATGGCCCCATGGCCCTTAAGGTGGTGCATGAGAGCAATTGCCGGCCCTTCCGCTATCGCCGGCAGCCCCACAGGCTCTCGGCGGGCCTGCTGCAGGACCTCCATTCGCCCCAGCAGGCGGCCGAGGGTGTCACACGCCTCGGTGACAAGCATCGGGAAAGATTCCCGCCGGTGAGGATTCGAGAGTACTGTCTACAGCCCATGCAGCGGGGCAAGCACTCGATGCAGCTCTGCGCGGGGATCACCCGGGACCCGATATTCGGCCCGCTCATCGTATTCGGTATCGGCGGCTACAAGGTCAATGTGCTGGCCGACCGTCAGGTGTCGCTGCCACCACTGAACATGACGCTGGCGGCCGATGTGGTGGGCCGCACTCACGCTGCCCGCCTGATTCGCGAACACTCCAGCGACCCGGAACGGGACCTGAAGCGTCTATGCCAACTGCTGGTCCAGCTGTCGCAGATGGCCTCCGATCTACTGGAGCTGCGCGGGCTGGAGCTCAACCCGCTGCTGCTCAACCGCGACGGCATGGTGGCAGTGGACTTCGCCATGGATCTGGGTGCTCCGGCCCGTTTTTCCATCATGCCTTATCCCGAAGAGCTGCGTGAGTGGACGACGCTCAAGAATGGCATGGCGGTAGAGGTGCGCCCTATTCGTGCCGAGGACGCTCCGCTGATCACCAATTTCCACGGTCAGCTCTCCGAGGAGAGTATCCGCTTTCGCTATTTTCACAACAAGTCCGACCTGAGCCAGCGCGACCTCTCGATCCTGTCGCATATCAACTACGATCGTCAGATGGCCTTCATCGCCGAACATCGTAGAGAAGATGGCGGCAAGGAGATGCTGGGTGTGGTCAGGGTTTGGAACGATCCGGATAATATCCGAACGGAATTCTCGGTGATTGTCCGTGATGACATGGCCGAGCAGGGGTTGGGGAGCCTGCTGATGAAGAAGATGATCGCCTATTGCCAGAGCGTGGGTACACTGGAAATGATTGGCAAGATCATGGTCGATAACCATCCCATGCGGGCATTGATGAAGCACCTGGGCTTCCGCTGTCGCTATAACATGGAAGAGCAGGTGGTGGACGCAGTGCTGCGTCTCAACGAGCCCGAGAGCGAGTGGCAGCGCCATCGCCTGGAGAGCATGCCGGACTGAAAATGGTGGTGGCTGGTCGCCCGGGGGCGAGAGGCCTGGTGTGCCACGCTGGCCTCGCGACCCCTGTTATCGAATGGTTCAGGGCGCCATGCGGAAGAAGTGCCATCTGCCGTCGCGCAACTCGTAGCGGATACGGTCATGCAGCCGGCTGGGTTGTCCCTGCCAGAATTCGATCATCTCCGGTATGACCCGGTAGCCTCCCCAATGTACGGGGCGAGGGATTTCCTGGCCTTCGTAGGCCTGCTCGAAGCGATGCTGTCGCTCCTCTATCCACGTCCGACCGGGAATGACCACGCTCTGGGTGGCGATCCAGGCGCCCAGTTGGCTGGCTCGCGGGCGGCTGTTGAAATAGGCATCAGACTCGTCGTCGGCGACCAGCTCGACACGTCCCTCGACGCGTAGCTGACGCCCCAGCGATGGCCACCAGAAGGTCAGTGCGGCATGAGGCACATTGGCCAGCTCGCTGCCCTTGTGGCTGTGATAGTTGGAGTAGAAGACCAGGCCGCTTTCGTCGTATCCCTTGAGCAGGACAATCCGCGCATGGGGCAGCCCCTGGCTGTCAACGGTTGCCAGCGTCATGGCGTTGCCATCGTCGCCTTCGGCGTCCAGCGCCAGGGTGATCCACTCGTCCAGAAGTACCATGGGGTCAGCGGGCACCTTGTCTTCTTCCAGCTGGCCGCCCTCGTAGTCGCGCCGTATGTCGGCGATCTTGCGTGTCATGGCGTTCTCCTAGAAATTTTCTTACATGGTCGCTGTTGCGCGGCCGAAGCACAACAGATCGACGCTCTGTCCGGATACAAGAGACAAGAGACAAGAGAGAGGCGGGTAGCGGGGCGACCTCCTTTTGCCGGGGCACACAGCTTGTCTTCTTTACCATTCTATTCCAGCGACTGGGACATTGCTGAGGCTTCCTGCCCCGAGGCAGAGGCTTAGTTGCCGGCGCCCGCCTTCATCTGGCGGCTGCGAAAGCGGGCGTAGAGCATGCAGCCGGTAAACAGCCCCAGCGCGCTGATCGCTTCGAGCCCGCCCACCACACCTTGCCCGGGCAGCGTGGCCAACATGACTCCCTGGGTGAAGTAGAGCAGACTGACGAAAGCCAACCAGGCATGGCCCCGGGGACGGCGGCCAATGATCGATGGCAGGAACAGGACCAGGGGCAGTACTCGAATCAGTATTGGCGTCAGCGGGTTGTCCCCGGCCTGCATCGACAGACCGCTCCAGATCAACAGCACCATCAGCAGGCCGAAGCTGCCCAGCACCAGTTGCCGCGAGCGATCGGTCAGGTTGTCGAGCCCATGGCGGGCCTCCAGATCCTCCATCCAGCGTCTCATGAGGGCTCCCGCAGGCTCTGCATGGCCAAGGCAAGGCGAGCGATACGCTTGCCCTGGGCGCGCACCAGGCGTCGCTCGCTGTCGGCAAGCGGTTGGTCGCTGCGCTGGCCGGCGACATGGCTGGCGCCGTAGGGCGTACCGCCGGCGGTGGTATCCATCAGGTCAGTCTCGCTGTAGGGGAGGCCGGCATAGACCATGCCATGATGCAGCAGCGGCAACAGCATGGAGATCAGCGTGGTTTCCTGGCCACCATGCAGGCTTGAGGTGGAGGTGAACGCGGTGGCCGGCTTGTCGACCAGGGCCCCGTTGAGCCATAGCGTGCTGGTGGTGTCGATGAAGTGCTTTAGCGGTGCCGCCATGTTGCCGAAGCGGGTCGGGCTGCCGAGCGCCAACGCCGCGCAGTGGCGCAGATCATCGAGGTCAACGTAGATGGCGCCTTGTGCGGGTATTTCGGGGTCGACGGCTTCACAGGTCGGCGAGACGGCCGGAACGGTTCGCAACCGGGCCTCGATGCCAGGGCAGGATTCAACGCCGGCGGCGAGCTGCTCGGCCATGGTGCGGGTCGCACCGTGACGAGAATAGTAGAGGATCAAAACGTAAGGCAGGACGTCGTGCATCTTGGCTCCTGAAGGCTAAGGGAAACTGGGCCGGGTCACTCTTCAGTGTGAAGCAGGGCGAGTACATCTTCCGGCGGGCGGCCCAGCACGGCGCGTTTGCCATCATCCGCGATGGGGCGTTCCAGCAGGCGAGGGTGGTCGACCAGTGCCTGGATCACCTGTTCCTGATCCTGAAGATCAACGTCCAGGGATTCCCATTCGGGTTCCTGGGTCCTTACCAGCGCCTCACCGTCCGCATCCAATCGCGACATCAGGTCGCGAAGCTCCGCTTCGTCGAGCGGCTCGTCCAGATAGCGACGAATGGTCACCTCGGCGCCGTGCTCCTCGAGCAGGGCGAGGGCCTGGCGGGACTTGGAACAGCGGGGATTGTGGTAGAGCGTGATCGTCATGGCGGGTTCCTCGATCCTTGGAAGTGCGGCTATTGTAGAAGGGGGCTCATGCTGACCACAACTACACATCCCCTTCCATCAGCTCCTCGACACCGACGTCCTCGTCGGCCAGCCTGCGGTAGACCCAGACCGAGCGTCCGTCCGTCAGGCGCTTTTCCACGCGGGCATAGCGAATACCCAGTCGTTCGTAGCGATCCAGCCGTTCCAGCTCATCGGCGCGGACCACGATCACTTCCCCCGCCACCCGCTCGCCTGGGGCTTCGACCAGGTCCAGCCCCTCGCGGCGGAAGCCTTCGAGCACAGCGGGCTCGGATTCGCCGGCTCGGCCCATTACGATCCAGCGCACCGGTGAAAGACGCAGGGTGCCATAGACGAAGACCGCATGGGGCCCTTCGTCCACCTCCGGCAGGTGATCGGGGCGATCATAGGTGAAGGGACTGAGCATGGTGAACCAGAGCCAGGCCATGATGGCCAGCGGCAGGGCCACCAGGCCAGCCAATAGATATCGCAATCCCTGCATAGGGGCTTCCTCACTTGATGTGACGCGGCTCATCCTGCCATGACAGGACCCTTGCCGTCCGGCTAGGATATCAGGAGCCTATCGGACTCGACGTTGATCTACTGCGATGATCGGTCAAATCCGACAGGCTCCTAGTCGGCTCGACAATGACGGAGGTGGCCCCCATGAGTCAGTCTGCCCGTGACGATCAGGATTTCCGAACGATGATGGGTGATGTGCGGCCGCTCCCCGCTGCCGCCAACCGGGCCAACCCCGGGCGGCAGGTGCGTCGCCCCACGGAGGCGCAACTGGCCCGTCGCCAGAGTGCCCAGGCCGAGACCGGCGAGGACAGCTTTCTCTCCGACGATTTCGTCGAGCTGCTGCCGCCATTCGATCCGGTCGAGTATCGGCGTGAGGGCATCCAGCAGGGGGTAGTGGACCGTCTCCGCCACGGCGGCTACCCGGCCCAGTCGCGGCTGCATCTGTTGCGCCGTCCGCTGGCAGAGTGTCGCCGGGTGTTGCCGTCCTTCGTTCATGAAGCCTATGCCCATGACCTTCGCTCGGTGCTGATCGTGCATGGCCGCGGCCGCGAGATCGACAGCCGGCCCAATGTGCTGCGCTCCTATCTGGTCAAGTGGCTGGCCCAGTTCGAGGAAGTGCAGGCCTTCGCCTCCGCCCAGCAGGCCGATGGGGGCCTGGGGGCCACCTGGGTGATGCTACGCAAGAGCGAGCGGGCGAGGGCGGACAATAGGGAACGGCAGCAGAAGCGCCGCGGCTAGGAAACACTGCACAAATGCCTGTGCGGCGAAACGCTACGTTGTACGGCCCTTGCGCTTGTAAACCAAGAAACCGGCTCCCAGGAGCCGGTTTCTTGGTTAAACACGGTGTAGTTCGTCAGGCCATCGAGGCCTCGGCCTCGCGGACCGCTTCGCGCAGCCGATGGCGGAACAGCGGCTCCGGTTCGTCGACGGCCGGCTGGTAGGCGCGGCTGAAGGCATTGAGTGCCTGCAGGGCATCTTCCAGCCACTGGTCTTCGCGCAGCGACAGGGCATCGAAGCCGCAGCGGGTCAGGAAGAAGACCTGATCGACCAGCACGTCGCCGACGGCACGGATTTCACCCGCATAGCCAAAGCGTTCCCGCAGCAGGCGCGCCATGCTGTAGCCGCGCCCATCGGTGAACTTGGGGAAGTCGATGGCAATCAGCGGTGCATCGGCCAGTTCGGCGGCGAGTTCGGGTGTCAGCTCAGTATCGCTGCCGAGCAACGGAGCCCGTTGCTGGTTCCCGGCCTGCTCCCGCCACAGGGCCAATGGCACGATGGCAGGTCCATCGGGGAGCGCCGCTTCTGGTTCGCGGATCAGCGTCCAGCGATCCTCGGCCGGGCGGCCCTGAAAGATGAAAGGCCGTGCGTTGGTAGCTTGATCAGGCATAGACCCGCTCCTTGAAGGGTTTGAGGCCGATACGGCGATAGGTTTCGACGAAGGTCTCGCCCTCGATGCGTTCACCGACATAGACCTGCAGCACCTTGTCGATCACTTCGGGTACCTTCTCACGGCTGAAGGAAGGGCCGAGGATCTTGCCCAGTGAGGCTTCGTTGCCCTGGGCGCCGCCAAGCGAGATCTGGTACCACTCCTCGCCTTTCTTGTCGACGCCGAGAATGCCGATGTTGCCGACATGGTGATGGCCGCAGGCGTTCATGCAGCCGGAGATGTTCAGCTCCACCGGGCCCAGGTCGTAGAGGAAGTCGAGATCCTCGAAGCGTTCCTGTATGGCGTGGGCGACGGGAATCGACTTGGCGTTGGCCAGGCCGCAGTAGTCGCCGCCGGGGCAGCAGATCAGATCGGCAAGGGTGCCTACGGTGGGGTTGGCCAGGCCGAGCTCGCCGAGGCGCTCCCAGAGCGCCTCCATCTGGTCGACGGCCACATCGGAGAGCACCAGGTTCTGCTCGTGGGTCACCCGCAGCTCGCCGTAGCTGTACTCGTCGGCCAGGTCCGCCACCTGGTGCATCTGCTCCCAGGTCAGGTCGCCGGGCGAGTGTCCGCTGCGCTTGAGCGACAGGGTCACGGCCTTGTAGCCGGGCACCTTGTGACCATGCACGTTATTGGTCACGAAGCGGGCGAAGGCGCGATTCTCGCTGCGCAGCCGCTCGTAGTCGGCGATCGCTGCTTCGCTGATCGGGCGGCGCTCGGGGTCGACGAAATGGTGCTGCATGTCCTCGACGGTCTGTCGGGTCAGCGTCTGTGGGCCATCCTTGAGGTGGGCCCACTCGGCATCGACGCGGCGCCGGAACTCTTCCACGCCCAGCGCCTTCACCAGTATCTTGATACGCGCCTTGAACTTGTTGTCCCGGCGGCCGAACTGGTTGTAGACCCGGACCAGGGCTTCCAGATAGGTCAGCAGGTGCTGCCAGGGCAGGTCCTCGCGTACCACCTCGCCGATCATCGGCGTACGACCGAGGCCGCCACCGGCCAGCACCTTGACCCGAACCTCGCCGTGCGCATCGCGCCACAGGCGGAGGCCTACGTCATGAACCTGGATGGCGGCGCGATCCTCGGCAGAGCCGGTAACGGCAATCTTGAACTTGCGCGGCAGGTAGGTGAACTCCGGATGGAAGGTCGACCACTGGCGGATCAATTCGCACCAGGGACGTGGATCCACCTCTTCGTCTTCCGCGACGCCGGCGAACTGATCGCTGGAGGTGTTGCGAATATCGTTGCCGCTGGTCTGGATGGCATGCATCTGCACGCTGGCCAGCTCGGCGAGCATGTCGGGCACCGTTTCCAGCTTGGGCCAGTTCAACTGCAGGTTGGTCCGGGTCGTGAAGTGGCCGTAGCCGCGATCGTAATCGCGGGCCAGATCGCCCAGCTTGCGCAGCTGGTAGGAGGCCAACATGCCATAGGGGATGGCGATGCGCAGCATGGGAGCATGGCGCTGGACATAGAGGCCGTTCTGCACGCGCAGCGGCAGAAATTCCTCTTCGCTGAGCCTCCCGGCCAGATAACGGTTCATCTGGTCGCGAAACTGGGCGACGCGTTCATTGACCAGGGTCTGATCGTGGGTGTCGTAGCGATACATTCAGCCGGTCCTGCTGCTGTGGGAGTGGCGAAGCGTCAGGGGGCCACCTTAACGCCCCTGCATTATTCTATGAAAGAATAAATATTCATATTTTTTATACGGAAAGTAATATAAGGAGTCAAGTCCGCTGGCTTGCGCCTATACCGCCAGCCGCTGCCAGTGGCGTCGCTGCCAGATAAGGCCGAACCAGGCTGAATTCAGACAGCGGTAGCCGAGCTGTACCCACCAGATGCCCAGCAGGCCTTGCTCCATAGCCACCCCAACCCACCAGGCCAGTGGCAGGAAGACCAGCCATTGGAGCGTCAGCGTGGTGGTCATCACGGTGCGGTTGGCGCCGGCGCCAAGCAGGGCCTGACCGAGTACCAGCGCCGCGGCATCCAGCACGATCATGGCTGCGGTAAGCTGCAGTGGCAGTCGCCCGAGCTCGATCAGATCGGGGTCGTGAAGGAACAGGCCCAGCACCAGCTCGGGGAACAGCGCCATGGGCAGCGCCAGGGCCGCCAGGCAGAGCCAGGCCAAGCGTACCACGTCCCAGCCCCAGCGATGTGCCTCCTGATGGGCCTGCTGGCCCAGGGAGTGGCCGACCAATGTCATGGCCGCCATGCCGAGCCCCACGCCGGGCAGGATCAGCAGCAGCGAGAGATTGACCAGGACATGGCCCACCGCCACGCTGGCGGAATCGATCTGGCCCAGTATCCAGAACAGCACCGCGTAGCCTGCGGCGAACCACAGCTGCTGGAAGGAGTGGGGCAGGGCCAGGCGCAGAGTGGTGGTGAAGGTCCTGCGCCGTGGCAGCTCGACCAGGAAGCCACGCTTGCCTGCATGCCTCACGCTGACCAGTGCCCAGATGCCAAGCCCGATGAACAGCGACAGGGTCGTGCCCGCGCCCGCACCGGCGGGCCCCATCGCCGGAAGCCCCAGGTAGCCGAAGATGAGCACCAGGCTGGCGGCCACATTGATCACATGGGTGAACAGGATTATCCGCAGGTAGATCCCGGTTTGCTGGATACCGTTCCAGTAGCCGCGGAAACAGAAGATCATCGCCACGGCAATCAGCGAGAGGACGCGCCAGCGGAAGTATTCCACGGCTACTGCGCTCACGGCGGGGTCCTGATTGATCAGGCCGAGCAGAGCGGGCGCCTGCCACAGACAGAGCAGGGCAATGGGCAGTGCAACCGCGAATGCAATCACCAGGCCGGCGTTGAGCGGCATGGCGCAGTTCGGCCAATCCTCCTCACCATGGCGCCTGGCGGTCTGTGCCTGCACCCCCGACGACAGGCCGAACACCACGGCAGTGATCAGGAACATGGCGTAGCCGCCGATGCCGATGCCGGCCAGGGGTACCTGGCCTAGCGAACCGACCAGGGCCGCATCGATCAGGTTGATCAGGCTCTGCGACAGCATGCCGGCGATGATCGGCAGGGCCAGGCGCAGGATTTTCTGGCGGCGGAGCGATTCGGGCAGCATCCGGCTTCCGGTCGAAAGGGTGAGTGGGGAGGAAACCCTCGCGAACGAGGGCTTCCGGAGCCTCTTCAGGCCCCGATTCCGATCATGCGGGGTCGTAGGAGAGCACCGGCGACAGCCAGCGCTCCAGCTCCTCCAGGCTCATCTGCTTGCGCTCAGCCAGGGCTTCCACCTGGTCCCGGGTGATCTTGCCGGTGGAGAAGTACTTCGACTGTGGGTGCGAGAAATACCAGCCGGAAACCGCTGCCGCCGGCCACATGGCGAAGTTCTCGGTGAGATCGATGCCGGCATTCGCGGAGGCATCGAGCAGACGGAACAGGGTGCTCTTCTCGGTGTGGTCGGGGCAGGCGGGATACCCCGGCGCGGGCCGGATGCCCTGGTACTTCTCGGCGATCAGCTCGACGTTGTCCAGGCGTTCGTCCGGCACATAGCCCCAGAACTCCTTGCGCACCCGCTCGTGCATGCGTTCGGCGAAGGCCTCGGCCATGCGGTCGGTCAAGGCCTGCACCATGATTGCGCTGTAGTCGTCGCCGGCGGCCTTGTAGCGCTCGGCCAGTGCCTCGACACCATGCCCGGTGGTCACGGCGAAACCGCCGATCCAGTCCGGCTTGCCCGACGCCTTCGGCGCCACGAAGTCGGCGAGGCTGTAGCAGACCCCGTCGCGGTTCTTGGTGGTCTGCTGGCGGATGTGGTGCAGCCGCTCGACCACCTGGGTACGCGACTCGTCGGCGTAGACCTCGATGACATCATCGTCGACGCTGTTGGCCGGCCACAGCCCGATCACGCCGCGCGCCTGGATGTGCTTCTCGTCGATCAGCTTGCGCAGCATCTCCTGGGCATCGGCGAAGAGGCTGCGGGCGGCTTCGCCGACCACCTTGTCATCGAGGATCTTCGGATACTTGCCCGCCAGCTCCCAGCTCATGAAGAAGGGGGTCCAGTCGATGCGCTCGATCAGCTCCTCGATATCATAGCTGTCGAATACCTTCAGGCCGGTGACGGCGGGGCGCGGCGGGGTGTAGCTGGCCCAGTCGATGGGCAACTTGCGTTCGCGGGCCTCGGCATAGCTCAGGTCGGCCGCCTTGGGGCGGCGCCTGGCATTGCGTTCGCGCACCTGGTCATACTCTGCGCGAATCTCGGCCACATAGCTTGGCTTCAACGCCGGCGACAGCAGCTTGCCGGCCACGCCCACGGCGCGGGAGGCATCCGCCACGTAGATCACCGGGTGCTCGTAGCCGGGCTCGATCTTCACCGCGGTATGCGCCTTGGAGGTGGTGGCTCCACCGATCAGCAGCGGCAGGTCGAAGCCCTGTCGCTGCATCTCCTTGGCCACATGGACCATCTCGTCGAGGGAAGGGGTGATCAGGCCCGACAGGCCGATGATGTCGGCATTCTCGGCCCTGGCCGTCTGCAGGATCTTCTCCGCCGACACCATGACGCCGAGATCGACCACATCGTAGTTGTTGCACTGCAGGACCACGCCGACGATGTTCTTGCCGATATCGTGGACGTCGCCCTTCACCGTGGCCATGACGATCTTGCCCTTGGCCTTGGTATCCTCGGTCTTCTCCGCTTCGATATAGGGGATCAGATAGGCCACCGCCTGCTTCATGACCCGTGCCGACTTGACCACCTGGGGCAGGAACATCTTGCCGGCCCCGAACAGGTCGCCAACCACGTTCATGCCATCCATCAGCGGCCCTTCGATCACCTCGATGGGGCGGCTGGCCCGCTGGCGCGCCTCCTCGGTGTCCTCCTCGATATAGACGGTGATCCCCTTGACCAGGGCGTGGGAGATGCGTTTCTCGACCTCCCAACTGCGCCACTCCAGGTCCTCCTTCTTGGCGGGGCCGCTGCCGTCGCCCTTGTAGCGATCGGCGATATCCAGCAGTCGTTCGGTGCCGTCGGGGCGCCGGTTCAGGACCACGTCCTCCACCGCGTCGCGCAGTTCGGCGGGCAGATCGTCATACACGGCCAGCTGGCCGGCATTGACGATGCCCATGCTCAGGCCGGCGCGAATGGCGTGATAGAGGAAGGCCGAATGGATCGCCTCGCGTACCGGATTGTTGCCGCGAAACGAGAACGAGACGTTGGAGACGCCGCCCGAGACCATGGCGTGAGGCAGGTGCTCGCGTATCCAGCGGGTGGCCTCAATGAAGTCCACCGCATAGTTGTTGTGCTCTTCGATGCCGGTGGCGATGGCGAAAATGTTGGGATCGAAGATGATGTCTTCCGGCGGGAACCCCACCTCGTCGACCAGGATCTCGTAGGCCCGCTGACAGATCTCCGTCTTGCGGGCGAAGGTATCTGCCTGGCCCTGCTCGTCGAAGGCCATGACCACCACGGCGGCACCGTAGCGCCGACACAGGGTAGCCTGCTCCCGGAAGGCGTCCTCACCCTCCTTCATGGAGATGGAATTGACCACTGTCTTGCCCTGGACGCATTTGAGACCGGCCTCGATGATCTCCCACTTTGAGGAGTCGATCATGATCGGCACCCGGGCGATGTCGGGCTCCCCGGCGATCAGGTTGAGAAAGCGCACCATGGCTTCCTCGGACTCCAGCATGCCCTCGTCCATGTTGATGTCGATGACCTGGGCACCGTTCTCCACCTGCTCCAGTGCCACCTCCAGGGCGGTGTTGTAGTCCTCGTCGACGATCAGGCGCTTGAAGCGGGCCGAGCCGGTGACGTTGGTACGCTCGCCGACGTTGACGAACAGTGAATCCTTCTCGATGTTGAAGGGCTCGAGGCCGGACAGGCGGCACGCTCGAGGGCGCTCGGGCACCTGCCGCGGGGCCATGCCCTCGATCGCGGCGTGGATGGCGGCAATGTGCTCCGGCGTGGAGCCACAGCAGCCACCGATGATATTGACCAGGCCGCTTTCGGCGAACTCGGCGACGATGGCGGCCATCTCCTCGGGCGTCTGGTCGTATTCGCCGAACTCGTTGGGCAGGCCGGCGTTGGGGTGCGCGGAAACGAAGGTGTCGGCCTTGGTGGAGAGTTCTTCCAGATAGGGGCGAAGCTCTGCGGCACCCAGGGCGCAGTTCAGCCCGATGGAGAGCGGCTCGGCATGGCGCACCGAGTTCCAGAATGCCTCGGTGGTCTGGCCGGAAAGAGTGCGCCCCGAGGCATCGGTGATGGTGCCCGAGATCATGACCGGCAGGCGCTCGCCGCGATCGGCAAACAGTTGCTCCAGGGCGAAGATGGCCGCCTTGGCATTGAGGGTGTCGAAGATGGTTTCGATCATGATCAGATCGGCGCCGCCTTCGATCAGCGCTTCGGCCGCTTCATAGTAATTCTCACGCAGCGCGTCGAAGGTGACGTTGCGCTTGGCCGGGTCATTGACGTCCGGCGACAGCGAGGCGGTGCGGGAGGTTGGCCCCAGCACGCCGGCCACGTAGCGTGGCACGCCGGTTTCGCTGGCCACGGCGTCGCATACCTCACGGGCCAGCCGTGCCGACTCCCGGTTGAGCTCGGGGACCAGCTCCTCCATGCCATAGTCGGACTGGGAGAGGCGTGTGCTGTTGAAGGTGTTGGTTTCGATGATGTCGGCGCCTGCCTCCAGGTACTGGCGATGAATCCGCGTCACCAGGTCCGGGCAGGTCAGGGCCAGCAGGTCGTTGTTGCCCTTCAGGTCCGAGGGCCAGTCGTGGAAACGGTCACCGCGGAAGTCGGCCTCATCGAGTTCAGCATTCTGCAGCATGGTACCCATGCCACCATCGAGCATCAGGATACGCTGACCGAGTTGTTCGGTGAGGGTGGCGGTCAAGGCAGAGGGAACGGCGGCCATGGGTGGGGTCGGTCTCCAGCGAAGTCACGGGTAGCCGGCCGCGCAGGCGCCTCTGGGCGTCTTCTTGGGCGGGCCGAGTCGGCCCGTATGTTACCAAAAGCGGCGCCGCGAGGGCAGGGCTGATCAAAAACCGACCAAAATAGTCGGGATTGTCTCGCCGGCCGGTTTTGCTTACCATGAGGGTATATCAATACGGCCTGCCCGACTGGGCAGCGACCAGAGCAGCGAGAACACCATGAGCGAGACTATCCAGATTACCGACAGTGCCCAGGATTACCTTGCCGAACTGCTGGAGAAGCAGAACGTCGAGGGTATCGCCGTGCGCATCTTCATTACCCAGCCCGGTACGCCCTATGCCGAGACCTGCCTGGCCTATTGCCGGCCGGGTGAGGAGGAGCCCACCGACGAGCGTGTCGAGCTGCAGAAGATCAATGTGTTCCTGGACAAGAACAGCCTTCCCTTCCTCGACGAGGCTGTGGTCGATTTCAATGCCGACCGCATGGGGGGACAGCTGACCATCAAGGCCCCCAATGCCAAGATGCCCAAGGTCAACGCCGACAGCCCCCTCGAGGACCGGGTCAACTATATTCTCTACAGCGAGATCAACCCCGGCCTGGCTGCCCATGGCGGCGAGATCAAGCTGACCGAGCTGACAGAGGACAAGGTGGCGGTGCTGGCGTTCGGCGGCGGCTGCCAGGGCTGCGCTGCTGTCGACCTGACTCTGAAAGAGGGGGTCGAGAAGACCCTGATGGAGCGTATTCCCGAATTGACGGGCATCCGTGACGTCACCGACCATACCGACACCACGAACGCCTATTATCGCTGATACCCCAGGGGCTGGTGAGTGCCGCGGAGGTTAGCGGCTCTCGCCCTCACTCCTGTCGATTTCACTTTTGGCGATTGATACCTTTGCAGGCTCCGTATTGGCGGGGCCTTTTTTCGTCGCGGGAGCCCCTCGCTCTTCCCTCTGGTGATGCGCTTCGCCCTGCCAGAGCCGACGGCTGATCTCGGACTCCAGCAGGCGCAAGCGACTGGCCTGCTCTTCCAGATGGCGCTTCTGGTCGTCGATGCGCGCCTGCAACAGTGACTGTTCGTGGCGCATGGTCTCGGCCCGCTCTTCTGCTCGGGTTCGAGCCCACTGGGTTTCCCGGTGCTGTTTCTCTTCCTTGGCCAGTATGGCGCGCATTTCCTGCAGCTCCTGCTTCAGCGCCTCCTGGCGGCTTTCCAGCTGTCGCAGGTTGGCCGCGTAGCGCTTCTCGCCGGACAGGCGCTCCTGGCGCGCCTCGTCCAGCAGGCTCATCAGTCTCGCTTCGGCGGCTTCGTGGCGCTGCTCCTCCTGTTGCTGGCGAGCCTGGTGCTGTGCTTCCCGCTCCCCCAGGGCCTGCTGGTGGGTCTGAAGCTGCAGCTCGCTTTCCGCCTGCAGTCGCTCAAGCTGCTGAAGGCTTCGGGCGAGTCGCTCACCCAGCCTGCGGGCCTTTTCAATGGCCTGGTCGCGCTCGACTTCCGCGGTGGCCAGGGCGGCACTGCGCGCTTCCAGCCGCTGCTCGATGCTGGCCAGGTGTGCGGAGAGTGCCGCTTCGCGCTGCTCCGCATCCTCAGCCTCGCGCCTGGCATCCTGAACGGCAGCCCTGGCCGCAGTGACCTCGCGGTCCGCTGCTTCACGATACTCGGCGAGGGCAGCTCCGGCAGCATCCTGCGCCTTCTCCCAAAGCCCTTCGGCCAGCTGCTGAACCGGCTCTGGCATGGCTTGAGTGGTCACGTTTTCGGCGCGCACTTCCCGCCGCGCGCGCCATTCGCGCAGGTGGTCGCTGATGGTCGTGAAGCTGCCGGTTCCCAGCACGTCCCTGATCTTTTGCACGCTGGGGGCTTCCCCCTTGGCCATTAGGGTATCGATTGCCTGCTTTACATCTTCGTACTGCACTCCGCTGCGTGCCATGCCGCTCTCCTGCCGTCATCCATGTACATGCCCTGCTGAGAAGCGCTGCTAGGCGCCCTAGCTCCCTCGTCGTCCTATCTGCCCAGCTCGACGTCTGTTGGAGATAGTCTAGTGCGAGTCGAGCAGAAGGGGAAGATAATTACATTATATTCATTACGTAAAATACCTTATGAAATAGCAATAAATTCATGATTACCCGTCTTATCTTGATTATTTGACGTTACCCACGCGAAAATGAGCAGATAGAGCCCCAGCCGTGGGCGGGAGAGCGCAGCGTGAGCGAGGCAGGGCAAGAGCAAACACCACGGCCACAGCTGACCGTGGGGCAGGCCGCCTCGGTCGTGCCGGTGGCCGACCGGGGGGCGGCACGAATCGCCGCGGACGACGACCACCATGCCGTGGCGCTGTGGCTGGCCGAGTTTCGCACCAGCCCGCAGACGCTGCGTGCCTATCGGCGTGAGGCCGAGCGGTTGCTGCTCTGGCTGGGCGAACAGGGCAGGGGGCTCGGTGAGCTCCGGCGCCAGGATCTCGATGCCTTCGACGCCTTCCTTGCCGACCCGCGGCCCGGCGAGCGCTGGGTCGGGCCGCCGAGACCCAGGCATTCCCCGGAGTGGCGCCCGTTTCGCGGACCGCTATCACCGGCCAGCCGTCGGCAGAGCCTGGTGATTCTTCAGGGCCTGTTCGCCTGGCTGGTCGAGGCGGGCTGGGTGGCACACAACCCCTTCCGCCTGATGCGTGACAAGCGCCGTCGCCTCGACAACCGCCAGGCCAGGATCGAGCGCTACCTGGAGCGCCCGCTGTGGGAGTGGCTGTGGCAATGGCTGGAACGGCCGCTGGAGGAGGGTGCCGGTACAAAGGCCCGCTTCAATCGTTCACGACGTCGCATGATCTTCGGCTTCGCCTACCTTCTGGCGCCGCGGATCAGTGAAATGGCGGCGACACGCATGGACGACTTCGTCATGCGGGAAGGGCGCTGGTGGTGGCGGGTCGTGGGCAAGGGCGACAAGCTGGCGACCATTCCCGTGCCGCAGGACATGCTGGCTTTGCTGGGGGAGTGGCGAGCCGGCCTGGGCCTGGCACCCTTGCCGGAGTCCGGCGAGGATACGCCGTTGCTGCGCGGTCTGAATGGGCGCCGCGGCCTGGGCGACAACCAGCTCTATCGCCTCATTCGTGAGGCCTTCGTCGATGCCGCCAAGGCCCTGGAAGCCGAGCAGGGCGGCAAGGCGCAGGTGCAGCGGCTGCGGCAAGCGACACCTCACTGGCTGCGGCATACGGCGTTGACACACCAGGCCCAGGCCGGCGTGGAGCTTCGCTATCTGGCCAGTACCGCGCGGCACTCCCGACTGGATACCACGGCTCGCTACCTGCACGCCGAGGATGAGGAGTGGCATCGCCAGTCATCGCTGCACGGGTTGCCGGTTGGGGCGGACGAACCCCTGGATGAATCGGTATAATGGGCCCATGCCAACCACGGAGTTCCCATGACGACTGAAGCTACCGCCGAACAGGCGCAGCAGGAATTGCTGGATGAGTTCGAGATGTTCGACAACTGGATGGATCGCTACCAGTACATCATCGACATGGGCAAGCAGCTGCCGGCGTTCCCCGAGGAGTGGAAGACGCCTGAGCGCAAGATCCAGGGCTGCCAGTCGAATGTCTGGATGCACTATCGCCGCGAGGGGGGCGTGCTCCACTTCGATGCCATCTCGGATGCGGCCATCGTGTCAGGCCTGATTGCGGTACTGCTGCGCATCTATAGCGGACGCCCCGCTGGGGAGATCTGCGCCACCAGCCCGCACTTCATGCAGGACCTGGGCCTGGACAAGCATCTCTCGCCGACGCGAAGCAACGGGCTGCACGCCATGCTGAAGACGATCTACGAAGTGGCGGAGCGGGAGGCGGCCTCTGCCTGACGCGAGGCCGCGGGGCGCGCCGCGATGTGGCGCACCCGCTCCCGCGCAAGAATACCCTCGGCATCCAGGCTACCGATCGAGACGTCAGACGCGACCGGTATCTCACCCGCCAGTTGCAGTGCCTGATAGCGTCCGCAGCAGACTCTCAGGAAGGAGGCGAAGTTGGCGGGGTCATGTCCGGCTTCCGTGCATTCCCGTGAGAGCTTCGCCACCAGCTGATTGAGCGTGAGATCGTCGCGCCTGCCGACCTCTTCCAATACCGCCCAGAAGAAGCGTTCCAGGCGAACGCTGGTGGAGACCCCGTCGAGCCGCATGGAGCGGGTCTGAGGCTCCCAGAGACCCGGCTCTGCGCCGATGAATAGTCTGCACATGCCGTTTCCCTCCCTCGCTGGCCCGGCCGACATTTCCATCATGGCGTCGGGCGCGAGCCAGGGCAAGTGGCTGGAAGTGAACTTCGCTTAAGAACCCTTCCTGTGAGCCTTTCGGATTGGCGCCTATAGCTCGATGCGTGTCTCGAGAACGACCAGGAACTGGGCGAGCCACGCTGGGTGAGCAGGCCAGGCCGGGGCTGTGACCAGCTTGCCATCGGTCACGGCATCGTCCACGGCGATGTCGGCGTAGCGCCCGCCAGCCAGCTCCACTTCGGGGCGGCAAGCAGGGTAGGCCGCGCAGGTGCGGCCTTCCAGCACCCTGGCGGCCGCCAGAAGCTGGGCTGCGTGACAGATCGCCGCCACCGGCTTGTCGGTATCGAAGAAATGACACACAAGCTGGATGACCTTGTCGTTCAGGCGCAGGTATTCCGGGGCGCGACCGCCGGCAATCACCAGGCCGTCGTACTCGGCGGGATCGATATCCGCGAAATCGGCATTGAGGGTGAAGCGGTGTCCCGGCTTCTCAGTGTAGGTCTGGTCGCCCTCGAAGTCGTGGATGGCGGTGGCAATGCTGTCGCCGGCCCGCTTGTCGGGGCACACGGCATCGACACGATGCCCCACGGCCTGCAGGGCCTGGAAGGGCACCATGGTCTCGTAGTCTTCGGCGAAATCGCCACATAGCAAGAGCAAGCGTTTGGCGGACATTGGCGTATCTCCTGATCGGCTCGTTGTGGTTGGGTTGCCGTTGACCAGTCTGGCACGGTCGAGCCGAAGGAGGGTGTTAGCGGGCTACTACAGGGTATCCATGATTCAGAGATGACAGCAGGGCTTCAGCGCTCCAAAGCATGTCCGGTGCAACGGCAGCGGAAGTCCTCGTCGAGCTCAGGGTCGTCGCGGCACAGCTGCTCGCTGGGCCCGCCGGGTACCGGGTCGATCCCACCCTCGCTACCCGGGTGGCAGCGCACGATTCGGCGAGCGGCCAGCCAGCCTCCCTTGAACGGCCCGTGAACCTTGATCGCTTCCGCCGTGTAGTGGGAGCAGCTGGGCCAGAAGCGACAGCGGGGACCCAGCAAGGGGCTCAAGGTGATCTGGTAGAGCTTCACCAGGCCAAGCATGAGCAGGCCGAGCCCGCGAGCCAGCAGACGCCCCAGCCGATGGAGCCAGGCTGCCAGGCAATTCATCGCTCAGCGTCCCTCCTGGGGCTTCTGGTAGAGCGTATCGGGGTCGATCAGTGGCTCGCTGGTGATCCGCGCGGCGTCCTTCTCCAGCGCCACGTAGAAACAGCTGCGCCGCCCGGTATGGCAGGCGGGGCCGGTTTGCTCCACCTGCAGCAGCAGGGTATCTCCGTCACAGTCGAGGCGGGCGTCGCGCAGGTGCTGTTGCTGGCCGGAGGACTCTCCCTTGCGCCATAGCTTGTTCCGCGAGCGCGACCAGTAGCAGACCCTGCCGGTATCCAGCGTTTCTTCCAGCGCCTCCCGGTTCATCCACGCCATCATCAGCACCTCGCCGCTGTCATGCTGTTGGGCGATGGCAGGGATCAGGCCGTCGGCGTTGAAGCGAATGGCAGCAAGAATCGCGGTTAGGGGGCGTCGTGCGTTGAGCTCGGCCCGTTCGAGTTCCTTGAAGGTATTGACCATAACGGTTCCACAATACGGTATTGAGCTCGGGCACTGACGTCAGGCACGAGCAGTGGCCTTTAGACAGACATCACAGCTACCCAGCAGCTCGATGGTCTGGCGTTCGACGCGAAAGCCGAAATGGCGCGCCTGGGTGTTGAGCTGATCGTTGACCTCATCCAGATGCAGCTCCTCGACCCGACCGCAATGGCGACAGATCAGCAACTGAAAGCCATGTGCATGTTCGGGGCAGGGGCAGGCCACGTAGGCGTTCAGCGACTCGATGCGATGCACCAGACCTTGCTCGATCAGGAAGTCGAGGGCGCGATAGATCGTCGGGGGGCGAGCGGCGGCATGCTCGACGGCCAGGCGGTCGAGAAGGTCGTAGGCCTTTATGCCACCGGTGGCTCCGGCGATCATTTCCAGGACGCGCCTGCGAATCGGGGTGAAGCGTACTCCGTGGCGCTGACACTGTCTTTCTGCCTGTTGCAGCAGGCTATGTGAATCGGTCATGGGTGACCCGATGCTGGGAAGATTGTCCCATTCTACGCGCTGGACAGAGGGGCGGCCAGCGGCTGGGGGGGAGGAGCCATATTCTTGAGCTCTCCACAGCGAGCAAAGTGCAGTTGGGCAAAGGCTACGCGCTCTGCCACACCGAGGCCGGCAGGCTGCTTTTCGATCAGGTCCAGGCGTGAACGCAGGCCTTCCCCATTGGCCATCTGGATGGCGAGGCCGGGGCGGGCGTTGAGCTCCAGCAGCATGGGCCCGCGGTTGCGGTCAATCACCATATCGGTGCCGAGGTACCCAAGCCCGGTCATCTCGAAGCAGCCGGCGGCCAGCTCCAGCAGATTTTGCCAGTCGGGTATGAGCAGGCTGGCCAGCTCGTGTCCGGTATCGGGGTGCTCGCGCCGCGGGCGATCGAACTGCACGCCCCGCACAGCGGTACCCGAGGCGATGTCGAGCCCCACCCCCACGGCGCCCTGATGAAGGTTTGCCTTGCCGTCGGAGGCGGCAGTGGAGAGGCGCATCATGGCCATCACCGGGTAGCCTTGAAAGATGATGACGCGGATGTCCGGCACACCTTCGTAGGTGTACTCGGAGAGGTGCTCATCGAAGTTGATCAGGGCTTCGATCATGGCTACGTCCGGGGTGCCGCCCAGCGAATAGAGCCCCGACAGGATATTGGAGACGTGTCGCTCGAGGTCTTTCAACCCCAGGCGTACGCCGCTGGGCTTGATGAAGCCATCGCCATCGATGTGATCGATGACGAGGATACCCTTGCCGCCGCTACCCTTGGCGGGCTTGATGACGAAGCCTTCGTGTCCCGCCACCATTTTCTGGAGTTGCTTGATGCCGAACTGAGTCGTCACGGTGCCTATCAGCGCCGGCGTCGTGATGCCGAACCGCTCGGCCAGCAGCTTGGTCTGCAGCTTGTCGTCCACCAGCGGGTAGAGCCGACGGTCGTTGTAGCGACCGATGTAGCGAATGTTGCGGCGGTTCATGCCGATGATACCGCGCTCCAGCAGTTGGCTAGGTCTTGCCCACATGGTGTCAGTCCTCGGTAACAGGCTTGAAGCGCCGCAATTCGAGTAGGCGGTACCCTGTATAGTTCCCGAGCAGCAGGATCAGCGACATGATGATGAGCTGAACGCCAAGAAAATTGAAGGTGATGTGGCGGATCCAGGGATTGTTCATGGCCAGGTAGGCCAATACGGCCGTGACCAGGCTGCCACCACCCTGAATGAGCACCTCCTTGGGACCTTCCTCTTCCCAAAGGATCGACATGCGCTCGATGGTCCAGGCAAGGATGATCATCGGGAAGAAAGTGATGGTCAGCCCGGCATTGAGGCCCACGCGGTATGAGAGCACCGAGAAGATCGAGATGATGGCGATGACCGTGATGATCACCGCCGACACTCGCGCGACCAGCAGGAGGTTGAGATAGGAAAGGTAGTTCCGGATTACCAGGCCGACGGCAACGATCAGAAGAAAGCCGATGAGCCCGGTGGGCAGGGTGGTCTGGATAAAGGCCAGTGCGATCAGCACCGGCATGAAGGTGCCGGAGGTCTTGATTCCCACCATGATCCGCAGGAAAACCACTACCAGCGCGCCGATCGGAATCAGCAGAATGGTCTGGAACAGGGCCTGCTCTTCGAGGGGAAGGCTGTGTATCGAAAAATTCAGCAGGGTGTCATCGGCCAGCTGGCTGCGCACGGCGGCGGCGGCAGGCTGATTGCGTGACAGCATCGAGAAGGTCACCCGGGAGTTGGTTCCTCCCTGGACCTCTAGTACGGCACGACCGCCGCTTTCCCACAGCAGCAGGTTCTCGGGTTGTCCCTGCTGCCCGGTTGTCGGGTTGAAGATTGACCAATTGTCTTCGCCAGCAAAGACCTGGATCCAGGGGGTAAGCGTCTGGCGGCGACGTCCGTCTTCAAGGAGCAGCCCGCTGACCTCGCGAGCGGGGACGCCGGCCTGGTTCAGCAGCCTGACCAGCAGCGTACTGCGATCGAACTGGGTCAACAGAAGTCGGGCGTTTTCGCCCTGACGATCCTCGCTGAAGTCATGAATCAGCTCGCGGGCAAAGGTGTAGGGGTCGGCGCTTCGAGTCCAGGCGCGCTCGATTACCTGGGCGGCTGCAGTATCGTAGGGGCGCTCCCAGATCACTTCGCGCAGGGGGGGCACCGGCAACTCACGCTGACGTCGGTCCTCTGTCACCAGCAGGCGCGCCGAGTAGTAGAGTTGCTGGCTGCCGGCCGCTTCACGTATCGACCACTGGGCGCGTCGACCGGTTTCGTCCTGAAGAAACGTCAGGCCATAGCCGGGAGAGGCGGTGTTCTCGGTCAGGAGGCGATAGCCGCGCTGATGCTGGGGCAGGGCAAGGTCCACGCGCACCGGATCGCCCAGGGCGGTGAAATCGATGATTGCTTCCACTTCCCATATCGTTCGCTGCTCCCCCTGGGTCCAGGGGACCTCGAGCTGGACGTGCCGATGCACGCTCATGCCGATGCCCACCACCATCAGCAAGCCTACAATAAGATAGAAGGGCAATCGTGACATGAAGCTTCCTTGTTGGGGCTGGAGGCGCCGCTATTCAGCGGTCTTCCTCCTCCTGATCGTTGAGTTCGTCCTGTTCCGCCTCTGCAGCGGGTCGACCTCCGGGGAATTCAGGCCTTGGATGCAGGTAAGTCTCGGCGACATCGATCAGCGCGATATCCATCAGGAACCGGCGTCCCAGCAGTACGGGAAAGTTGAGATGGGTGCGGTCATTCAAGGTGAACTCAACCGGCTCGCGAATCGACCCCAGGGTCATCAGCAGGCTGACAACGGGACGCGATTCGCTGCCCGCGGCCTGCACGATGCGTACGCGCCGCTCGACAGGCGCCTCGATCCATTCATTGCGGACCTTGTCGACCACGATATCGTCATCAGTGATGCCCAATCTGAAACGCACCCAATCTTCGCCATCGCGTTCGAAACGGGTGATGTCCTTGGCTGAAAGAGAGGACGTATTGGCACCGGAATCGATACGAGCCCTGAGATAAGTGCCTATGTCGGGCAAGCCAATCCACTCGGCGCGACCTACCAGTGCCTTGTCGCCAAGCGATGCATTGGCCTCTTCGTTGCATTCCGCCATGACGATGACGGGTTCTTCGCCGCGCTGTTCCAGCCGCTGGATGCTGCCGCGAAGCTGTTGAAGCAAGGCGCTGGCATCCCTGACATCTGCCATCATCTCGATCTGACGAAGGTCATGCCGCGAGAGGCGATCTTCTGTCTGGTCACAGCGCAGGGCCATGGTCTGTTCGAGCCGGTCGATACGTGCATCGAAGGCATCTGGGCTCAGGACGGGCTCTGGCTCGACCTGAGGCGTCAGCGCGCAACCGGAAATCAGCAGGGAGGCCAGCAACCAGGGCATAGCGGCGATCAGTGGTCTCGGTCGCATGAATCAAAAACCTCCGTATCGGGCTTCACCCGCGGCGTGGGTGAGACCTGGAGAGTGGAGTGGAGCGCGAGCAGTCGTCGCGCGCGGCGCGCGACGAGAGATGATAAGGAGTCTGTGGCCGGGTTGTCCAACCCCATGACAAGCCGGGGAAGTGGCGACATCACCAATTTAACATAATATACATTATGCGAACCTTAAGATGTGCTAAAGAGGGATGGCCAAAAGGTAGCCAATAATAAACCCCGACAACATGGTTGCCGGGGTTGCCTACACGGTGATGACGTCAATCAATCAATTGTCGTCTGCCGGTGCGTAGGAGCCGTCTTCGCGATGCACTTCATTGCCGGTGATCGGCGGCGTGAAGACACATGCCAGATGCATGGTCTTGTGGGCTCGCAGCAAGTGCTCGTCATGCTGGTCGAGAATATAGATGTCGCCGGGCTTGATCGGCCAGATCTTGCCATCCGCCAAGGTTTCCACTTCACCTTCACCCTCGATGCAGTACACCGATTCATAGTGATGCTTGTAGTGGATGTGTGTTTCGGTGCCCTCGTAGATGCGAGTGATATGGAAGGAAAAGTTACCTCCATCGGCGGCAAGTACCAGACGGGTGCTGTCCCAGGTCCCGCTCTCGGACTTGACCAGACGGTCGGTTTGGCGCGCTTCCTCAAGATTGCGAACGATCATAACGTGTCACTCCATTAACTATTGACGGGCCGGCGGTGGGGCAACCGGCCGATACACCAGACGCTAGCGCCCTGCTCTCTCAAGCTCCCTCAGGTGATGACCTGTTTGACGCTCTCTTCGAGAATGTCCAGGCCCTGTTGGAGATCCTCGTCGGGAATGGTCAGCGGGCAAAGACACTTGACCACTTCACCATCCTGGCCGCTGGTCTCGATCACTAGACCGTTTTCGAAGGCCTTGCCGGTGATCTTGTCGGCGATATCGCCGCTGCCGACATCGATGCCGCGCATCAGGCCACGCCCCCGCTCGGTCGCCTTGATTCCCCGCTCGGTGAGCCAAGCTGCGATCTTCTGGAAGCGCTCTGCGACGATCTCTCCCTTGCGCTGGACATCCCGCTCGAAGGTGTCATCGGACCAATACTGTCGCATGGCCGCAGCGGCGGTGGCAAAGGCCAGGTTGAAGCCGCGGAAAGTGCCGTTGTACTGACCGGGTTTCCACTTGTCGAGATCGGGACGCATCAGCACGTGGGCAAATGGCAGGCCGAAACCTGACAGCGACTTGGAGTTGGTCACGATATCCGGCGTGATGCCGGCGTGCTCGAAGCTGAAGAACTTGCCGGTACGGCCACAGCCGGCCTGGATGTCGTCGACGATCAGCAGGATGTCATTGGCGCGGCAAATCTGCTCCAGGCGCTTCAGCCACTCGAGCCCGGCCACATTGATACCGCCCTCCCCCTGCACGGTCTCGATGATCACGGCCGCAGGAGTGTCAAGGCCACCGGACTTGTCGGCCAGCAGTTTCTCGAAATAGTCCAGGGTGTCGGTATTTTCGCCAAGATAGCCATCATAGGGCATGAAGGCCGCGCCCTGGAGCGGGATGCCGCCGGTGGCCTCGCGGAACTTGCGGTTGCCGGTCGTGGCGAGCGATCCCATGGTGACACCATGGAAACCGTTGGTGAAGGTGACGATATTGTGGCGCCCCTTGGCCACGCGTGCCAGGCGAATCGCTGCCTCGACGGCGTTTGTGCCGGTCGGTCCGGGCAACTGGATCTTGTAGTCCAGTCCGCGCGGCTTGAGGATTACCTCTTCCAGCGTTTCCAGATAGTCACGCTTGGCTGCCGTCCAGAAATCCAGGCCATGGACAATGCCGTCGCTGGCCAGGTAGTCGAGCAGCGCCTGCTTCAGGTGGGGATTGTTGTGACCGTAGTTGAGCGTGCCGGCACCCGCCAGGAAGTCGATGTATTCACGGCCGGTTTCGTCGGTGAGGCGCGCGTTCATGGCCTTGGTGAAGACCACCGGAAAAGAGCGTGAATAGGTCCGAACGTTGGATTCCATGCGTTCAAGTGTCTGGGTCTGCATCGTGCGACCTCCTGGTAAGGGTAGAAAGGGAGAGAGAGCGTGACGGCATAGTGACGTGGCCGCCCGGTATCCAGAGGATAGACTTCTAGAGACGCCCGGTATCGAAGGGACCGATGCGCACCAGGTTCTCGGGGTCGTGTTCACCACCGAGCTGGTCCGTGGAGAAGTATTCGCGGCTGTTAAGGGGGGCTTGCCAACGGTTGGCCAGGCGGCGGAAAAGACCCCATGAGGCCTGGTTGTCTGGTGTGATGGTCGTTTCGAGATGATGGACATCGCGAAGCTCGTCGCGGGTCATGACGGCTTCTACCAGGCGCCGGGCAAGTCCCGTGCCGCGGGCCTTTTCACCGACTGCCACCTGCCAAAGGAAATAGGTGTCGGGGGCGTTGCTTTTCACATAGCCAGAGACAAAGCCAACGATTTCGCCTTCTTCGTTGGTCGCCACCGCACAGGTATCCCGGAACTGTGTAGCCAGCAGCAGATAAGCGTAGGCGGAGTTGACGTCCAGCGGTGGACAGGACTTGATCAGCTCATAGACCCCCCAACCGTCATCGGGGTTGGGCTTGCGGATAAACAGCGGCGCAGCATCGCTGCCAACCACTGCATCTGCCACGCTGGGCCTAGCGAGATCGGCAGAAGGCGTAAAGGGTTGTGGTGTCACATTCATGTTCAGACTTCGCTGTAGCGATGTTGCGCATAATGATAACAGGGCTTTTGGCGAAATTAAACTCGGCATTATGCCCCGCGCCCTCTTCCATAACAGCAGATTATGCAGCGCCTCGATTCATTCACCGATCGAGACAGTTTTACGCATCACTCCGATAGTCTAGTCCAGGTTTCGCTTGCTTACCCCAGGCAAGCGAGCCGCACGGAGGCGGCTCGCCGGGATGACCATAGCGCCTATGAGTTTATGTACGCGACGGCGAGCGCATGGTGACGAATTCCTCTGCACCGGTCGGGTGAATGCCCACGGTGACATCGAAATCGGCCTTGGTCAGGCCAGCCTTCACCGCAATGGCAATGCCCTGGATCAGTTCCCCGGCTTCCTCGCCAACCATGTGGGCTCCCACCACCACATCGCTTGCATCATCGACGATGAGCTTCATCAGGCAGCGCTCCTGGCTTCCGGAAAGTGTGTGCTTCATGGGACGAAAGTCGGTTCGGTAGACGCGGATCGCCCCATATTTCTCCCGAGCCTGCTCTTCCGAGATACCGACGGTGCCGATGTTCGGATGGCAGAAAACCGCCGTGGCGATATTCTGGTAATCCAGAGGCGCCGGCGGGGTGTCGGAGAAGTGATGCTTGACCAGGTGCATGGCCTCGGCGAGGGCCACCGGTGTCAGCTCCGGGCCGCCGGTGACGTCGCCCAGGGCCAGGATGGATGGTACCGAAGTCTCGAACCGCTCATTGACCTTGAGCGTGCCGTCCGAGTTGCTCTCGACACCCAGTTCACCGAGGCCCAGCCCTTCCAGATGCGGCTTGCGGCCGGTCGCTGCGAGCACCGCGTCGACCTCCAGTGTGTTGCCGTTGGTGAGCGTCACCAGCAGACCATTCTCGCCCTGCTCGATCACTTCGATGTTGGTTTCGAAATGAAGGTTCACGCCCTTGATAGCCATTTGGTCTCGGGTGAATTCCCGCACCTCGCGGTCGAAGCCACGGAGGAACAGTTCGCCCCGATAGACCAGGTGGGCCTCACTACCCAGGCCGTTGAAGATGCTCGCAAACTCCACTGCGATATAGCCACCGCCTAGTACCAGAAAGCGTTCGGGAAAGCGCTCAAGATCGAAGACTTCGTTGGATGTTACCGCATGTTCACTGCCGGGGAAGTCTGGCACCCACGGCCAGCCGCCTACCGCAACCAGGATCTTGGCGGCACTGATTCGCTCACCGGCCACGTCGACATGATGCGTGTCAACCACTTGGGCTCGACCGTTGATCAACCTGACTCCCGCCGTCTCCAGCAGGCGGCCGTAGATATCGTTGAGTCGCTTGATTTCACCGGTCTTGTTGTCTCGCAGTGTAGCCCAGTCAAAAGTGGGCACACCTGGCAGTTGCCAGCCGAAGCCGGCGGCATCCTCGAAGGCATCATGGAAGTGGGCGGCATAGGAGTAGAGTTTCTTGGGTACGCAACCCACGTTGACGCAAGTGCCACCCAGATAGCGGTCCTCGGCCACGGCGACGCGCGCGCCCGTGGCGGCGGCGGTGCGTGCAGCACGTACGCCGCCGGAACCGGCACCGATGACGAAGAGGTCATAATCGAAGTCTGGCACGAAGTTCTCCTTCTCGAACCGGGCTCTCGAACAGGGCCCGTTGGAATGGTGCGATGATACCAGTGCAGACCCTTGCCCGGGAGTGCGGCGGTTGACCACTGTACTGACCGCCTGTAAAAAGATCGTCCGATACGGGCTTGCCAATCCAACCACCGGGTATGCTTTGCATGGACAAGGAAATCGCCGCCCTGCTCGAGAACAACCGCTCCTGGGCAGAGCGCATGCGTGATGAAGACCCGGACTATTTCTCCCGCCTCTCAAGCCAGCAACAACCGCATTACCTCTGGATCGGCTGCTCGGATAGTCGCGTGCCGGCGAACCAGATCGTCTCGCTTCCTCCCGGGGAGATATTCGTCCATCGCAACGTCGCCAACCTTCTCTATCACAATGACATGAACGCCCTTTCCGTCGTGCAGTATGCGGTGGATGTACTGAAGGTGAAGCACATCATGATCGTTGGCCACTACGGCTGCGGCGGTGTTCGGGCGGCGGTCGTCGGCGGCGAGTGCGGTATGGTGGACTACTGGCTCCACTCGGTCCGTGAACTCTACAGCCACCATCGCTCGGCGTTGGCGGCGCTGCCGCTGGATTCGCAGGTGGACCGTCTGTGCGAGCTTAACATCAGGGCTCAGGTCAACAATCTGTGTCGCACCAAGATCCTCCAGTTGGCCTGGCAACGTGGTCAGGCATTGGCCGTCCACGGCTGGATCTACGGCCTGGGCGATGGGCGTATCAACGATCTCGACTGCACGGTGCAGGGCCTGGATCAGGTGGAAACCCTCTACCGCATTGATCGGGTGGAGCCGACGCCGGGCCAGTAGAGGACCCAGCTATCGTTCACTCTGGGCAGTACGCTAAACTGCCTTCAATCAGACTGCCAGGAAGGCTGACATGACAGACCCGCTCGCTGAACTACAGCGTGGCCATCTTGACTGGCTCGAGCAGCGCTATGCCGAGACGCTCTCCCGCCTTGGGTATGATGGTGTCTTGATCTTCAGCGGCCAGGCCGCACTGCATTTCGGCGACGACCAGCACGCCAGCTTCCAAGCCTACGGGCATTTCCAGCACTGGACCGGCCAGGCCTATCTCACCCACAGCTGGCTGTTGGTGTGTCCCGGCAATCACCCTGTTCTCTATTTGCATTCCCCGGATGATTTCTGGCACCTGCCTGCCAGCCTGCCTCAGGAGGCCTGGACCGAGCGCGTCGAGGTGGTGAAGGGGCGCTTCGATGTGCCTCCTGCTCTGCCTCGTGGCAGGTATGCCGTTATCGGTGACGTGGACGTTGCCACTGCCGGGGCGCTGGGGGCCGATCCCAATCCCGAAGCCCTATTGATGGCGCTGGATGAGGGGCGGGTGCGGAAGAGCGAGTACGAGGTGGCCTGCATCGGCCGGGCCAACCGACAGGCCATGGCCGGTCATATGGCAGCCAGGGATGCTTTCCTGTCAGGTGCCGCAGAGCTGGACGTGCAGCTCGCCTACCTCCAGGCATCGCGTCAACGAGAAAGCCAGGTTCCCTACGGCAATATCGTCGGCATCAATGCCCACGGCGGTGTCCTCCACTACCAGCACTACGACACCCTGCCCCCGAAGAAGCAACGAAGTCTGCTGGTCGATGCCGGGCATCGCTACCGTGGCTATTGCGCCGACATCACTCGCACCTGGGCAGGGGGCCAGGCGGATGAGGTGTTCCCACCGCTCATCGAGGGTGTGACACATATCCAGCAGCAGCTGATTGCCGGCATACGCCCCGGTGTCGACTATGCAGTCCTGCATGAGCAAATGCATGAACTGCTGGCCGCACTGCTTGTGGAGCATCGTATCGTGCTTGGCAGCCCCGAGTCTGCTGTGGCAAACGGTATCACACGGGCTTTCTGCCCCCATGGACTGGGTCACCTGCTGGGAATTCAGGTACACGATGTGGCCGGACGCCGTGCCGCGAACGGTGTGGCCCTGCCTCCGCCTGACGAGCACCCTGCCCTGCGCCTGACACGTGAACTGGAAGCGGGAATGGTGGTCACCATTGAACCGGGGCTCTATGTCATTCCAATGCTGCTCGACCCACTGCGTCAGGGGCCGGTTGGCCGCGAGGTGAATTGGGAACGGGTGGAGCGACTGGCCCCTCACGGTGGCATTCGCATCGAGGATAACGTCCTGGTCACCAGCGACACTGCCAAGAACCTGACGCCTGAGGCCGAGTGATACCATCATGCGCGAGCGGCGACACGAAGCCGACTTCTCACCACCACGCGGGCTGAACAATGCCCACGTGCAGACGCTGCTGCCGCGCCTCCTGCCGCGCCCGCCACTGGCACGCGAAGTGGAGGTGCTCGAATTGCCTGACGGCGACTTCGTCGAGCTGAACTGGGCCAGCCCCCAGCCCGCAGATCCCGAGGCGCCGGTCTTCGTGCTCTTTCATGGACTGGAAGGCTCCTTCGACTCCCCCTATGCGCGGTGGCTGCTCTCGGCGGCAAGCCAACTGGGCTGGCGTGCCGTGCTGATGCACTTCCGTGGCTGTGGCAGCCAACCCAACAGGCTGCCCAGAGCCTATCATAGCGGTGATACCGCCGACGCCTACTGGCTATTCGGACACCTCGCACACCGCTTCCCCAAGGCACTGAAGGTGGCGGCCGGTGTCTCGCTGGGTGGGAATATGCTGCTCAAGCTGGTGGCCGAACAGGGGGGGGGACGGCCTGGATCTGGCCGGTGCCATCGTGATCAGCGCGCCATTGGACCTGGCAGCCAGTGCAGACCGTCTCCATCAGGGGTTTTCACGAATCTACGAGCGGCACCTGCTGAGCGCGCTCAAGCGCAAGGTAAAATACAAGCTTGACCGGGACGCGCTGCCGCTGCCGCTCGATGCCCGTGGATTGGCCAACCTGGACAGTCTGCGTGCTTATGATGATGTCGTGACTGCACCGTTGCATGGCTTCGATGGGGCCGAAGACTACTATCAACGGGCTTCTGCCGGTCCCCTGCTGGGAGACGTCGAGCTTCCGACCCTGATCCTGCACGCCGATGACGACCCCTTCATGCCGGCGAGTCTCTATGATCGCCTGCCCGACCCCTCTCCTGCCGTGCATCTGGAAATCGCACGGTTCGGGGGACATGTCGGCTTCATGGAGTGGCGTAATCGGCGGCTGGAACCCTGGCTTGCCAGGCGCATAAGTCGTGAGCTGAAGTCCTGGAGCAGCCCGGCGATTCCCTGGCCTGGCCGCGCCGGGTCCCACCTCACCCGATCGGGCAGCTGATGCCGGTGCCCTTCAGGCCACAGTAGCCGCCGGGGTTCTTATGGAGGTACTGCTGGTGATACTCCTCGGCCATAAAGAAATCGGTGAGCGGAGCGATCTCGGTGGTGATTCTCCCCTGCCCGGCCTGGGACAGTGAAAACTGGTAGGCATCTCGGCTGCGCTGGGCCGCTGATTGCTGCGTGCCACTGGTGGTATAGATCGCCGAACGATACTGACTGCCGATGTCATTACCCTGACGCATGCCCTGGGTCGGGTCATGCGCCTCCCAGAAGGTGCGCAACAGCGTCTCGACATCGAGCTCGCCGGGGTGGAAGACCACCCTCACCACTTCCGCATGGCCGGTCAAGCCACTGCAGGTCTCTTCATAGGTGGGATTGGGGGTGACGCCACCGGCATAGCCAACGGCGGTGACATGAACTCCCGGGAGCTGCCAGAACAGCCGCTCTGCCCCCCAGAAACAGCCCAGACCCAGCACAATGACTTCATGCCCATCGGGAAACGGCGGCAGCATGGAGTGGCCGTTGACCACATGTATACCCGATACGTGAAGTGGGCTATCGCGCCCGGGCAAGGCGCGTGCAGGGTCTATGATCATTTACTCTCTCCTTGCGCTTGAGTGCGCTTAAGGCTTGTGTCGACAGATTCACGCACGGTTCCTGGACTATGGATCGCTATCGAGCTGCGGTGGTTTCCCCGGACGGGAAAAGGTATAGACCAGATCGACCGCTTGCGCCGCACCCGAAACGGCCTGCACATAGAGATTCCTCCATAGGGTATAGCGCAGGGTTAGCTCGGCGATTGGCGAGAAGATACCCACGCCGTAGCTGATACGAAGGTCCTCGGTGAGATAGCCGGTTACCACCACCTGACTCTCGTCTCCCATGCCGGCCGTTTCCAATGCCAGGTCATCAATGCCGAAGGCCTGGCCGATAGCGCCCACCGCACCGCCGGTCTGCCCCAGGGTGAGGCCGACCAGCGCGGCCGTGAGAGCCCCGTCGGCATCCCCATCTCGCGGCGCACGGCCGCGCAGGAGATAGGATAGGGCGCTGGCTTCATCCATGGCCGGCTCGGAGAATATCTCCAGGGCCGGTTCGGCGGCAAAGCCGCTGACCCGCAGCCCCGCGATGACACCGTCGTCGGTCAGGTCCGGATTACGGATGGCCTCGAAGTCGAGCAGTGGCTGATCCGGTGGTCCACTGAAGAGTAATTGTCCCTGTCTGATCATCAGGTCCTGGCCGAAGGCACGGAAGCGCCCGTCGGTTAGAATCACGTCACCGAACAGCTGCACCGGGCCATCCTGCTGTCGAACCTGTAACGTGCCACGTAACCCCGTTTCGAGTCCGCGGGCTTCGAACTGCATGTCGGGACCCAGGTTCAAGTCGATGCGGACGTCCAGCGACATGCCAGCTTGCTGCAAGGCCACCGCAGCGGCCTCATCCGCCCCGGCCTCTTCCTCGAGTTCGGCGGTACGCCTGGCCCGGGCATCATCGCGGCGGGTGATGATGATTTCGTCGGGGCTGGGCGAGACGGCAGCGGGCGGTGTATCGCCTATTTCGAGCCGTGCCCAGGGGATTTGCACGTCACCACGTACCTGGAGCTGGGTCGGATCGATGCGTACACGCAGGTCGGGCGCAATGCGCAAGCGGCCGAATTCCGGCATTGTGACCAGCAGCGGTTGCCGCGTGCCGTCCAGGTCGATCCCGATTCGCCAGTCGTCCGGCGAAGGCCAGGCCGCATCGCCATTGATCACCAGCCGCCCATCGTCGCTCTCCACAAAGCCCATGATACGGGCTGTCTCGCCGTCGAATTCCACCCGGATGCGGCCATCCACTATGATCAGCGGGATGTCCATGCCGCTGGCCTCCAGGCCGCTCAATTCCAGGGCGCCGTTCAGCTGCGGGGATTGGCCGGTGCCCGATATGTCAACTCGCCCATCGATGACGCCCTCCAGGGTAACCATGCCGGCGGCCAGGGTACGATAGCGTGACAGATCGAGTGTATCGAGAGTCAGGGTCCCCTCCAGGGCGCCGTCCCCGGCCGGATCGTCCTGCCCCACGCGCAGTTGAACGCGGCCGGCATCGGCCAGGCGCAGGTCAAGGTCCAGATCGACCCTCTGCTGGCTGGCATCCACATTCACCCTCAATTGCGTGGCCGGCAGCGACCAGGGTTGCCCGTAGATATCCATTCCGTGGAGAGAGAGGTCGCTTTCCAGATCGCTCTGCAGGCGCCACTGAGCGCCTCCCCTGCGCCACTGAGCCTGAAGGTTCATGTCGGTCTGGCCCGTCGCACGCCACTCTTCGGGCAGCCACTCATCCAGCAGCTCCATGGGCAGCCCGCGAACCGAGAGAGAGGCATCACCGCTCTCCGCACTGGCTTGCAGCGTCTCGTCGAGACAGATGCTGCCGCCCTGCTCGCGGCTCAGGCAGAACGGTTGCACGCGCGCACTGCCGGCTTCGAGATCGGCACTGAAGCTCAGTGGTTCGTCCAGGCGGATATCGCCGTACTCGGCAGATACCTCCAGCGGATGGATGCGCCCGTTGTAGCGCTGGCGGTCCTGGGAGAGCCCTCCCTCAAGCACCATTGAGGCCTGTGACAGTGGCATGCCGCGTCCGGCAATGGCGTCCAGCGTCAGCGCATGGTCCGACAGGTGGCCGTCGAGAAGGAGGGAGATCTCGCTGAAGCGCTGTCCACCGGCATTGAGGTTCTCGATATCCAGCATCAGGTCGAGCGCGGGGTCGTCCAGCCCCCTGACGCTGCCCGACAGCCCCAGGCTCTCCAGGCGATTGTCGGAAAACGCCAGGCTATCGCCAAGGAGCTCGATGTCGATCTGTGGCGTCTCGAGACTTCCCGATGTGGTGAATTGCCCGGCCAGGCTGCCGGCCAGGTCGTCGTGCAGGTTGGAGAGGTTGGGCAGGTCGAGCTCGCCGTCAAGGCTCATGCTCTGCTCTGTTACCGCGCCGCTGGCGGAGAGGCGATTGTCGGCCTGGCGAAACTCGAAGCGATCGATCTCCCAGCGCATTTCGCTGTCACCGCTGAGGCGCGCCTGCAGCGACATAGGCAGCGACTGCAGTTCGCCACCGATATCGAGCCGAGGCACCTCCACCTGCCAGCCATGAAGCCCCTGGGCAAACGCCACTTCGATATCGCCGCTCAGGCGGCCATCGGTGGCGTCGGTAAAGGTGCCGGGATCGATGTTATCGAGGCGGATGACAGCGCCGACGTCGACGCCATCGGTCCAGTCGACCCGGCCCCTGGTGATCAGCGAGGCATCCCCCAGAGTCAATGACAGGGGCAGCCAGGAAAAGTGTTCGAAATCACCGCTGCCTGACAGGGCGACACGGGTACGCGGTATCTCGGGTCCTTCCACCCGCATGGAAAGGGCGGCGCTGTAATCGAGCAGGCTGCCCGACAGTCGTAGCGACAGATCCTCGATCAGAAAGGGGTCGACCAACACGTCTTCCTCGTCCTCAGGCACCTCAGTGGCCAGGCGCATCGGCAGTGGCCACTGAATCAGGTCGCTCTCCAGCGAAGCGGTAAAGGGCAGGGTCGGCTCCAGTGCGTCGAATCGAGCCCTCAGCTCAGCGTTGACAGGGCCAGCGGCAGCCAGCTCGGCCTCCAAGTCGCCAAGACTGCCGCTCAACAGTAGCTCGAGGCGCTGTCCGGCGAGCTCAGGCATGATTTCCGGTAGCCACAGGGTGGTCCGTAGTCGGGCTGTGAGAGGATAGTCACCCCGCAGGGTTACCCTGCCGGACAGGTGGGCGTCGACATCCAGGGTGGCGAGATCCAGCGAGGTCACTTCGACCTCCTGCCCACTGGCTTCGAGACCGAGCGTCAGATGCCGGATCGCGTAGTCGACCGGGCCGGTGAACTCGACCTCCTCGAGCCGGAGGTGAGGCATCGACACCGACAGCGGGAGATGAACTTCCGGAAGTCCGATGCGCTCACGCTGGGTCAGTGCCAAAATCGCATCGACCTCGGCAGCGATGGCGGCCGGCAAGGGTGATGCCAGGGCAAGCGTGGCATCGATGGCTTCGGCGGAGAGGCGCTGGGCGTCGGTGTCGTTTTCTTCCAGGGCCAGCTGAGCCCCCGGAGAGAGTGGGAGGCGAATGCGCAGGCCGGTAAGCCGAGTCGGCAACAGGTCCAGGTGTGACTTGGCAGCCTCAATGCCGGACGTGAACGTATCAAGCTCGATTCGCGTGCCATCTCCCAGTTCCACGGCCGTATCGACAACCTGAAGGTCGGGGGCCGTGATAGCCAGGGGTAGGTGAATCGGCTGACTGGTGGCTTCGGTGTCCTCTTCCCCGGCCTCCAACGTTCTCGGCGGTGTGTCTGCCAGTTCGATAGCGGCATCAATGGCTGGAGCCGATAGGCGCTGTCTGCTCTCTTCGGTAATGGCTGGAGCCAGCTCGGTCCCCGGCGAGGCGGGAAGTGAAACGCGCAGCCCTTCCAGCCGGGTGCTCAGCAGTTCTAACTCAGAGGCGCTGGCCCTGGCAGCCGAACTGAAGTCATCGAAAACAACACGCGTACCGTCCGCCAGCTCCAGCTCCACGTCGATCAGGGATAGCGCACGTAGCTCCACCGGAAATGGCAAACGAATGTTTCCTGCAGGCTCCCTCTCTGCCTCCCGTTCAGCGGCTGGTTCACCGGCTTTGAGATGAATTCGCGCGCCCTCGACGGCCAGGTGTTCGATACAGAGTTTGCCACGAAGCAGGCAGTCATCGGCCCAGGCCAGATCAAGGCGCTGTAGCGACACCCTCGCCGGCCCGGCCTCCAGTTCCAGTCCGTGCAGAACCAGCCGGTCGAGGGGAGCGCCTTCAGCATCCTCCAACTGGTAGAAACCCCGTTCGGCCCCCTGCTCCAGCAGCAGGCCTGCCCCCCATGGGGACAGCGCCAGGCCCAGCGCAAGGACGACCAAGCCCAGCAGCCAGAGCGGCAGTAGGATAAACAGGCGTACAAGAGACCAGAGCAGCAGGCGAGTCCTCAGAATTCCGGGCCGATGGCGAAATGAAGGCGCCACGCATTCTCCTCGTCGTCAAAGGGGTGGGCGACATCGAAGCGTACCGGGCCGACGGGTGAAATCCAGCGAACCCCGAGGCCGGCCCCAGTGTTGAGTGAGTCAGGTCCCCAGTCATCGAAGGCGTCACCGGTATCGATGAAAGCGGCGCCCCACCAGTTACCGGTGATGCGTTGCTGAATCTCGGTACTGGCAGTCAACATCTGTTGGCCGCCGCGCAGGCGGCCCTCCTCGTTTTGGGGAGCCAGTGTTTCATACCCATAGCCACGTACCGTGCGGTCGCCGCCGGTGAAGAAGCGCAGTGATGGGGGTACCTTGGAAAAATCACTGGTTTCGATGGCACCCAGGCCCAGGCGGTTCACGAAACGCAGATTGCTGCCCAGCATGCGAATCCATTCGGTATCGCCCGTCATGCGCAGAAAATCGGCATCCGAGCCCCACATGCTGTCGGAGTATTCGAAGGCAATTCTCTGGCGGTCGCCCCAACTGGGAAACCGAGGGTCGCGAGTCCGTGTCCGTGACCAGCTCACCCCGGGGTAGTAGATAAGGACGCTGTCGGCTTCCCCGCCCTGGGTGAAGTCCTCGTAGGTGGCGCGGAGGTAAGCTGTCTGTACCCAGCGGTTGTCGAACTCCCAGCGCCGTGCCAGTTCGATCGTGTTCTCGAGTGTCCGGGTATCGTCCATGTCCCGATGACGCAGGCCGTACTGCAGGCGGAACTGGTCGCGCAGCGGGTCGTCCAGGGGTAACAGGTAGGTACCGGTCAGGCGCTGCTCAGGCTGAGAGATGAATAGATCGTGGTCGAGGCTATGGCCGTAGCGGTTGATCCAGGGCTGCTCCCAGCCAAAACCCAGCCGGGGCCCTACGTCAGTGGCGTAGCCCACGGCGACCTCGAACTGGTGCCGGTCTGCCGGTGCCAGGACGACATCGATCGGCATGACGGGGCGTTCGGGTCGATGCAGCGTGGTCACGGCGGCGAGTGCTTCGGCGGACAGCCGTGGTCCATCGCCAGGCTGCGGCGGGGGGGCTGCCGGAGCGCTGGGCAGTGTCGCTTCACCCTCGGTGCCCACCTCGTTCCACCAACCCAGTTCAGGTGGCGACAGGGCCAACTGACGGCGACTGTCCAGCCGAGGGCGTACGCTGACCGAGCTGAACCAGCCTGCCTGACCCAGGCGCTGGGCATAGAGCGCTACATCGCCGGCGAGATAGGGCTCTCCCGGAGTGAAGGGAGTCATCTGGCGAATTCGCTCTTCGAGGATATGGCTTCCCCGTACGGTCACGTCACCAAAGGCGTAGCGAGGGCCGCTGTCGAGCGCCAGGTAGAGACGTGCGCTCTCGTCGAAGGGCCGGACTTCCATGCGCCTGTCAGTGAAGCGCCAGTCGAAGTAGCCTCGTTCCAGGGACAGGTTGGCAAGGCGATTGCGCATCCGGTCCCAGGGAGCATGCAATAGCGGGTCTCCGACCTCCAGCGGGAAGGCCTCGACCGTATCGCGAAAAGGATCGTCGCGTCGGGCATCGCCATCCAGGTGAATATCCAGTACCTCAATGATGACCTGGGGGCCCGGTTCGATCACCAGCTCGACATGACGGGGCGGATCACGCTCTTCGAGTCGCTGGTGGACCTGAGGTTCATAATAACCATAGACCCGCATGGCTTCCCGAGTGCGACGCAGGACTTCGCCTTCCAGCCGCACTCGTCCGTACTGAGCGGCATCGAGGCTGCTCAAGTAGTGACGAACATTGTCGGCGACATCACCCTCCAGCCCGTCGATACGGGCCTCGAGGGCCAGTGCATCCTGGCCCAGGCACAGGAGCACTGCCCCAAGGCATGCTGTTACGCGTTTTCCCATATCAACGGTTTCCTGACTGGCTCCAACTCACCCGGCGGACCGCCATCCCACCTGACGGCATTATTGCAGGGCTTCCAGCCCGGCACTCAGTGCGAGCTGGGCCTGACGCAGCCCGATCAATTCGGACTCCATGGCGGTGAGTCTGTTCTGCAGTCCGCTAACCGTTTCCTGATGTTCTTGCTGCCCTGACGCAAGGCCTTCCAGCTCGTCGCTTAAGGCAGCGATACGTTCAGCCACGCTCTCGAGCTGACCGATCAACTCTGCTTCCTGGCTCTGGGTGTGCTCATTCAGTGCGGCCAGTTCCTGCTCTATCTGAGCTTGGAGCTGGCCATCTCGTTCAGCAAGCTCTTCCGCCAGTGCGGCATGTATATTCTGCTGGAGGTCGTCCAGCTCATCGAAACGCGCCTGCCATTCCGCCAACTGCGCGTCGGTACGCTGGGCGGAGTCGGCTACTATCTCGATGCGTGTCGCCAGTGCCTGGCGCCCCTCTTCACTGGCTCGCTCCAGTGCATTCATCGATACCTGAGTTGCGCTCAACAGCGCGTCCCGGTATGCGGCTTCCTCGGCCATGGTTTCTAACTGACCGGTCAGGCCATCAATCCGTTCAACCGTGTCATCGAGTCGGGATTCGTCGATGTCAGCGACCTGCTCGACCTCAAGCTCGAGATTCGCTGTGCGCGCCGCCAGGGACTCGCTGCGACTCTCCATCGTCGACAGGCGTGACTCGATTCCCTCCAGTCGGTCGCCTCGGCCCTCCTCGGCATCGAACCGGGCATGCACATTAGACATTTCGCCGCTGAGTTGCCGCAGTTGCTCGTCGAAGCGCTGACGCTCCTCCCAGGCGAACCATGTCACCGCCCCCAGGGCAATGACCAGAAGGAACACCATAAGCCGAAGCGGCCAAAGCCTGGGCATGGGCTGCGACGGCCGACGTGCCCGCGTCAGGCTGGTATCCGGGTCGGGAACGATGGGGCGTCGATCGGGCGGACGCGCTTCTGGCATGGCAAATTCCTTTCAGCAAAGGCGGCAGGCGCCTCATTGTAAGCAGGGAAACCACCTGCACGCACGCTGTTACCTCAACGCGAAGAAGTCTGCGTGGGATCGGCCCGGCGGCCGATTCCCCGGTAGGCAAGCCCCCAGCTTGCTACATGGGAGGGGTCGTAGATATTTCGACCATCCAGCAACAGGCCCTCTCGAAGCTGTCCCGCCAGCCTGGCCCAGTCCGGATTCCAGTAGTGCTTCCATTCGGTGACCAGCATCAGGGCATCCGCTCCTTCGCAGGCAGCATAGGGGTCTGCGTCGAACAGCTCCAGCAATGGATGGTCGCCGACTTCGGCGCGCAGCGCCGCCGTGGCGGCGGGGTCGTGCAACCTAACCCTGACGCCCTGGGCCCACAGTGCCTTGAGTAGTGTGAGGACCGGTGCATGATCGATGCGGGCCGAGCCCGGCTTGAAGGCCGCGCCCCATATCGCCAGGGTGCGCCCTTCCAGACGGCCGTGGAAATGGGTCCAGAGCTTGCGAAACAGCGTCTCCTTGACCTGTTCGTTGATATCCAGGACCTGTTCGAGCAGTGCGGAATGACGCCCGCTGGCCTCCTGAACATTGGCCAGCCGCATCAAGTCGCGGGAGAAGTTGGGTCCGCCGAAACCGCAGCCTGGATAAAGGTACTCATAGCCGATACGTGAGTCGGCTCCCATGCCCTGGCGGACATGTTCCACGTCCACCCCGAGGCTATCGGCCAACCCCGCAATCTCGTTCATGTAGCTGATACGCGTTGCCAGCATGCCGATGGTGGCCAGCTTGGTCAGCTCGGCGGCACGACGCGGCATGCGCTGCACCACATCGCGACGGCGATTGAAGGCGCGGAGCAGTTCGCGCACCTGGGCTTCGGCGTGATCGTCATCGCAGCCCAGCAACCAGCGGCCTGGGCGTGTAAAACTTGCCCAGGCGCGCCCCTCCTCCAGCATGTCGACCAGGGCCACGGAGCGTCCCTTGGGCGATCCCAGTCGCGTCTCAAGTCGCTCGGTCTCGCCCACAGGGAAGGTGGAGTTGTTGACCAGCATCATGTCGCTGGCGTGACGTGCGGCGGCTTGCTCGACCAGTTCGCCGGCCTCGTCGCGCTGCTCGGGGGAGAGTGCGAGCCAGAGAATATCGATGTCACCCGGCTTTGCGCTGTCAATGCCCTCAACTGTGAGGGTACCGAGCTCGCGCCCCTCCCGGATACCGGCCATGAGGTCGGGCTCGCGCTTCAGCCAGTCGGCTTCCAGCAGGCGGGGCCAGGGCAGCGAGTCGTGGGGCACCCAATGGACCTGGTGCCCTACCCACGAGAGGGCGGCGGCCGCCGTGGCGGCCGCAAGTTCACTTCCATGAATTTCGAGTCGCATGGCGGTTACTCCGGCTGGCTATAGCGGGAGAGCAATTCGCGAAAGCCCTCGCCGAAGCGCGGATGACGACGGCCATAGACAAGGGTGGCCTCGAGATAACCGAGCTGGTGGCCACAGTCGTAGGTCTTGCCTCTCATTCGCCAGGCATCGACGCCATCGGTCTGGCGCAGCGTCTCGATGGCATCAGTCAATTGAATCTCATTACCGGCACCGGGCGGTGTTTCTGCCAGCAGGCCGAAGATGCGGCCCGGCAGGATATAACGGCCGATGACGGCCAGGTTGGAAGGCGCTTCATCACGTGACGGTTTCTCCACCACCCCATTCAGTTGGCAGGACTTGCCGGGTGACGGCGCCCCACCTTGGGGGTCCACGATGCCGTATTGATGAACATTCTCCCATGGCACCTCCTCCACCATCAGCTGGGAGCGTCCACTGGCCTCGAAGGCATCGATCATGCCGGCGAGGTCGTTGCGCTCGAGTCCATCGCCATCCACCAGAACGTCGGGGAGAAGTACGGCAAAGGGCTCATTATCTCCGATCACGGGCCGAGCGCAGAGTACCGCATGGCCCAGGCCCAGGGGCTCGGGTTGGCGAACGCTGATGATATTGACGTCGTCGGGAACGATGGCTCTCAGCTCGTCGAGAAGCTCCTGCTTGCCTTTGGACTCAAGGCTCGCTTCGAGCTCGAAGTGCTTGTCAAAGTGATTCTCGATGGCACTCTTGCTGGCATGCGTCACCAGGACGATATCGCGAATCCCGGCAGCGACCGCTTCATTGACCACGTATTGGATCACGGGACGGTCGACGATGGTGATCATCTCCTTGGGAATCGCCTTGGAAGCCGGCAGGCAGCGGGTTCCGAAACCGGCCACGGGGAGAACAGCCTTGCGAATCATTGTGCCTTCCTTGTCGCTTGAGTCGGTTGAGGAAAATCACCCTCCGGGTCACCGATGATTCCGTCATGGGAAAGCCCGGGTCGCTACGGGTACAATAGTGCATGATACCGAAGGTACTGAATGTTGCCAGGGTGCGGACCAATTCACACGGAGATATACCATGAGCGCTAGCCTCCATCACCACAATGTGGACCAGGCCGAAATTGCCAAGTTCGAGGCGCTGGCCAGTCGGTGGTGGGATCCGCAGAGCGAATTCAAACCGCTGCACGACATCAATCCGCTGCGTCTTGATTTCATTGATGCACGCTGTGGTCTGGCAGGTCGCCAGGTCCTGGACGTGGGCTGCGGTGGCGGCATTCTTGCCGAAGCCATGGCTCATCGCGGCGCCCGTGTAACCGGCGTGGACATGGGCGAGGCTCCTCTCGGCGTGGCGCGCCTGCATGCCCAGGAAAGCGGTGTCGAGGTGACCTATCGCCAAGCCAGCGCGGAGGAGATGGCCGCCGAGCATGCCGGCGAGTTCGACGTGGTGACCTGCATGGAAATGCTGGAGCATGTGCCCGATCCCGGCTCCGTCATTCGCGCCTGTGCCACCCTCGTCAAGCCTGGTGGTCACGTCTTCTTCTCGACGCTAAACCGGAACCCCAAGGCCTACACCCTGGCGATCATCGGCGCCGAATACCTGCTCAGGATGCTCCCCCGCGGCACTCATGACTACCGCAAGTTCATCCGCCCCTCCGAACTCGCCGGCTGGTGTCGGGAAGCGGACCTGGAGGTGCGCGAACAAAGCGGCCTGGTCTACAATCCGCTGACCCGCCGCTACCGGCTCTCGGAACAAGATGTTTCGGTCAATTACCTGATGCACTGTCGCCGGGAGAAAAGTTGATGCAGTTGCCGGACGCGCTGCTGTTCGACCTGGACGGGACCCTGATCGACACCGCACCCGACCTGGCACGAGCCACCAATGCCCTGCGTGCCCATCATGGGCTGGCGCCACTGCCCTACCCGGTGATCCGCGCCCAGGTCTCCAATGGGGGCAGCGCCCTGGTCATGCTGGCACTGGGACTTGAAAAGGCCCATGACGGCCATGATGAGGCCCGGAGCTTCCTGCTCGAATCCTATGGCCAGGCCGTGGCTGAAGAGAGCCGGGTATTTCCCCCGCTGGATCGCCTGTTGGCGAGCTGGGAGTCCATGCGCTGGCCCTGGGGCATCGTCACCAACAAGCCTCGAGCCTATGCGGCGCCCTTGATCGACGCCCTGGGCCTGATGCCAGGCGCCCTCCTCTGCGCCGACGACCTGCCCGTCAAGAAGCCGTCTCCCGAACCGCTGTGGGCCGCTGCGGAGGCATTGGGCGTCGCGCCTGAGCGGTGCTGGTATATCGGCGATCATCTGCGCGACATGCAGGCGGCGCGTGCCGCCGGCATGCCGGCCATTGCTGTGGGCTACGGCTACATCGAGGAAGGAGACGACTATCGCGACTGGCCGGCCGACCTATGGTTCGAGACCAGCGCGTCCCTGGCAGAGACCCTGATGCCCGCTCCCGCACTCTGATCCAGGCACAGGGTGCGGGGCATCAGGTCAGGCCATGACGCCGGGGCTATGCCGACTTCGGCGGCTGCGCGTCGAATCGCTCGCCGTTATGGCCTTGACTGTCGGGTCCCATCAGCCACAGGTAGGTGGGCATGATGGTTTCCGGCGTTGGCAGCGTCCCGGGGTCTTCGCCCGGGTAAGCATTGGCCCGCATGGTCGTGCGCGTCGCACCGGGATTCAGGCTATTTACCCGAAGGGTGCCGAGGTGTTCCACCTCGTCAGCGAGCACTTCCATGAAGCCCTCGGTTGCGAATTTGGAAACCGAATAGGCCCCCCAATAGGCGCGTCCCTTGCGTCCCACGCTGGACGAAGTGAAGACTACCGAGGCGTCCTTCGATGCCTGCAATAGCGGCAAGAGCGCCTGGGTCATCCATACCGGTCCATTGAAATTGACCTGCATGACCTGCTCCCAGAGCTCGGGATTGTACTGCTCGAAGGGGGTTATGCGTCCCAGCAGGCTGGCATTGTGCAGGAGACCGTCGAGGCGGCCGAACTCCTTGTTGAGCATTTCCGCCAGGTCGTGATAGTCCTTGAGCGTGGCGCCTTCGAAGTTCAGCGGTACGATCGCGGGCTGAGGACAGCCTGCCGCTTCGATCTCGTCGTACACCTTTTCCAGCTTGGCAAGCGTGCGGCCCAGCAGTATGACCGTGGCTCCATGGCGGGCGAATTCCATAGCGGCCACACGGCCGATGCCATCACCGGCTCCGGTGACCAGAATGACACGTCCTTCAAGCAGATCGGCTGGCGCCTGGTAGTCGATCCTGCAACTCATCGCGGCTCCTCGTCCTGGGGCGGAACCAGTCCTCACAGGGACTGGCGTAGAAAGTCGTTGGCAAGTCCTGCAGCGCTGCTGTCGGGATAGTCATCTCGCACCCTTTCCAGCAATTCTCGGCTCTCGCCGGGCTCTCCCTGGCGGGCCTTGATCAGGCCAAGCTTGTAGAGGGCATCGGGCAGCTTGCTGCTCTGTGAGTGGTTCTCGATGACCCGCTGGAAGGCGGCTTCGGCTTCGGCCAGATTGCCCTCCGCGGAGTGCAGCTCGCCCAGCCAGTAATGCCCGTTGGCCGTCAGGCTGTTGTCAGGGTGCTCGACCACAAAGGCTTCGAAGGCCCTGATCGCATCCTGGAATTCGCGTGCCTGCACCTTGGCGAAGGCAGCCTGATAGGCGGCCTGGGCGTCGGCGCTGATGCCGCTCGGTGAGGGTGTTTCGGCGACCTGGCGGGCAGCCTCCTCATCGACTTCCGGGCGTGCTTCGATACCGGCACTGCTTGCCATCAGCCGCTCGTCAAGATCGAGATACTGCTGGCGCGTCTGGTTACGCAGCTGTTCGAGCTGATGGCGCAGCTCTTCGATCTGGCCGCGTAGCTGCTGAATTTCCCGCTGGTGCTCCTCCACCTGGTTGAAAATGACCAGGCTGCCCCGGGACTCTTCCCGCACTTCTGCCTGATCCATGAAGGAGCGCGACGGAGAAGCGGTCAGGTCCTCGACCACGGGGCGCTGCTGTGCAACGGCAAGGCTCATCACGGACAGCGGGAGCACCAGGGCTCCCGCGCCGCACAGCCTTTTCAGACTGTGTCTCATGTTGGACTCCATTGGCGCACCATCGCGCCGGCTCGATCAGTAGGCGAAGACCACACGACGATTCTGGGCGTATGCTTCGTCATTGTTGCCACGCACTGCCGGGCGCTCTTCACCATAGCTGACGATCTCCAGCTGGGAGGGAGAGACACCCTGGACTTCGAGGAAGCGCTTCACGGAATTCGCGCGACGCTCACCGAGGGCCATGTTGTATTCACGGGTGCCACGCTCGTCGGTATGGCCCTGCAGTACGACGCGAGCGTTGCCATTGGAACGCAGGTAGCGGGCATGGGCGACCAGCACTGACTCGAATTCGGAGCGAATGTTGTCGCGATCGAAGTCGAAGTAGATGGTACGGACTTCTGGGATGCGGCCATCGGCCTGCTGACCGGCACGATCGCCATCAGCACCGACTCCAGTGCCGCTGACCTGACCGGTACCCGCTACGCCGGTACCGGCTGCGCCGTTGCGGGTGCCCTCCATAGACCCGTCCTGAGTCCCACCGGTGCTGGAACAGCCGGCCACGAGCGCCAGAGAAAGGGCGATTGCCAGGCTCCTGGCATGCGACTTGAATTGCATCGTCAAACTCCTTGAAGGATTCGAATGAGACGGATCATTGAGCGTTAATTCAGAAACGGCGACCACGCGGGTTCGCGTACGTCACCCTGCGCCGATGGCAACCGGTAGGACGCACGTCCATCGGCCGACACCGCTCCCAACACCCCGCTGTTACCTTGCTGGGTGGCGAAGATTACCATGGTCCCGTTGGGTGCAACACTGGGTGATTCATCCCAACGCGATTCACTGATTACGACCAGCCGACCCGACCCCAGGTCCTGCCTGGCGATCTGGTAGCCATTGTTGCTGCGGTGGACCAGAAAAATGGATTCACCATCGGGAGCAAAGCGCCCGCGGGCGTTATAGTTGCCGGTAAACGTAAGCCGTTCGATATCCCCGCTGCCAATCGTATAGCGATAGAGCTGAGGCCCACCGCTACGATCGGACGTGAACAGGAGGCTACGTCCGTCCGGTGACCAGCTTGGCTCGGTGTCGATATTATTGTTATTGGTGATGCGCTCGAAGTTCCGCGATGCCACGTCCATGATATAGATTTCCGGCTGGCCGTCCTTGGACAGCGCCATGGCCAGCCTACGCCCGTCGGGCGACCAGGCTGGAGCACCGTTGATCCCTTCGAAGGAGGTCGCCCTGACCCGCTGGCCGGTTGCCAGTTCCTGTATATAGATAGCCGGCCGCTCCGTCTCGAAGGAGACATACGCGAGCTTGCGTCCATCCGGGGACCAGGCGGGGGAAAGGATCGGCTCCCGCGAACTCAGGACCTCTTGGCTATTGTGGCCGTCGGCGTCGGCAACATAGAGGGCGAACTGCATGTCATCGCCGGCACCCCGGGCAGTGACATAGGCGATACGCGTGGCGAACGCGCCACGAATGCCCGTTATGGACTCGAAGATCTGATCGCTGATGTAGTGCGCCCCGCCCCGCAGTTCGTTGCTGCTGGCAGTTACACTTTCACCCAGCATGCGACGGGAGCCGCTGACATCCATCAGCTCATAGCGAATACGATAGCCGTCGCCTTCGCGACTGACGCGGCCTACCACCAGGTAGCGAACGTCCAGTCCGCGCCACTGGCCGAACTGCACTTCGTCACCGCTGCTGGGCCTGTCGTACATGGCTCGACGATCAAGGGGTTCGAAGTAACCGCTGCGCTGGAGATTGTCGCTGATAATCTGGGCGACATCCTCGGGCAGGCTTTCACCGTCGGCGGCGAAAGGAACCACCGCGATGGGGGTTGCACGGTCGCTGCCGCGTGTAATCTCAATGGTCAGGTTGGCCTGTGCCAGCGTGCTGAACAACAAGAGTAAAGCGCTCAGCCAGGTCATCATCAGGGCTTTCATCAGCGTACATCTCCCGGTCGAAACCGCAGATTGAATTGTCGAAAGTCACGCTGCGCCAAAGCGGGCAGTTGGCGCAGTTCACCGAACGGTGCGGCGGACTCCACCGCCTGAATGGCAGAGCGGTCGAAGCTGCTATCACCACTGCTCTGCATAATAGTAGCGCCAAACAGCTCGCCAGAGGGTCCCAGTTGGACCTGAACAGTGGCCTCCAGGTTTCCTGATGCACCCGGGGGAATTACCCAGGCCTGTTCCACCGCCCTTCGCACCAGATTGATGAAGCTGTTGGCCGCCTCCTGGGCCTGGCGTGCATTGGCCACGGATTCGCTCTCACCCTCGATGGCGCGATCGAGGCCCTGGCTGGCCTGTTCCGCGGCTCGGCGTGCCTCCTCCTCGCGGCGGCGCTGCTCCTCGGCCTCCTGCTGGCGACGGGCTTCCTCCTCGCGACGGCGCTGCTCCTCGGCCTCCTGCTGGCGACGGGCTTCCTCCTCGCGGCGGCGCTGCTCTTCGGCCTCCTGCTGGCGACGGGCCTCTTCCTCCTCGCGACGGCGCTGGGCCTCGGCTTCCTGGCGGCGGGCCTCTTCCTCGGCTTGACGCTGCGCCTCGGCGGCTTCCTCCTGCTGGCGCTGGCGCTGGGCTTCCTGCTCTTCTCTCAGCTGTGCCTGGCGCTCGGCCTCTTCAGCACGTCGCTGGGCCTCTGCTTCTGCCGTTTCCCGCGCCTCTTCGCGTTGGCGTGCCTCGGCTTCACGTGCAGCCTCCTGCTCGGCCTGGCGCGCGGCTTCCTCGGCAGCCTGCTCTTCCGCAGCGCGTTCGAGTGCTTCGGCCTCGGCCTGCTGGGCTTCTTCCTCTGCCTGGCGAGCCTGTGCCCGAGAGCGCGCCTCCTCGGCACGCTGGGCCTGGTCCGTGGTGGTCTCGGTGCTGACCAGCGTTGCCTGTACGATGGAGCTGGTCAGGGGATCTTCCGGCTGACGCTGCGGCAGGGTGATCACGCTGAGCACCACTACCAGAACGTGCAGGCCAACAGCGAGAACCGTTGGCAGCCCATAGCCGACGGGTCGAACCGGCTGGGTGGGCGCGCGCTGGTCATGTCGAGCCATGGCGGTACCTTTCTCCTCAATCACGCGGCGGTGGTTCGGAGATCAGCCCGACATTGGCCACACCGGCCACTTGCAGGGTACTCATCAGGTTCACGACCTGTCCGTAGGGCACCTGTCGGTCCCCACGCACCATGACCTGGGAGCCCGGCCGACGATCCAGCAGGATCAGCACCCTGTCGGAGAGTTCATCCAGGCCGACCTGGATCTCGTCACCGCCGACCATCAGGAAATACTCGCCCTCACGATCCACCGATACCACGATCGGCTCGTTATCGTCATCGGAGTCGATAGGCTCCGAGGTCACCTGGGGCAGCTCTATCTGCACACCCTGGGTCAGCATCGGCGCGGTGATCATGAAAATCACCAGCAGCACCAACATGACGTCGATAAACGGCACCACGTTGATTTCGCCCATCGGCTTGCGCCGACCATCACGATTGAAAGGTCCTTGCATGGTGCGGCTCCTTCAGGCAGTGCCGGCTTCGCTGCGTCCCTGCAGGTTGCGATGCAGGATGGAGTGGAACTCCTCGGCGAAGTCCTCGTACTTGCCCAGCAATCTGCTCGATTCAGCAGAAAGGCGGTTATAGAAAATAACCGCAGGAATGGCAGCGAATAGACCCATGGCCGTCGCGATCAAGGCTTCGGCAATCCAGGGGGCCACCGTGGTGAGCGTGGCCTGCTGGGTCAGCGAGAGCGCCTGAAACGACCCCATGATGCCCCAGACCGTGCCGAAGAGGCCGATATAGGGGCTGGCCGAGGCGACGGTCGCAAGGAAGACCAGATGCAGAGACAGCCGCTCCTCTTCCCGTGACCAGGCGACCCGCATGCTGCGCTGCACGCCGTCAAGGATGGCGTCGGGGCTCTTGGTCTTCGGCATCAGCCGGTTGAACTCACGGAAGCCGGCACGAAAGACCTGTTCGGCGCCCTGGGTTTCCTGCTCGGAGGGGGTGTCACGGTACAGTTCATTGAGATCGACACCGGACCAGAAGCGCTCCTCGAACAGCTGATGGGCTTGGCGAGCGCGGCGCATGACGAAAGTGCGCTGGAAAATCACGATCCAGGAGAGGATCGAGCCGATCACCAGGATCAGCATGACCAACTGCACCACGGTGCTGGCGCTCATGATCAGGTGTGGAATTGACATCGAGTCGTTCACAGGCATCCTCGTCGAACTTTCAGTTAACCGTTGAGAACCGCGGCAATTGCCGGCGGCCATGGCGTGGGCTTGAGGCGGGCGGTATCCAGGCAAGCGATGTCGACCCTCGCTTCGCACAAGGGTTCCCCGTTACGGGTTATCCTTTGCAGAAAGCTCGCACGACAATGGCCCGCCGAGTGAATGGCGGCGGTGGCTTCCAGGGCATCGTCCAGTAGTGCTGGCTTGGCATAGCGGCACTCGAGACGATGAACAACCAGCTGAATACCGGTTTCCAACAGATCACTCTGGGTGAGGCCGTGATGGCGTAGCCACTCACTGCGAGCCCGCTCCATATATTTGAGATAATTGACGTAATAGACGATACCACCGGCATCGGTATCCTCGATATAAACCCGTATCGGAAGTCGAAACGGGCTCACGGCCTTACCTCTCCAGCGGCATCCAGCGCCTGGTCGTGAGGCGACAGTCCAAAATGCTGCCATGCCTGGCGGGTGACCACCCTGCCCCTGGCGGTGCGCATCATCAGGCCCTGCTGAATCAAGTAGGGCTCGATGACGTCCTCGATGGTGTCGCGCTCTTCGCCGATGGCGGCCGCCAGCGAATCGACCCCTACCGGGCCGCCGTCGAACTTCTCTATCATTGCCAGCAGCAATCGGCGATCCATGTGGTCGAGGCCATGATGATCCACATGCAGCATGTTCAGCGCCTGGTCGGCAATCTCGGCATTGACGCTGCCGCTTGCTCGGACCTGGGCATAGTCGCGAACGCGACGCAGCAGGCGATTGGCGATACGTGGTGTGCCCCGGGAGCGGCGCGCCACTTCGGTGGCGCCATCACGGTCGGTCTCCACCCCCAGCAGCCGCGCCGAACGGGTGACGATCTCGGTGAGCTCCTGGATATCGTAGAACTCAAGGCGCTGGACGATACCGAAGCGATCTCGTAGTGGTGAGGTCAGAAGGCCGGCGCGGGTGGTCGCACCCACCAGGGTAAAGCGTGGCAGGTCCAGCTTTATGGAACGTGCTGCCGGTCCCTCCCCGATGACGATGTCAAGCTGGAAATCCTCCATGGCGGGATAGAGGATCTCTTCCACCACCGGTGAGAGGCGGTGTATCTCGTCGATGAAAAGCACGTCACCCGGCTGCAGGTTGGTGAGCATCGCGGCGAGATCGCCGGCTCGTTCCAGTACCGGGCCGGACGTGGACTTCATGCCCACCCCCATTTCGGCCGCAATGATATTGGCCAGCGTCGTCTTGCCCAGTCCCGGCGGTCCGAATACCAGGGTATGGTCCAGACTTTCATCGCGCCCGCGGGCAGCGGTGATGAAGATCTCAAGCTGTTCGCGCACCCTGGGCTGCCCGATGTACTCGGCCAGCCGCTTGGGGCGGATCGCGTAGTCGACGCGAGCCTCCCCATCATGCTCGTCGGCGGCGATCAGTCGATCGTTATCAATCATGCCAGCCACTCACGCTCATGGGATTCATCCTGCCAGGCGACGGGTGAGCGCCGCCTTGATCATGGCCTCGGTGGAGAGGCCTTCATCCAGGCCCGACAGCATCTTTGCCGCCTCCGTGGGCTTGTAACCCAGGCTGACCAGGGCCGCCTCGGCATCGACCAGGGGGTCCTGCCTGCGCGGAGTCTCGGTGCCACCCGACCCAGCCGTGGCCATGCCGGCTGGCTGCTCCCAGTGGGGGAAACGGTCGCGCATCTCGATGATCAGTCTTTCGGCGGTTTTCTTGCCCACGCCCGGCAGTCGCGTCAACGACTTGATGTCATCGTCCATGACGCAGCGAATGAAGGCGGTTTCATCCATGCCGGAGAGAATCGCCAGGGCCAGCTTGGGGCCGATGCCATTGACCTTGATCAGGGCGCGGAACAGGGCTCTCTCCTGCTCGCGGGCGAAACCGTAGAGCAGGTGGGCATCTTCACGCACGGTAAGGTGCGTAAACAGGGAAACGGATTCCCCAATGCCTGGCAGTGCCACCAGCGTGGTCATGGAGGCCTCCAGTTCGTAGCCGACTCCGGCTACATCCACTACCAGCCAGGGCGGCTGCTTGTCGAGCAGGTTGCCACGCAGGCGTCCGATCATGGGCTTCGCTATTCCAATCCTGTAAGTAACAAGGCATTTAGGGCCACCATGGCGCCACTATACTGTTCGCTCAAGCGACTGACCAGCCCAGCATCAAACAGCGTTCGAGAATTATTCATAACCTCGAAGGGAGTCGACGATCAGGGCTGGTAGTCACGCCACGACCCTCCCCGGCGACGGGTGCGATGACCGCCAAAACTGCCCGTTGTCAGTAAACCAGAACGAGCATGAGCGTGGGTCAGCGCAATGGCCAGCGCATCGGCAGCGTCGGCCTGAGGGGCGCCACCCAGCCCGAGGATGGCGACCACCATATGTTGCACCTGGGACTTGCTGGCGCTTCCCGTGCCGGTGACCGCCTGCTTGATCTGGCGCGGGCCATATTCGCTGACGGGCAGGCCATGGTTGGCAGCGCAGACGATCGCGGTGCCCCTGGCCTGCCCTAGCTTGAGTGCCGAGTCGGCGTTCTTCGACATGAACACCTGCTCGATGGCGAACTCGCCGGGCCTGTGCAGCGCAATCAGCTCGCTGATGCCGGCATAGGCCTGGGCGAGCCGCTGGGCCAGGTCGTCGCCCTGCAGGCGGATACAGCCGCTGGCGACATAGCGTGGCGTCGGCCCACCGACGTCGAGCACCCCGTAGCCGGTAATCCGCGAGCCGGGATCGATACCCAGGATCATCATGTGCAACGTCCCGGAGCCGTCTGGCTGCTGCTGGCCCTATTGCTGTACCCGGCCATGCCGTCTCTCCTCACATGCTCTCGCTGTCGAGATGCCTAGGAGCCTGTCGGATTTGACCGATCGTCGCAGTAGATCAGCGTTAAGTCCGACAGGCTCCTAATATGACACCGGCGCCATCAGGCGCCGGTGAACAGGGTGGCAACGCTGTCGCCTGTTACTCGTTGCCGCTCTCGGCCTTGGCCTTCTGGCGCAGGCGAATGTTGAGATCCTTGAGCTGGTCGGCAGACACCTCCCCCGGGGCGTCGGTCAACAGGCAGCCGGCGCTCTGCGTCTTGGGGAAGGCGATCACTTCACGGATCGTGCGCGCCCCGGCCATCAGCATCACCAGACGGTCGAGACCGAAGGCGAGGCCGCCGTGGGGCGGCGCGCCATAATGCAGGGCGTCGAGCAGGAAGCCGAACTTCTCGCGTGCTTCCTCTTCGCCGATGCCGAGGATCTCGAACACGGTGCTCTGCATAGCTTGGTCGTGGATACGGATCGAGCCGCCACCGAGCTCGGTGCCGTTGAGCACCATGTCGTAGGCCCGCGACAGGGCTCCGGCCGGGTTGGCCTTGAGTTCCTCGGGACTGCACGACGGCGAAGTGAACGGATGGTGCAGCGGGCTCAGGCGGCCGTTGTCGTCGGCCTCGAACATGGGGAAGTCGACCACCCACAGCGGCGCCCAGGGCTGGGTATAGAGATTGAGGTCTTCGCCGAGCTTGACCCGCAGCGCCCCGAGAGCCTCGTTGACGACCTTGGCCTTGTCGGCACCGAAGAAGATGATATCGCCATCTTCGGCGCCGACGCGGTCCAGCAGCTCCTCGATCACGTTTTCCATGAACTTGACGATGGGCGACTGCAGGCCTTCGATGCCCTTGGCGCGCTCATTGACCTTGATCCAGGCCAGCCCCTTGGCACCGTAGATCCCGACGAACTTGGTGTATTCGTCGATGACCTTGCGCGACATGCCGCCACCGCCCGGCACCTTGAGTGCGGCCACGCGGCCGTCCGCGGCACTGGCCGGGCCGGAGAAGACCTGGAAGTCCACCTGCTGCATCAGGTCGTCGACGTCGACCAGCATCAGCGGGATGCGCATGTCCGGCTTGTCGGAGCCGAAGCGGTGCATGGCGTCGGCCCACGTCATGCGAGGGAACTCGGGCAACTCGACGTCCAGCACTTCCTGGAAGAGCTGACGAATCATCGTCTCGGTGATCCCCATGATGTCCTCTTCGCTGACGAAGGACGCCTCGAGGTCGATCTGGGTGAACTCCGGCTGGCGGTCGGCGCGCAGGTCCTCGTCACGGAAGCACTTGGCGATCTGGTAGTAGCGGTCGAAGCCCGCCACCATCAGCAGCTGTTTGAACAGCTGCGGCGACTGCGGCAGCGCAAAGAAGCTGCCGGGATGGGTGCGGCTGGGCACCAGGTAGTCGCGGGCGCCCTCGGGCGTGGCGCGGGTCAGGACCGGGGTTTCGATATCGAGAAAGCCCTGCCCTTCGAGGAAGGCGCGCACGTTATGGGAGATCCGTGAACGCAGACGCAGCTTCTCGATCATCTCGGGACGGCGCAGGTCGATGTAGCGATGCTTGAGACGTACCTCCTCCCCCACCCGGCCATGCTCGTCGAGCTGGAACGGCGGCGTGGCGGCAGTATTGAGGACCTCGACTTCCTTGGCCAGTACCTCGATCAGGCCGGTAGGCATCTTGGGATTCTGGGTTCCCTCGGGGCGCAGCCGGACACGGCCGGAAATGCGCAGGACGTATTCGCTACGCGCCCGATCGGCAGTGGCGAAGGCCTCGGCGGTATCGGGGTCGACCACAACCTGAGCAATGCCATCGCGATCGCGCAGGTCGAGGAAGATGACACCCCCGTGGTCACGGCGGCGATGTACCCAGCCGCACAGGCTGACCGTCTGGTCCACCAGGGTTTCGTTCAGCTGGCCGCAATAATGGCTGCGCATGTCGTATCCTGTTCTGTAGCGTTATCGAAAGGGTTGATCGCAATGGGCGCGGGCTCAGGCTCAGGCCGCGGCACCATCCTTGGCCGGCTTGGGCTCGCCGCCCTTGGCGGGTGGCTTGGCCTCGCCGCCGGTGCTGGCGGTGTCACCGGCGATGTTCTTCTTGCTGCCGGACTTGAAGTCGGTTTCGTACCAGCCACCGCCGGCCAGCCGGAAGCCTGCTGCGGAGACCAGGCGATTGAGTTCGGGAGCCTCGCAGGCGGGGCAATCGGTCAGGGGCGCTGCACTGATCTTCTGCAGTTTTTCCAGACGATGGCCGCAGGCCTTGCACTGATATTCATAGATGGGCATGGTTCAATTCACTCCTGATTCGACAGCGCGCAACCTCCGGCAATATTGGGTCGTGCGAGGGACTTTCCAAGCCTGCCGTGAAAGCCGGACATTATAGCGCGCCTGGCCGGGCCTGTCCCAGCCCTGGCACGCTGGGCCCGTAAAAGGTGGGGCACAACGCGGACCAACAGAAGGAACCCCGCATGAAAGCCGTGATACTCGATGCTGCCAGCCTTGGCGCCGATATCGACCTGTCACCGATCCGCGAACGGGTCGATGAACTCGATGTGCATGAACACACCGCCCCCGACCAGGTTCGGGAGCGCCTCGACGGCGCCGAGGTGGCCATCGTCAACAAGGTGGTGCTGGATGGGGCTACGCTCGACGCCCTGCCCTCGCTGCGATCGATCTGCGTGCTGGCCACCGGCATGAACAATATCGACATGCCGACTGCCGAGCGCCTGGGTATCGACGTGCGCAATGTCACTGCCTACGGCACCGCCAGCGTTGCGCAGCATGCGCTGATGCTGATCCTCGCCCTCGCCAATCGACTGCCGCTCTATCAGCGTGACGTGGCCGCCGGACACTGGAATGTGAGTCCCTTCTTCTGCCTCATGGATCACCCCACGCTGCAGCTCGAGGGCAAGCACCTGGTGGTCGTTGGCCAGGGCGAGCTGGGCAGTCGTGTCGCCGCCCTGGCGGAGGCCTTCGGCATGCGCGTCAGCTTCGCTGCCAGGCCTGGCAATGAAGCCAATGACCGACGTACCCCGCTGGCCAACCTTGCACCCGAAGCGGACGTGGTCACCCTGCACTGCCCTCTGAACGATGCCACCCGACACCTGTTCGACGCCACCCTGCTGGCCACCCTCAAGCCGGGCGCGCTGCTGGTCAACTGCGCACGGGGCGGCATTATCGACGAACAGGCGGCGCTCGATGCGCTGCGCGAAGGGCAACTGGGCGGGCTAGGCGTCGACGTGCTGCCGGTGGAACCACCCCGGGATGGGCACCCCCTTCTCGATGCCCTGGAGGAGTCGCTCAACCTGATCGTCACGCCCCACAGTGCCTGGATCACGCCGGAGGCGCGCCAGCGCATCGTGACGCTGACGGCGGAAAATCTGCGTCAGGTTCAAGCGAACTGAAAGAGAGGGCGCCATGCTGCACAATTTCGGATCGATCAATCTCGACCATGTCTATCGCGTCCCGCACCTGGTGCATCCCGGCGAGACGCTTGCCAGCCGGGCTTACCAGGTGGGGCTCGGCGGCAAGGGAGCCAATCAGTCCCTGGCCATGGCGCTTGCCGGAGGGCAGGTCAGCCACTGGGGGCGCCTGGGGCGACAGGATGCCTGGGCCCGAGAGCGTCTGGCCGATGCCGGAGTAAACGTGGCCCATCTCGCCCTGGTCGACGAGCCCAGCGGCCATGCCATCATCCAGGTGGATGATAGTGGCGAGAACGCCATCATTCTGTTTTCCGGCGCCAATCATGGCTTTACGCCATCGGCGCTCGCTGAGCTTGCGGCATTGGCCCGCCCCGGGGAGTGGCTGTTGGCACAGAACGAGTGCAATGCGCTGCCGGAGCTCTTCGCGAGCGCTCGCGAGCGCGGCCTGAACATCGCCTTCAACCCGGCGCCCATGACGAAAGACGTGGCCCGGCTGCCGCTGGAGACCTGCCAACTGCTGTTCGTCAACCGCGTCGAGGCCGCGGGCCTGGTCGGCTTGCCCGAGTCCTCCGGTGCCGAGGCCCTGCTGGCAGGCCTGCGGCAACGCCTGCCCGAGACCGATACGGTGCTCACGCTCGGTGGCGCTGGCGCCTGGTATCAATCGGGTGATGAACAGTGCTATCAGCCCGCCCTGCCGGTCAAGCCCGTGGATACCACGGCGGCAGGCGATACCTTCATCGGCTATTTCATGGCAGCCCTCCAGGAAGGCAAGACTGTTGCCGGCTGCCTTGGACTGGCTGCCCATGCAGCGGCTCTTTGCGTCCAGCAGTTCGGCGCTGCCGAGAGCATTCCGCTACGGGCCGACGTCGAGCACGCGATGAGCCAGTTCCATGCCTGAAACGCTACCTAGCGCTCATTTTACTTAGAGAAAGGAGTCCACGTGTCCCATTCCATCATCTTCGATACCGACCCGGGCGTCGATGACGCCCAGGCCATCGCCATTGCCCTGCGCCATCCCGAGATCGAGCTGCTTGGCTTGACCACGACCTACGGCAACGTGGACGTGGAGACCGCCACCCACAATGCCTTGCTGTTGAGCGAACTGGCCGGCCGCGGCGATGTACCTGTGGCCCAGGGAGCCGCCGGCCCCATGGTCAAACCGCGTCACCCGGCACCGGCCCACATCCATGGTGCCAATGGCCTTGGCAATATCGACCTGCCCGCCGTAACGGGCTGCAGGGATCCACGCAATGCCGCGCAGTTCATTGTCGATACGGTAAATGTCCGCCCCGGTGAGGTGACCCTGGTCGCGGTAGGGCCTGTGGGCAATCTTGCTGCGGCGCTACAGCTTGACCCGGAGCTTACCGAAAAGGTCAGGCAGGTGGTGATCATGGGCGGCTCGATCGGTGAGGGTGGCAATGTCACGCCAGTCGCGGAAGCCAACATGTTCAACGACCCTCATGCCGCCCAGCGCGTGCTTACCGCCGGGTGGCCGCTGACCCTGGTGGGACTCGATGTAACCCACCGCTGTGTACTCACGCAAGAGCACATGTCCCGTATTGAGGCGGGTCAGGGCGAATTGGGCAAGGTGCTCGCGGGAAGCTATGACTTCTATCGTGACTTCTACCGGGAATTCCTCGGCATCGATGGCTGCTGCCCCCACGACAGCTGCGCACTGGCTTGGCTGCTACGCCCCGAGCTGTTTACCACCGCGCCGGGTCACCTGTCAGTGGTGACGGAAGGCGCGGCCGAGGGGCAGACCATCTTTGCACCGGAGGGTCGCGGCTTCATCCAGGAGCGCTGGTCCCAGACGCCGCTGGTCGAGGTTTGTCTCGAGACAGACGGCGATGCCGTGGTGGAGTGGATTACCTCCACGCTGGCCTGAACGGCTAGCCTGTATGACCGTGCCTGTCTGGCTAGCTCTTGAGGCTATAGCGTGACGAAATTGTCCGGGTCCCTAGGCTCGAGCGACTCGAGCTCCACGTGGGTGACCCGGGCATTCGGCGGACCTTGCCAGAGCCAGGTCGCGACCTTGTTGACCGCATCGCTCTCACCGCAAAGCATCACCTCCACCTGGCCATCGGGAAGGTTTTTCGCATAGCCCGTAACGCCGTGTTGGAGCGCCTGATCCTGGACCGCTTTGCGGTACCACACGCCCTGAACCTTTCCCGCCACCACTGCCTTCACACAGCGCTTGCTCATGGCACATTCTCCCTGTGAGATATCGTCCTGTCGTTCTAACATCCCGCGCGTCTATCCACCAGCCGCACGCTTCTTGCAGCTAGGCATCATTTCATGGCGTCGAGGTTAAGTCGGTTCTCGCCGCTGGCGTAATGCTCTAACATTTACTGATGGGAACCTGTCGCTGCCACAAGCGACGGCAGGCCCATAAACGGCTCCGATCGGGCCAACAACAAGACTACAAGCCATCCTCACAAGGGAGTAACACCATGCGGGTCTTCGATCATCCCGAATTCGATCATCATGAGCAGATCGTCTTCGGCAGTGATGCCGCCAGCGGTCTGCGCGCCATCATCGCCATTCATGATACTCACCGCGGTCCGGCCCTGGGTGGCCTGCGCATTTTCCCCTATGCCAGCGAAGCGGAGGCCCTCACCGATGTTCTGCGCCTCTCCCGTGGAATGAGCTACAAGTCGGCCCTTGCCGATTTGCCGCTGGGAGGCGGCAAGGCCGTGATCATCGCCGACCCGCGCCGGGACAAGACCCCGGAACTACTGCGTGCCATGGGGCAGCTGGTTGACTCCCTGAGCGGCCGCTACATCACGGCGGAAGACTCCGGTACCAGCGAAGCCGACATGCGTTATATCCACGAAAGCACAGCCCATGTCAGCGGCCTGGCTCGTCGCCCCGGCGAGTCCGGCGACCCCTCCCCCTTTACCGCCCATGGTGTTTTCTGTGCCCTGCAGAGCGCCATTCGTCATGGCCTGGGACGAGCGGACATGGATGGCCTCAGAGTGGCCATTCAGGGAGTCGGCCATGTCGGGGCGCATCTGGCGCGTCAGCTCCACGCTGCAGGAGCCCGCCTGGTGTTGACCGATATTGACCAGAAGGCCCTGGAGCTGTTGGCCGGAGAGGTCGACGCGACTACCACCACGCCGGCTGCGATATTCGATGCGGAGGTGGATGTCTTCGCCCCCTGTGCCATGGGAGCGGTCCTGACTGCAGATGTGGCAAACCGCCTGCAGGCAGCTGTAGTGTGCGGAGCGGCCAACAACCAGTTGGCGACGCCGGACGTGGCGGATCTGCTGCATGACCGGGGCATTCTCTATGCACCGGATTATGTTGCCAACGCCGGCGGCGTCATCGAGGTCGAGTACCAGCGTCACGAGGACTATTCACGCAAGGCGGTGATGGCTCATGTGGAGCGCATCACCGCGACCCTCGACGAGATATTCGAACGCGCCGGGAATCGCGGCACAAGCCCGGCGGCCATTGCCGATGAACTTGCCCGTGAGCGGCTTCTGACATAGGCCAGTCCTGGCATGCGTCGGGCGGCCTGGGCCGCCCGACTCAGCTTTCCAGCAGCTCCCGCCTCACCAGGACGGCTCTGTTTCGTGGGATGATCTTTCGCCCCTGGGCCAGCAGATGACTCCTGATGAAGGCCGCCCCGAACAGCAGGATCAGCGAACTGTAGTAGACCCACAGCAGGATCATGACCACCGAACCGGCGGCACCATAGGTGGAAGCGGTTGCCGTATAGGCAAGATAGGCGGCGATGGCGCTGCGCCCGATAGCAAACAGAAGTGCAGTAATCAAAGCCCCCAGCAGGACATCCTTCCAGGCCAGCACCACATCTGGCAACACCTTGAAGATTGTGGCAAAGAGCGCGGTGAGGACTGCCAGTGTCACTATGAACTCAACCGCCGCGGTCAAGGGGCCGACGAAGGGTACCAGGTCGTCGCCGGCCACAAGCAGTGCGCGAAGCATAACGCCGAAAACCAGTGAGACCAGCAGGATAAAACCGATGGCGAGCACCACGGCCAGTGACATCAGGCGTTTCTGAAGAAACAGCAGCAAGCCGTTGCGACCCGGCTTGGCGGTCACTCCCCACATGGTGTTGAGGGAAAACTGCATCTGGGCGAACACGGTGGTGGCGCCTATCAATAGAGCACCGACCCCGAGCAGCGTCGGCATCAGGCCACTCTCCTCGATTCTCGATGCCGCGACTGCCTGTTCGACGGCGGTTGCTGCCTCCTCACCAAGGACCCCTTCCAGCTGGGCAACGATCTGCCCCTGAGCCGCTTCCTCGCCAAACACCACGCCAATGACCGTTACCGCAATGATGATCGTCGGAGCCAACGAAAAGAGCGTATAAAAGGCCAGTGAGCCGGCATAGCTGAAGGCATTGCGCTGAAGCCATAGCTGTATGGAGTCATGAATCACCCCCCACCAGAACGTCACGATATTGGTCTTCACTCCGCCTCCTTGTGATCTGGATACAACCGAATGGCTCCGTTGGCACCTCCATTGCAGCCCTGCCTGACGCCCTCCATAATAGACGGCCCCGAGCCGCCAGCGAAGGATTCGCCGATGTCCGCTTCAGACCATGATTTTGACTGTCTCGTATTCATCGGCCGGTTCCAACCCCCCCACCTGGGCCATTTGGCAGTTATCAACGAAGCATTACGTCATGCGAGGCAGGTCATCGTGCTCGTCGGCTCCGCCTGGCAGGCCCGTTCACTGCGCAATCCCTGGCGCTTTGAGGAACGACAGAATCTGCTGCGAGGCTGTTTCGACGAGGAGGAGAACGCGCGGCTCGAGATAGTGCCGCTGCTGGATGCGCTCTATAACAATGATGTCTGGGTGCGTGATGTCCAGCGCAAGGTACGTGACATTGCCGGCCACCGACATGCCAGACTGCCACGCATCGGGCTAATTGGGGCGAGCCGTGGCCAGTCAAGCTACTATCTGTCGTTGTTCCCTCAGTGGGAGTCACTCAGTGTACCGCTGGTCGAAGGCATTTCGGCCAGTCAGATACGCGAACGCCTTTTTCGCTCGAACTCCTCTACCGACGACTACCTGAGCACCGGCGCCGTCCATGACCTGCCACCACCTGTCTGTACTGAACTGCGCCGCTTTGCCGGCGGTGAAGCCCACCAGCAGCTGATGGAAGAGCAGCAACTGCTGGAGCAATATCGCCAGGCCTGGGCCCAGGCGCCCTATCCACCGGTCTTCGTTACCGTCAATGCGGTGGTAGTGCAGTCTGGCCATGTGCTGCTGGTACGCCGCACTGCGGCACCCGGAAAGGGTCTGCTGGCCCTGCCCGGGGGGTTCATCAACCCTCACGAGCGACTGCTGGACGCCTGCCTGCGCGAACTGCGCGAAAGGGTCAGGTTGAAGGTGCCGGAGCCGGTATTGAAAGGCTCCCTGCGTGGCCAGCGCTTGTTCGACGAGCCGCATCGCAGCTGGCGCGGGCGCACCCTGGCGGAAGCCTTCTATTTTGCCCTCAGGCCCGATCAGCAGTTGCCTCAGCTAAAGCCGGTCAAGGGCGGCGATCATGCCCGCTGGGTGCCCCTGGCCGAGCTCGAACCCGATGGCCTGTTCGAGGACCACTTCTTCATCATCCAGAATTTTCTCGGATTGCCGGCCGACTTCGGCGGGATCTAAACGTTTCCTGATGACGCATAAGACTCAGCAGGCGCCTGGCGGAGGCCGCCGCGTTGGCGGTGATCGTTGGCGTCGGCAAGACCGCCAGGAGGCTTGCGCCTCCAGTCGTGAGCTAAAGCTTCCTCCTACAAGATGGTGTGGCAACGTTGGTGGAGAAAGTCGCTAAGGGAGGGCGAGTTATAACTTCTTGACCATCCTAGCGCTTTCAGTGTGGCTCAAAATTGGCCCGATGGCTGATCAAGGTGAGTAATCAGGAAACGTTTTCCAGCGCTCCTTACGCCTGCAGGAAATCGCGCGGCAACTTCATCATCTGCCGCCACAGCTTCTCGACGCCCGGCTTGTGAACCAGCGAGCAGCGATAGAGACGTATCTCCAGCGGCACATCCCACTTGTCATCGCCGGCGCGCACCACCCGGCCGCTCTTCAGTTCATCGCGAATACAGAAGTCGGGAATCCAGGCCAGGCCGACACCTTGCAGGACCATGCCCTTGAGTCCTTCGGCCATGGCTGTTTCATAGATGGTGCGCAGGCGCAGGCGCAATGGATCGTTCTTGAGTAGCATGCGGACGCTTCGACCAAGAAAGGCGCCTTGGGTGTAAGAAAGATACGGTATCTGATCCTGGCTCTCCAGACTGAAGAGCGGCTTGCCCTGCTTGTCCGCCAGACTGACTGGCAGCATCTTGACCTGACCGATTGAGAATGAGGGGAAGACCTCCGCATCGAGCTGCATCGTTGCATACTGGTCGTGATATGCCAGCATAAGGTCGCAGTTGCCCTCGCGCAGCACATGAATTGCCTCTCCCACGTTCATGGCCACCAGTCGTGTCGGCAGCTCGCCCAGGCCTTCCTGCAGGCGTGAGATCCACTCGGGATAGAAGCTCAAGGCCAGGGAGTGCGCGGCGACGATATCCAGCGCCTCGCGAGCCATTGACACACCGCGCAGGTGGCCCAGGCACTCATTGAGCTGCTCGACGAGATTGCGTGCGGTCACCAGGAACAGCTGCCCTTCCGGGGTCAGGTTGATTGGCGTGGTAGAGCGATCGACAAGCGTGACACCGACTGCCTGTTCCAGTGAGCGAATGCGGCGACTGAAGGCCGGCTGGGTGACATGCCGCTGGCGAGCGGAGGCGGAAAAACTACGTGTGCTGGCCAGGGCAACGAAATCTTCCAGCCATTTGGTCTCGAGGTTCACCGCGACTCCCGATGACAGCTTTGACGAGTGAAAGTGATGAAAGCTACTGATAGCGAAACGTCGTCACGCCGTGTCGCTCTTCAGGCAGGCCCTAATGTAACCCAGCCACTAGCCGAACCCAAGACGACATGGAGCAAGATGCTACTGTATCGGCGCTGTCAGGTAGGCTGCTCGGGAGATGAGCTTCTGCCACAGCGGGCGATTTTGCAGTTCGTCGTAACCGATGCGGCGACAATTGGCAAAATCCCTTTCCAACATCAGGCGGACCTCTGCTGCAAACCGGCGATCGGGAATAAAGGCTGTGATCTCGAAGTTGAGCCGGAACGATCGGTTATCCAGGTTCACGGTACCCACGGCTGCCGTACTGTCGTCGATCAGAATGACCTTCTGATGCAGAAAGCCGGGCTGGTAACGATAGACCTTCACCCCGGCACGTACCATATCGGGCAAAAACGAGAAGGCCGAGAGGTAGATCAGCAGGTGATCCGGTCGTTCGGGTATCATGATACGGACATCGACACCGCGCATGGCGGCCAGCCTCAGGGCATCCTGGACCCCTTGATCGGGAACAAAATAGGGGCTGGTTACCCAGAGGCGATCATGAGCGCTATGAATGGCATGCTGCACTAACAGGCTGGCGGTTTCCTGCCGATCGGCCGGGCCGGACGGTACGATCACTACGTTCTGGCACTCCTCGCAGGTAATCTGGGGCTCCCAGCTCAGGTTGATCACCGTGCCAGTGGCCCAGTGCCAGTCCTCCCAGAAGGCCTCCTGCAATCCGAGCACGCTGGGGCCGGTAAGCTTGAGGTGAGTGTCGCGCCAGGGTCCGTGCCGTGGGTGTTCGCCAAGGTATTCGACGCCGACGTTGAAACCTCCCAGCCAGCCCTCGCGCCCGTCCACTACCAGCACTTTGCGGTGGTTGCGAAAGTTGAGCTGAAACCGATGCTTGAAGCCACGCGAGGAGCGAAAGGCGCTGACCTCGACGTCGGCATCGCTCAGCTCGCGCAGATAACCTTCGGATAGATTTCGGCTGCCTACCTCGTCAAACAGGAAATAGACACGAACACCGCGGTCGGCTGCCTTGATCAAGTGTTCCTTGAGCTTGATGCCCAGGGCATCGTGGCGAACGATGAAGAACTGGATCAGCAGGTACTCCTCCGCTGAATCGATACCGGCAAAGAGACTAGCGAAGGTGGTCTCCCCATCGATCAGCAGTTCGGCTTGGTTACCGCTGGTGAGCGGCATCATTGCCAACTGTTCAACGGCACGCACATCGGGGTCGCGGGCGTCCGCGAGGAAGGGCTCCAACCGTTCCCGATAGCGGGCAAGGATCCGGCGCAGGACCGTGTCGCGCTCACCACGCGCCGACACATAGCCATAGAAGCGAGGCCGCCCAAAGATCCAATAGGCCGGAACCGCGAGATAGGGAATCGTCACCAGGGAGATGATCCAGGCAACGGCACCTTGGGAGGTGCGACTGGAAAGCAGAGCCAGGACTGCCGAAACAAAGCCCAGCAGATGAACTAGAAATATAGCCAGGCCGAAGAGCCAGGATGCCATGATCTCTCCCTGAAAAATCAGCGTGCTACAGCATACCCCATACGGCAGCGGCCCCGCCAGATGGCGGGGCCGCGGGGTTATCGCGGAGCGGTATCAGGCACGCTCGGCAATGATCTCTTTCCACTTGGCAGGGCCGGTCTGATGGACCGACGTACCCTGGCTGTCGACTGCCACGGTGACTGGCATGTCTTCCACTTCGAACTCGTAGATCGCTTCCATGCCCAGATCCTGGAAGCCCACGACACGAGATTTCTTGATGGCCTGGGCGACCAGGTAGGCTGAGCCCCCCACGGCCATCAGGTAAACGGCCTTGTTGTCGCGGATGGCATCGATGGCAGCCGGGCCGCGCTCTGCCTTGCCGACCATGCCCAACAGGCCGGTCTCTTCCAGCATGGTTCGGGTGAACTTGTCCATGCGCGTTGCAGTGGTCGGACCGGCTGGCCCAACGACTTCGTCACGAACCGGGTCCACCGGGCCCACGTAGTAGATGAAGCGGCCTTTCAGATCGACGGGCAGGCTTTCGCCCTTTGCCAGCATCTCGACCATGCGCTTGTGAGCGGCGTCACGGCCGGTAAGCAGCTTGCCATTGAGAAGCAGAGTGTCACCGGGCTGCCAGGTCAGCACCTCTTCCGGGGTCACGGTATCGAGATTGACGCGCTTGACGTTGTCGCCAGCCTCGCGGGTGATTTCCGGCCAGTCCTCGAGCTTTGGCACCGGTAGCGATGCAGGGCCAGAGCCGTCGAGCGTGAAATGCGCGTGTCGAGTCGCCGCACAGTTGGGAATGATCGCGACCGGCTTGTTGGCGGCGTGTGTCGGGTAATCTTTCACCTTGATATCGAGCACCGTGGTCAGCCCACCGAGACCCTGCGCCCCAATACCGCTTTTGTTGACCTTGTCGAACAACTCGAGGCGGAGCTCTTCGGCACGGTTGGAAGCGCCACGAGCCTGCAACTCCTGGATATCGATCGGGTCCAGCAACGCTTCCTTGGCAATCTCCATGGCCTTCTCGGCAGTACCGCCAATGCCGATACCCAGCATGCCGGGCGGGCACCAGCCGGCGCCCATCTTGGGGAGCTGTTCCATCACCCAGTCGACGACACTGTCGGACGGGTTGAGCATGGCAAACTTGGACTTGGCCTCGCTGCCACCCCCCTTGGCGGCCACATGTACTTCGACACTGTCGCCCGGGACGATCTTGTGATGAATGATGGCCGGCGTATTGTCACCGGTATTCTTGCGTGCGCCGTCCGGGTCGGCCAGCACCGAGGCGCGCAGCACGTTGTCGGGCAGCTGGTAGGCGCGGCGCACGCCCTCGTTGATCATGTCGTCCAGGCTCATGTCGGCATCCCAGCGCACGTTCATGCCAACGTGAACGAAGACCGTCACGATGCCGGTGTCCTGGCAGATCGGGCGGTGCCCCATGGCGCACATCCGTGAATTGATCAGTATCTGGGCGATGGCATCCATGGCTGCGGGATTCTCTTCCCGTTCATAGGCCGCCGCCATGGCGTCGATGAAATCCTTGGGATGGTAATAGGAAATGTATTGCAGGGCATCAGCGACGCTTTGGATCAGGTCATCCTGGCGGATCACGGTCATGAGCAAGGGGCTCCTGGGCATTATCGGGATGCCTGCCATGGCGAAAAGAAAAATAGACACAGGCCACGACAGTCTCAAGCGGTGTCGGATTATACCTCATGGGGACCTATCTGACAGGGATGTGACGCCAAGGTCTAACATTCTTATCACCCGGCAAGATAACGGTATATTTTCTCGTCTTATTTGCCTGCCATGGCTCTCGCTTCTAGGCTTGCGTAGAAGCCAGGGGGGTTCTATCGGATCTAAGGAGAGGATCATGTCCGTCACTGTCAGTGATTTTATCGTGTCACGCCTGCATGAATGGGGCATTGAACGCTTATATGGCTATTCCGGGGATGGCATAAATGGTGTCATGGCCGCACTGCGCCGAGCCAACGGCACCCCTCGCCTGATCCAACCTCGCCATGAAGAGGTTGCCGCCTTCATGGCGTGCGCCCACGCCAAGTTCAGCGATCAGGTCGGTGTCTGCGTTGCCACATCGGGGCCCGGCGCAGTTCACCTGCTCAACGGCCTCTACGATGCTCGCAAGGACCACATGCCGACCGTGGCCATCGTCGGGCAGCAGGCAAGAATGAGCCTGGGGGCCGATTACCAGCAGGAACTGGACCTCATGGCACTGTTCAAGGATGTGGCCAGCGATTACGTGCAGATGGTTACTACCCCCTCCCAGGCGCGCCATGTCATCGACCAGGCCATGCGCATCGCGATTGCACGCCGTACCGTGACCTGCGTGATCCTGCCCAATGACATACAGGATCTGCCCATGGAAGATCCTCCCATGGAGCATGGCGCGGTTTTCTCCGGCATGGGTTACCGCCTCCCCCAAGTGGTGCCGGAATCGGCCGACCTTGATGCGGCGGCCGAGATAATCAACCAGGGCAAGCGAGTTGCCATCCTGGCTGGTGCAGGGGTAAAGCATGCCGTCGATGAACTGCTCAAGGTTGCCGAACTTACCGGTGCAGGCATCGCCAAGGCGATTCTTGCAAAGACCATGATTGCCGATGACCTGCCTCGCGTGACCGGTTCTATCGGGCTGCTGGGCACCGAGGCCAGCGACAAACTGATGAAGGAGTGCGACACCCTTCTCCTCGTCGGCACACGCTTTCCCTACGTCGAGTTTCTGCCCGAACCGGGCCAGGCGCGTGCGATCCAGATCGACGTCGTTCCCGAAGCACTGGGCGTACGCTATCCAACGGAAGTCAACCTGCACGGCGATGCGGCACCAACGCTCACGGCGTTGGCCAAGCGACTCAAGTCCAAGCGCAACCGGAAATGGCGCAAGCAGGTACAGAGCTGGGTCGATGACTGGTGGGAGGTGACTGAGGCACGAAGCGCTACCAGCGCCTCGCCGATAAACCCACAGCATGTTTTCCAGAGCCTTTCACCACGACTGCCTACCGATGTGATGCTGGCTTGCGACGTGGGCTCGGCAACCAACTGGTATGCACGTCATTTGAAAATACGCGCCGGTATGCTTGGCTCCGTCTCGGGCGGGCTGGCTTCCATGGGTAACGGCGTACCCTATCTCATTGCCGCCAAGTTCTGCCATCCCGAGCGTCCCGCCATCGCCATGGTCGGTGACGGCGCCATGCAGATGCTGGGCAACAACGCCCTGATCACCCTGGCCAAGTATTGGCACGAGTGGCAAGACCCCCGCTGTATTGTATTGGTGTTGAACAACCACGATCTCAGCCAGGTGACCTGGGAGCAGCGCGTCATGGAAGGCGATCCCAAGTTCGACGTTTCCCAGGGTCTGCCCGAGTTTCCCTACGACCAGTACGCTGAATTGCTTGGATTCAAGGGGCTTCGCATGGAGCATGAGGACGACGTTGACCGCGTCTGGGACGAGGCGCTGGCGGCTGATCGCCCGGTGGTGATCAATGCCTACACCGACCCCGATATCGCCCCGCTGCCGCCGCATATCAAATTCGAACAGGCCAAGAGTTACCTCGCCTCTATCGTGAAAGGCGACTCATCCGGCATTCACAGCGCCAAACTCTCCGCCAAGCAGATGGGCCGCTCACTGTTCAAGGGCAAGCAGTGATGAGCCTGCTCTCCCGCCCCTCAGCAAGAGGGGCAATGAGTAGTGACCTAATAAAGATAACGGTATAAAAAGCCATGGCTAGGACGCCACTGGCTGGCAGCCTGAACAGCAGTACAGGCGTCGCGAAGCGACCATCTGCCGCTCAATCACCGTGCCACAGGCGTGACACGCCAACCCATCGCGTTCGAAGACGGCAAAGCGACATAGGCGCGGGCTCTCTCCCCGACGCCTGGCGGCACTTGCCCAATCGTGTCGGTTGGTTACTCCGGCCTGGTCGTAGGCCTGTCGCGTCACCTCGATGATGGTTCGCGCCAGCTGCACCTGCTTCTCCTCTGTCAGATCACAGACCCTGGCCCTGGGCGGAAGCCCGGCAAAGAACAGGATTTCGGAGCGCAGATAGTTGCCAATGCCGGCAAATAGCGCTTGATCCAGCAGCAGCCCACCCAATGAACGCCGAGCGAAACGCGGCTCGCCCAGGCGTACCAAGGCCTTTTCCAGCGTCACTCCATGGGTCAGCAGGTCAGGGCCCAGCCGGGTCAGGAAAGGGTGTTCATCGAGCCTATCGGCCAACCACAGCGAGACATCTGAAGCGCTGTAGAGACTTGCCGAGCGCCCTTCCGTCGTCAGCCGCACGCGCAGGGAACGTTCGGTATCCGGCTCGCGCTCGGCGTCATGGAGTTTCCAGACGCCATAGAGTTGATTATGAGAGTAGAGCACGCGGCCATCATCGAAACGCGTGAGCAGCGCCTTGCCCCAGCTGTCCACGGCCGTGACCCGGCGGCCTACCAGTGAATCAGCCTCGCTGGCCAGGTCGGGAAAAGCGAACCAGACCGACTCCAGCTGCCTGCCGGCGAGCTGCTCGTGGAGCCTATCCGCCGCACGGCGAATCTCGGGGCCTTCTGGCATGTAATTTCCTTCTATCACCGTAGCCAGTAACGTATCGAACCCATCATCTTCAGGGCCCGCTCGGGGCTGATACGGGGACGGGCCTCCGAGGAGGCGCTGTGAATACATCCCTGTACGCTACCGATTCCATCCCTGGAATCGGACCTCCTCTTCGGCCCGTCCCCTGCGCCCCTCGCTATGCATCGACGATGTTGCCCGCACTATTACCCCAGCACCAGCTGACGCTCCTTGAGCTCATGCAGCCGGTCGCGCAGCCGTGCCGCCTCCTCGAACTCCAGGTTCTGGGCTGCCTCGAACATGGCGTCTTCCGTGCGGGAGACCTCCTTGATCAGCTCACCCGGCGACAGCGCATTGAGATCGTAGATCGCGGCACCCTCGGCCACTTGGCGTTCGCCGCGCTTGCGGCCGCCCTTCTTGCCCGGCGTCCGGGCGGTTTCCATGATGTCGGCCACCGAGCGCGATATCGTGGTGGGGGTAATGCCGTGGGCCGCGTTGTGCTCCATCTGCTTGGTCCTGCGCCGCTCGGTTTCCTCCATGGCACGACGCATCGAATCGGTCACCCGATCGCCATAGAGAATCGCCTTGCCATGGGCGTTACGCGCCGCCCGCCCGATCGTCTGGATCAGCGAGCGCTCGTTGCGCAGGAAACCCTCCTTGTCGGCATCGAGTATCGCCACCAGCGAGACTTCGGGGATGTCGAGCCCCTCCCGCAAGAGGTTGATGCCGACCAGCACATCGAACTTGCCGAGACGCAGGTCACGAATGATCTCGACCCGCTCCACGGTGTCGATATCGGAGTGCAGGTAGCGCACGCGCACGTCATGCTCGTCGAGGTACTCGGTCAGGTCTTCCGCCATCCGCTTGGTCAGCGTGGTGACCAGCACCCGCTCGCCGACATTTGTGCGCAAGCGTATCTCGGAGAGCAGGTCATCCACCTGGGTCGTCGCCGGGCGAACCTTGAGCTCCGGGTCGAGCAGCCCCGTGGGGCGCACCACCTGCTCCACGAGCTGGCCGGCGTGTGCCGCCTCGTAGGGCCCAGGGGTGGCCGAAACGAAGATGGTCTGGGGAGAGATGCGCTCCCACTCCTCGAACTTCATGGGGCGATTGTCCAGCGCCGACGGCAGGCGGAAGCCGTACTCCACCAGCGTCTCCTTGCGTGAGCGGTCACCCTTGTACATGCCGCCGACCTGGGGAACGCTGACGTGGGATTCATCGATGAACAGCAGCGCGTCCGCCGGCAGGTAATCGAAGAAGGTGGGTGGTGGCTCGCCCGGCGCACGGCCGGACAGGTAACGCGAGTAGTTCTCTATGCCGTTGCAGTAACCGAGCTCATTCATCATTTCCAGGTCGTAGAGCGTACGCTGCTCCAATCGCTGTGCTTCAACCAGCTTGTCATGCTTGCGCAGCCATTCCAGCCGCTCGACCAGCTCTCCCTTGATCCGGTCCGCTGCCGCCACGATGGTCTCTCGCGGCGTCACATAGTGGCTCTTGGGGTAGATGGTCATGCGCGGCACTTTCCCACGCACTTCTCCAGTCAGCGGGTCGAACAGGCTGATGGTGTCGATCTCGTCGTCGAACAGCTCCACGCGTACTGCTTCTTCGTCGGAGTCGGCCGGGTAGATATCGATGACATCGCCGCGCACGCGGTAGGTGCCTCGACGAAAATCCATGTCGTTGCGGGTGTACTGCAGCTCGGCAAGTCGGCGCAGGAAGTCACGCTGGTGGATCAACTCGCCGCGAGTGAAGTGCAACCGCATCTTCAGGTACTGCTCCGGATCGCCCAGACCATAAATTGCCGATACCGAGACCACGATCAAGGCATCGCGTCGCTCCAGCAGCGCCTTGGTGGCAGACAGGCGCATCTGTTCGATGTGCTCGTTGATCGAGGCGTCCTTTTCGATGAAGGTATCCGACGACGGTACGTAGGCTTCAGGCTGGTAGTAGTCGTAGTAGGAAACGAAATACTCGATGGCATTGTCGGGAAAGAACGACTTGAACTCGCCATAGAGCTGGGCCGCCAGGGTCTTGTTGGGGGCCATGACAATGGTCGGACGCTGCAGCCGCTGGACCACGTTGGCCATGGTGAAGGTCTTCCCCGATCCGGTCACCCCCAGCAGGGTCTGGTGAGTCAGGCCCGACTCCAGCCCACTGATCAGGCTTTCGATGGCCGCCGGCTGGTCACCGGCCGGCTGGAAATTCGACTGAAGGCGAAAGGGCTTGCTCATGCCGGCTCCGGATTGCATCAGGCGCCAAATCGGCGCCTGGGTGGGACAATGTCAATTTGCCAGAGGCTCACACTTCGCTGGTATCGGCTGTACGCGTGATGACGTCCACCGTTGAACTGGTCATCAGGCGGTGGATCGGGCACTTGTGGCTGATCTCTTCCAACCGTGCGCGCTGTTCCGGATCGTCGATACCATGGAATGTCATCACCACTTCGAGTCGATAGGTCCCCTTCGGTTCCTCGCTATCGTCCCGATTGACGATGACGCTGACGCCCTCCAGCGGCCACTTCTTTCGCTTGGCATACATCTGGGCGGTGATCGCCTTGCAGGCACCGAGCGAGAGGTCGAAGTAGTCATGGGGATCGGGTGCGTTGCCCTCGCCACCGAAGGCCTTGGGTACGTCGACGAAGATGTCTTCGAAGCCATCAAGCTCAACCCGTTGGCGTAAGAGACTGTTACGTTCACTGACGATTTCAATGGTCTTCTTCATGAAATGACCTCGGCTGGATTACTGGACTTCAATGGGAAGCTTTAGCGACTGGACGGCCTTGATCAGCGCCTCACGAGACACCCTGCCCTCCACATCGGCTCCATGTCGGCCAACCTCGGCCGACTCGACGCCGTCCAGCATCATCAGCGCCGTGGTAATGCGGTTGACCTGATCGGCGTTCTCCACGCCATGAAAGCTCAGCGATTGCTGTGCCATAGATGACTCCTGACCCGGCGGATGAGATGGCAGATAGTGAATGGACGAGTTTAGCACGCTACCTACCGGCCGACAGCCGGTTGCAATTCCCTCTCTTCGCCCGCATACCCTAGGAATGACAACCAAACTCTTCCCCACATGACGCACCTGGAGCCACCGGTAATGAGCGACTGGATCACCGCCCTGGAGGGGCGGCGCAAGAGTGAGGACCGGGTTGACTTCGACACCCCAGACCCGGCCCGACAGGCACTGGATGCCACCATCGTAACCCCGCTCGTGCATCTTGGCGTGCTCGATGTCATCGGCTCGGGCGCCGGCAAGTTTCTTCAGGGCCAGACCAGCACCCAGGTGGATCTTGCCAATGGCGACTTCGCCCCCTTGACCTGCTTCTGTACCGCCAAGGGACGCATGCTGGCCAATGCCCAACTGCTGCGAATCACTGCCGATCACTACCGCCTGATACTTCATCGCGGCCTGGTTGAAACACTGCGCGCCCACCTCAAGAAATTCGCGCCGTTCTACAAGTCGGAACTCAGGGTGCGCGACGACCTTGCCCTTGTAGGGCTTATCGGCAAGGAGGCCAAGGCCCTGGCGGAGGTTCGATTCGACCTGGTGCCGCCGGCCATCTGGCACCAGTCCGGTGACGAGAACGTTCAGTTGCTGGCGCATCCCGGGACCCAGCCCCGTGTGTTGGCTTGCCTGCCTATCGATATGGCAGTCGAGATCGTCTCCCGGCTGACCCCGCAGGCGAGCCTGGTCGGCAACGCCGTCTGGTGTCTCCACGACATTCAGGCCGGACTCGCCTGGCTCACCCCGCATCATGAAGACGCCCTGCTGCCACAGATGATCAACTGGGAGGCCCTGGGCGGCATCAGCTTCAAGAAGGGGTGCTATACCGGGCAGGAGGTGGTGGCACGGGCCCACTTCCGCGGGCAGGTGAAGAAGCGGCTGGCAAGGGCCCAACTCGAGGGAGACAGGGTGCCGGCACTCGGCACCCCCCTTCTCGACGAAAACGGCAAGTCACACGGTGAGGTGCTGGCCGCCGAAATGGACGCCTACGGTCAGCCCGAGATACTGGCTGTGACTAGTACCCGAGAGGAGATCGGCCCACTGAGCGTCGACGATCAGCCGGTCAAGCTGATGAAGCTGCCCTACCCCATCGAACGGCTGGATCCGGAAAGCCTGGCCTTGGCAAGCGCCTAGGAAAAAGCACTTGATATATGCACTTAGGAAAGCCCAAATACCCGCTTGGCGGTTGCCGTACTCTGTGCGGCAATCGCCTCCGGCGTCTCGTCGCGCAGATTCGCCACCATCTCGCAAACCTGGCCGATGCGTGCCGGCTCGTTACGCTGACCCTGGTGGCCACATAGCGGCATATCGGGGCTGTCGGTCTCCAGCACGAAGCCATCCTCAGGCAGGCTCTTCACCGCCCGCCATAGGCGCTGGGCTCGCTCATACGTCACGGCACCGCCCAGGCCGACCACGAAGCCGAGATCGAGGAATTTCCAGGCCTGATCCGGCGAACCGGCGAAGGCATGGATCAGGCCCCCGGCAGGCAGGTCGAGCTGGCGCAAGCGCTGGGAGACCTTGTCGTTGGCATGCACGCAGTGGATCACCACCGGCAGCTGGCGCGACTTGGCCAGCCGAAGCTGGGCGTTGAACAGCACCCACTGATCGGCCAGGCTCTCCTCGAAGCGGGCATCGATGCCGCACTCGCCCAGTGCTTTTACCTCTGGGTGCTCATCCAGGGCCTGGGCCAGCGCCTCGACATCCTCCTCCCGGTGCTCGTCCATGAAATAGGGATGCAGCCCCAGGCTGATACTGACGTCATCTCTCTTTTCGCCCAGCGCCAGCACGCCAGGCCAGCACTCCCGCGTGGTGCCCGGCACCATGAAGTGTCCGACCCCGACCGCCCTGGCCCGCTCGAACATGGCGTCACGGTCGTCGTCGAATTCGGGGAAATCGAGATGGCAGTGGGCGTCGATGAGCAATTCCAGCCTCCCTTGGCGAACCTTCCGGCAGCTCTGCTAGTGCTCGCGTGTGGCGGCGAACCGAATATCCGGCCAGCGCTCCTGAGTCATCTGCAGATTGACCCGCGTAGGGGCAATGTAGGTCAGATAGCCGCCACCATCTATCGCCAGGTTGGCACTCGCCTTACGCTTGAATTCGTCGAGCATCTTGGCATCGTCGCAGTAGACCCAGCGGGCGGTCTGCACGTTGACCGGCTGATAGACGCAGTCGACCTTGTATTCCTCCTTGAGCCGATGGGCCACCACGTCGAACTGCAGGGTACCCACGGCACCGAGGATCAGGTCGTTGTTGTCCAGCGGCTGGAACAGCTGGGTGGCGCCCTCCTCCGACAGCTGCTGCAGCCCCTTCTGCAGTGCCTTGAGCTTGAGCGGGTCCTTGAGCTGCACGCGCTTGAACAGCTCCGGGGCGAAGTGGGGAATGCCGGTGAAGCGCATGTCCTCCCCCACGGTGAAGGTGTCGCCGATCTGGATGGTGCCATGATTGTGCAGGCCGATGATGTCGCCGGGCCAGGCCTCTTCGACATGGGTGCGGTCGGAGGCCATGAAGGTCAGCGCATCGGCGATCTTGACGTCCTTCTTGATACGCACGTGGCGCATCTTCATGTTCTTGTCGTACTTGCCGGAACAGACCCGCAGGAAGGCGATACGGTCACGATGGTTGGGATCCATGTTGGCCTGGATCTTGAACACGAAGCCGGTGAATCTCGGGTCGGCGGCCTCCACGCTACGGGTATCGGTCTCCCGGGGCTGGGGCGGCGGCGCGTACTCGACGAAGCCATCCATCATCTCGCGCACGCCAAAGTTGCCCATGGCGGTACCGAAATAGACCGGGGTCAGCTCACCGCGCAGGTAGGCATCATGGTCGAACTCGTGCGATGCCCCACGCACCAGCTCCACCTCCATGCGCAGCTCCTCGGCCAGGTCCTCGCCGAGCACCGTGTCGACTTCGGGGTTATCGAGCCCCTCGATGCGCCGGTCCTCGGGGATCCGGCTACCCTGCCCCTGGGTATAGAGATGGATCACATCGTTGTAGAGATGGTAGACGCCCTTGAAGTTGCGCCCCATGCCGATCGGCCAGGTCATGGGCGCACACTGGATATCGAGCACCTCCTCCACCTCGTCCATCACCTCGACGGGGTCGCGAATCTCCCGGTCCATCTTGTTGACGAAGGTAAGGATCGGCGTGGTGCGCAGGCGACACACCTCCATCAGCTTGATGGTGCGGGCCTCGACGCCCTTGGCCCCGTCGATCACCATCAGCGCCGAATCAACGGCTGTAAGAGTGCGATAGGTATCTTCGGAAAAGTCCTCGTGGCCCGGGGTATCGAGCAGGTTGACGATACGTCCACCGTAGGGAAACTGCATGACCGAGGTGGTAACAGAGATGCCACGCTCCTGCTCCATCTTCATCCAGTCGGACGTGGCATGGCGGTCGTTGCGCTTGCTTTTCACCGAACCGGCCAGCTGGATGGCGTTGCCGAACAGCAGCATCTTCTCGGTGATGGTGGTCTTCCCCGCATCGGGGTGCGAGATGATCGCGAACGTCCTGCGCAGCCCGACTTCACGGGCCAGAGTGGCTTCTGACATCAGTTTTAGATTTCGCCGTCATGGCACCGGCTGAGGGTGCGTGAATGGAATGCCACGCATTCTACGGCTTTGCCGGCGGCAGTTGTAGGTCAGTGTCGGAAGTTGTAGGTCGGCACGGGAGATTGCGGCTACCCGTATTCAGGTGACTCCCCGGCAAACGTCCGCATAGAGGTCGTATGAGCAATGTGCGAGCGTCGCCGTCAGACATGCGCGCCCCTCCCACAGGAGTACATTGCAGCGTGACGCTCTGGACGCCGGGTGTTGCCCAATGGCGCCAGGACCGTCGTGCTCCGCCCTGAGGTGGCCCCCCAACCCACTGCCACTCTCATCCACTTGCCCCTCGCCCTGCGCGCGGCCCGTTGGCGACAGTTTCGCCACGTCTGCTTTTGCCTGGGCGAGAACAATAACAAGCGGGAGAAGCCCTGATGAAGCAACCCGAACACCGTTCCCCATCCGGCCAGCCAACGGCCGGCGCCGAGGGGGTGCCACCCCCGGAAGGCCCCAGTGACCTGATCGAAACCGATTACGTGATCGGTCAGGACAATCTCACCGGTCATGTAAAGATCGATCTCGATATCCACGGCAAGGTCTTCGGCATTTCCGCCCTGGTCACCCTGCTATTCGTCCTCCTCACTCTCGCCCTGCAGAGCGAAGTGGAGCCCCTGTTTACGGGGCTGCGCAACTGGCTGACCGGTCACCTGTCATGGTTCTTCCTGCTCTCGGCCAATGTCTTCGTGGTGTTGTGCCTGGCACTGGTGGTCTCGCCGCTGGGCAAGGTGCGTATCGGCGGCCTCGATGCCAGCCCCGACTTTTCCTATCTCTCCTGGTTCTCCATGCTGTTCGCCGCGGGCATGGGTATCGGCCTCATGTTCTATGGTGTCTCGGAACCCATGTCGCACTTTTCCAGTGCCATGGGTGGTACCGCCATGGAGAATGGCGTTCGCACCGACTGGGCACCGCTAGGAGCGGCTGCCGGCAACGCACAGGAATCGGCTCGCCTGAGCATGGCGGCCACCATCTTCCACTGGGGCCTTCACCCCTGGGCGATCTACGCCATCGTGGCGTTGGCGCTGGCCATCTTCGCCTTCAACAAGGGATTGCCGTTGACGATGCGCTCGATCTTCTACCCGATCCTGGGTGAGCGCATCTGGGGATGGCCGGGCCATGTCATCGATATCCTGGCGGTATTTGCCACCCTTTTCGGTCTGGCAACCTCACTGGGTCTCGGCGCATCGCAGGCCGCCGCCGGACTCGGCTACCTGTTCGGCATCCCGGACGGCAACTTGACCATGATGCTATTGATCGTCGGCATCACGTTTATCGCCATCCTCTCCATCGTTGCCGGCGTGGACAAGGGCGTGAAACGGCTTTCCCAGCTGAACATGGTGCTGGCCTTCCTGTTACTCGCCTTCGTCATCGTCGTCGGACCCACGCTGGTCATCATGACCGGATTCTTCGACAGCCTGCTGGCCTATGCCACCTACCTGCCGGCGCTATCCAATCCGTTCGGTCGCGAAGACGCCAACTTCAGCCAGGGCTGGACCGCCTTCTACTGGGCATGGTGGATCTCCTGGTCTCCGTTCGTCGGCATGTTCATCGCCCGGATCAGTCGTGGCCGCACGGTGCGCGAGTTCCTGATCGCCGTGCTGCTGGTGCCGTCGCTGGTTTCTGTATTGTGGATGTCCGCCTTCGGCGGTACCGGTATCCACCAACTGGTATCGGCTGGGTTCGAAGGGGTCCAGGATGCTGCGCTCGAACTGCAGCTGTTCGTGATGCTGGCCGAGCTGCCGCTGGCAGCCATAACGTCCTTCATCGGCATCGTGCTGGTCGTGGTGTTCTTCATCACCTCGTCGGACTCCGGCTCACTGGTCATCGATACCATCACTGCCGGGGGCAAGGTCAACGCCCCCAAGCCCCAGCGAGTCTTCTGGGCAACTGTCGAGGGATTGATTGCCATCGCCCTGCTGCTAGGCGGTGGGCTCGCGGCCCTTCAGGCCATGGCGGTCTCTACCGGCCTGCCCTTCACCCTGGTGCTGCTGGTAGGCTGCTACACCATCGTCAAGGGACTGATGAGCGAACCCCGCAGCAAACCAGTACTCAAGACAAACCTCGGCTGACCCTGGCGACACAGGGAGGCCTACGGGCCTCCCTGAAACGGGGAGCATGGAACAGAAAGAGAAAGCGTCAACGAGAAGAGCCCCGCACATGCGGGGCTCTTCTTGTGGCCGACCAGGGAAGTGACTGGCCGAGGAGTGTCGTTGGGCAGCCTAGAAATCGACGACCACATTACCCTTGGGCGTACTACAACATGAAAGGATATACCCCTCGGCAACATCCTCATCGGTAATGCCACCGTTGTGCTCCATTTCCACCTCGCCGGAAGCCAACGGGACACGACAGGTGCCACAGATGCCCATGCCGCAGGCCTTGGGGATGTGCAGCCCGAGCTTCGCGGCAGCGGAATGCACCGTCTCGCCCGGCTGGATGCGCACGCTCTTGCCGGAGGAGCTGAATTCCACACTGAGCATGTCGGCGACATCGACCTCCTCGGCCTCTGCCTCGGCCTGTTCAGCCAGTTCCAGTACGTCCTCTCGCACATCCAGCGGCGTGGCGCCGAAGGACTCCTCATGATAGTGGCTCATGTCGAAGCCGTTATCGTGCAGGATGCGCTTGATTGCGTTCATGTAGGGCGTGGGGCCGCAGCAGAAGATCTCACGATCCAAAAAGTCGGGTGCCATCAACTCCAGCATCGGCTGTGTCAGATACCCGCGGTAGCCGGCCCAGGCCTCGCCAACGTCATCCTTTTTCTCGCACACGATATGCAGCTTGAACTCGGGAATTCTCGAGAACATATGCACCAGTTCGCGATGGTAGATGACGTCACGCGGGGCACGTGCACTGTGAATGAACTCCACATCGACACTGGCGTTGGTGTCGAAGAACCAGCGGGTCATCGACATCAGCGGCGTAATGCCAACGCCACCGGAGAGGAATAGTACCTTGTCGGCGGGAAAGTCGATCGAGTTGAAGTTGCCCACCGGACCATGCACCGGCAGCTCGTCGCCGACCTTCATGTTGTCATGCAGCCAGTTGGACACCCGGCCACCCGGCACCCGCTTGACGGTGATCGAGATGCTGTAGGGAATCGATGGCGAACTGGAGATAGTGTAGGAGCGCATGATCGCCTCGCCATCGATCTCCAGCTCGAGCGTCACGAACTGCCCCGGCTTGAAGAAGAACAGCACCGGCTGCTCCGCCATGAAGCAGAAGGTACGCACATCCCAGGTCTCCTGAATCACCTTGACGCAGCGCACCATATGGCGGCCGTTGGTCCATGTCTGGGTAGTGACAGGATTGAGGAAGTTCATTGTCATATCTCGTCTCGCCAAGGGTAAGCCAGAAGGTTGAGGGCCAGCCGTTCATGGCTAGATCGTTGTTTAAGGACATTTTGAGGGTTGGGAGACTCCCCCCATTGTTCTGCCAGCGACATCGACTTGCCTGAAGAGGCCAGCCGCCCATGACATCGACATGACCCAGGTCGTAACCACACCTGTCGGCGTCGCTGCAAGGCATGGACCCATCTCGACGCTGGACCACACTCTGCTTGCCTCCGATGGTTCCGCAAGGTCCCGGATGACGCGAACCTCATTCACCAGCCCGTCAAAAAGGATGCCCTTGATGTCCACTGCTACACCCTCGCCGCTCGACGACCCACTCTCTGCCACTCGTCATGATGTGGCTTCCCGTCTCGACAACCGCCAGCCTGGTTTCTCGCTGGCTCAGCCGTTCTACAACGATGGCCGATTCTTCGCCCTCGACATGGAGACGATCTTCGAGAAGGAGTGGCTGTTTGCCGGCATGAGCTGCGAGATTCCGGCCAAGGGGAACTACCTTACTCTCGACGTGGGCGATAACCCCATCATCATCGTCCGTGGTGCCGAGGGTGCCATTCACGCGTTCCACAATGTCTGCCGCCATCGCGGGTCGCGGCTCTGCACCCAGTCACGCGGCAAGGTGGCCAAGCTGGTCTGCCCCTATCATCAGTGGACCTATGAGCTCGACGGCAGGCTATTGTTCGCTGGCAGCGATATGGGCAGCGACTTCGATCTCGCCGAGTATGGATTGCGCCCCATCGCCGTAGAGATTGCCGGCGGCTTCATCTTCATCTGCCTGTCCGACACGCCTCCCTCAATCGATGACTTCCTGGCGAGCGTATCGCGCTATCTGGCCCCACATGACCTGGAGAACGCCAAGGTCGCCGTGGAGTCCACCATCGTCGAGCAGGCCAACTGGAAGCTCGTGATCGAGAACAATCGCGAATGCTATCACTGTAACGGCGCGCACCCGGAGCTGCTCAACTCGCTACAGGAATTCGACGATACCGACGACCCCCGCGCCACCGATGCCTACAAGGCCCTGGTGGCAAAAAAGCAGAGCGACTGGGATGCGCTCGATATTCCCTGGGCGCTGCAGCGCCACGGCCGCCGGAATCGCCTGACCCGCACCCCCCTGCTCGAAGGGCGCGTTTCCATGACCATGGACGGCACACAGGGCTGCAAGCGACTGCTCGGCAAACTGACCGACCCCGACATGGGTTCGCTGCGCATCCTGCACCTGCCCAACTCCTGGAACCATGTCATGGGCGATCACGCGGTGGTCTTTCGCGTCATGCCGCTGGGACCACAGCAGACCGTGGTGACAACCAAGTGGTTGGTACACAAGGACGCGGTGGAAGGCGTCGACTACGACCCGACGGCACTGCGGCGCGTGTGGGACGCCACCAACGACCAGGATCGTCGGCTGGCCGAAGAGAACCAGCGCGGCATCAACTCGAAGGCCTACTCGCCAGGCCCCTATTCACCCACCTATGAGTTCGGCGTCATCGACTTCATCGACTGGTACTGCGAGCGACTGCAGGAGCATATCGGCCAGGTCACACCCAGTCTTCAAGTCGTACGCGGCTGATCGCTTGCCCGCCCCTACCTGACGGGACCCGCCTCTGCGCGGGTCCCGTCGTTTCAGCTCGCATTGGTTCGACCACGACATGACCAGGTCCACAGGGATGACCAAGCCAACAGCGGTCAGGCCGACGATTGCGGCATCCTGACATGGGCCTGGCACACCGAAAAGCGCCCCCAACTCTCTCGAGTCGGGGGCGTCTTCCAGTAACACTACGTTGGTCCGATCCTGCTATTCGAGGGCAGGCAACAGGACCTCATCCAGTGCTGCCCTCACCGAGGGCAGCATGATGTCGGTCCGCTCGCCGAGCGCCTGCACCAGCTCCTGAAGACCCGGCACGCCCTCCTCGTCATGCTGAAGCCGTGCCAGGCGGGCGCTGGTTTCCGGGCTGGCTCCCTCGGGGATACGGATACCGAGCGCCACCAAGCGGTCACGGAAATCATCGTCATCTATCAGGTCGACGATCATCATCGGTCTGCTCTCCTTATACGCTCTCCACCGGCGCCGTTGCCTTTTCGGCACTCAAGCGACAGGCGGCATACTTGAACTCCGGGATCTTGCCGAAGGGATCCAGCGCCGGGTTGGTCAGGATGTTGGCGGCAGCCTCGGCGTAGCAGAACGGCACGAACACCATGCCCTCGGGCATGGCTGGGTCGGTACGTACCGACAGGGTAATGCTCCCCCTGCGCGTGGTGATGGTAAGGGCGGAGCCGGGCTCCACCCCCAGCCGGCGCATCTCAGCCGGTGCCAGGGTCGCCACCGCTTCCGGCTCCAGGTCGTCGAGCACCTGGGCGCGCCGGGTCATGGAACCGGTATGCCAGTGCTCCAACTGGCGCCCGGTCGTGAGCACGACCGGGTACTCGGCATCGATCGGCTCGTCCGGTGGCAGCGGCAGGGTCGGCGAGAAGGATGCGCGGCCGCTCTCGGTGTGGAAGGCATCGCTGAATACCACATCGGCCCCCGGCTCGTCGTCTGCCGGGCAGGGATAGGTCACCGACGCCTCCCGCTCCAGGCGCTCCCAGCTGATGTGATCCAGCGAAGGCATGCCCTGCTTCATTTCCGCGAAGACGTCGCGGGGGTGATCGTAGTGCCAATCGAGGTCGAAGCGCCGGGCGATCTCCTGGATGATCCACCAGTCCGTCCGGGCTTCCCCAGGCATGGGCACGGCGGCGCGGCCAAGCTGTACCTGTCGGTTGGTATTGGTAACGGTGCCATCCTTCTCCGGCCAGGCGGAAGCCGGCAGTATCACATCGGCGAACTGGGCGGTCTCGGTCACAAACAGATCCTGCACCACCAGATGTTCCAGTTGCGCCAGGGCACTGCGGGCATGCGCCAGGTCCGGATCGGACATGGCGGGGTTCTCGCCCTGGATATACATGCCCTTGATCGTACCGTCATGAATGGCGTGCATGATCTCCACCACGGTCAACCCCGGCTGGTCGTCCAGCGGCGTATTCCACAGCTCTTCGAAAGCGGCACGAACCTGGGCATCAGCGACCGGTTGGTAGTCGGGCAGCACCATGGGAATCAGGCCCGCATCGGAGGCTCCCTGGACGTTGTTCTGCCCACGCAGCGGATGCAGGCCCGTGCCCGGACGGCCGATCTGGCCGCAGGCCAGCGCCAGCGAGATGAGGCAACGGGCGTTGTCCGTGCCGTGGGTGTGCTGGGAAATACCCATGCCCCAGAAGATCATCGCCCTCTCCGCGGTGGCATAGACACGCGCCACTTCACGGATGGTTGCCGGATCCACGCCGCAAGCCCCGGACATCGCTTCGGGGGTCATGGGCGCCACATGGGCCTTGAGCGCTTCGAACCCCTCGGTGTGTTGGGCGACATACGCCTCATCAAAGAGGCCCTCGGTGACGATGACATTGAGCAGGGCATTGAACAGCGATACGTCGGACCCCGGCTTGAACCGCACGCTGAGGTGTGCATAGGCATCCAGCGACTGGCCACGGGGATCGATGATGATGAACCTGGTGCCGCGCTTGGCCGCCTGCTTGAAGAAGGTCGCTGCCACCGGGTGGTTGATGGCCGGATTGCAGCCGGTGAGGATGACCACGTCGGCCTTTTCCGCCTGCATGAACGAGGCAGTGACCGCCCCCGAGCCGATGCACTCCATCAGCGCCGCCACCGAGCTGGCATGGCACAGCCGAGTACAGTGGTCGACGTTGTTGGTGCCGAAACCGGTACGTACCAGCTTCTGGAACAGCCACGCTTCCTCGTTGGTACACTTGGCGCTACCGAAGCCGGCCAGCGCAGCGGGGCCATGCTCTACCTTGAGCCGCTTCAGGCCATCGGCGGCCATATCCAGCGCCTCATCCCAGCTCGCCTCACGAAAATGGGTCAGCGGCGCGGCAGGGTCAAAGGCAGGGTCGAGCCCCTTGGGCACCCCGGCCTTGCGGATCAAGGGCCGGGTGATTCGTGCGGGATGATTGGGGTAATCGAAACCGAAGCGGCCCTTGACGCAGAGACGATTCTGGTTCGACGGGCCGTCGCGTCCTTCGACAAACAGGATCCGGTCATCCTTGACGTGATAGGTCAGCTGGCAGCCTACGCCGCAATAGGGGCAGACCGAGTCGACCTTGCGATCGGCCGCACGGGAGTCGCCGTGGCCAGCCGCATCGACCAGGGTCGCCGGCATCAGCGCTCCGGTAGGACAAGCCTGCACGCACTCGCCGCAGGCCACACAGGTGCTATCCCCCATGGGATCGTCGAAGTCGAAGACGATCTTCGACGCCGCGCCCCGATGAGCCATGCCGATGACGTCATTGACCTGGACTTCACGGCAGGCTCGTACGCAGAGGTTGCACTCGATACAGGCATTGAGGTCGACGGCCATCGCCGAGTGGGAGCGGTCCTGCGTCAACGAGGACTCGCGGTCGGCCACATGATGCACCGTCGGCTGGCTGCGCTCGCCCTGCTCAGGCAGCCACTGGCGCACCGCATCGGCATCGACGGCGAGCTGGTCGGCCATGGCCCAGAAGTGGCTGGAGCGATCGGGGCTCGCATGGCGAGCAGGCTGGTCGACGGCGAGCATCTCCATGACCCCCTCACGCGCCACCCGGGCACGATCGGAGGTAGCACTCTTCACTACCATGCCGGGAGCGGCCTGGCGCAGGCAGCTCGCCGCCAGGATGCGCTCGCCTTCGATCTCGACCATGCAGGCACGGCAGTTGCCGTCGCTGCGATAGCCCGGCGCATCCTTGAAGCAGAGATGGGGAATGGTCTCGCCGGCCCGCTTGGCGACCTGCCACAGGGTTTCCCCCGGCGTGGCGCTGATTTCATGCCCATCCAGGGTCAGGGTAAAGGTTTCCTGATTCATGGTTTCATCCCCTGACAATCACGTTCTGATCGGCCAATTCGGACCGAAAATCCTTGAGCAGACCGAGTACCGGATTCGGAGCCGCCTGGCCCAGCCCGCAGATCGAGGCGTCCATCATCACCTGCGACAGGCGATCCAGCGCCGCTGCATCCCACTCCGGGCGCTCCAGCAGGGTCAGCATCTTTTCACTGCCGACCCGGCACGGCGTGCACTGGCCGCAGGATTCGTCGGCGAAGAAGGCCAGCAGGTTGGTGGCCACCCCGCGCAGGTCATCCTGGTCGGAGAGCACGATGATAGCGGCGGAACCGATGAAGCAGCCGTGCTCCTGAAGGGTGTCGAAGTCCAGGGGAACGTCAGCCTTGCTCGCCGGCAGGATACCGCCGGAGGCACCGCCCGGGAGATACCCCAGCAGACGGTGCCCGTCTGCCATGCCACCGCAGTACTCATCGACCAGTTCGCGCAAGGTGATGCCGGCCGGCGCCAGATGCACGCCGGGATAACGAACCCGGCCGGAGACCGAGAAGCTGCGCAGCCCCTTGCGGCCATGCCGCCCCTGGCTTGCGAACCACTCGGCGCCACGCTTGTGGATGACCGGGATCCAGTAGACCGTTTCCACGTTGTTGACCAGGGTCGGCCGGTCGAAGAGCCCCTTCTGGGCCACGAAGGGAGGACGATGGCGCGGCTTGCCCGGCTTGCCCTCCAGCGACTCGATCAACGCCGACTCCTCGCCGCAGATGTAGGCCCCGGCACCGCGACGCAGTACCACGTAGCCGGGGTCGACCAGGCCCGCCTGCTCCAGCTCTTCGGTCGCCTCGCGCAGTACCCGATGAAGGCCCGGGTACTCATCGCGCAGGTAGATATAGAGCGCCTCGGCCTCCACGGCCCAGGCGCTCACCAGGGCGCCTTCCAGGAAACGGTGCGGTTCACGCTCCAGGTAGTAGCGATCCTTGAAGGTGCCGGGCTCGCCCTCGTCGGCATTGATGACGCAGTACCTCGGCCCGGGTTCGGCACGCACGAAGTGCCATTTGCGGAAGGTGGGAAAGCCGGCACCGCCCAGGCCGCGCAGGCCCGCCTCTTCCAGCTCCTGCATCAAGGTTTCGACCGACACGCGCCCTTCACGGCAGTCTGCCAGAAGCGTGTAGCCGCCAACGACCCGGTAGTCGGCCAGGCTGGGCCAGTCGATGGGATCGGGATGCAGATCCCCAGCCTCCAGGGCCGCCGTCACGCGCTCGGGGGTGGCATGCCCCAGGTGGCGATGGCCCACCTCCACTACCGGCGCGGTCTCGCAGCGTCCCATGCAGGGCGCCCGCAGCACGCGCACCTCGGCAGGGTCGGCACCCTCCTCCAGCCGAGCCCGGAGCGCCTCGGCACCGGCCAACTGGCAGGAGAGTGAATCACAGACCCGCAGCGTGATCGCGGGCGGTGCCTGCTGATCGTCGTGGGTCACGTCGAAATGCGCATAGAAGGTCGCGGTCTCGTAGACCGCGGCCATGGGAAGATTCATGTAGCTGGCCAGGGCGCGAAGCGCTGCCAGGGGGAGATGCCCGCGACTATCCTGAATCGCATGGAGGTGCTCGATCAACAGGTCGCGCCGGCGCATCTCGGGCTGCTCACGCTCATCGCCAATCAGCTGGCGCAGTGCCGCAAGCTCATCGGTGTCGAGTTCACGGCCGCGGGGCTTGCCACGAAAACGGCGCTTGGGATTCACGGTCTGGACGGTCATGGGGGCTCGTTATTCGGTCTTGTTGGTAGTGGCGGATTCATGGTGTCACTCCCCCTATACTAGGACAATGGCCGGCGCGCCAGACAATACACTGTCCCCGCTGGGGCATGATGGGATGGGCCTCGATGGGAACCGAGGCTCATCGTCTATCGCAACGCTATACCTGCCATTATCCGGTCTCAGGCAGCCACGCTGCCATGGGGGTCAATGACGAATTTCTTCGCCGCACCGCCATCGAAGTCGGCGTATCCCTGCGGGGCTTCGTCCAGAGTGATCATCTGGACATTGACCGCATCGGCGATCTTGACCTTGCCAAACAGGATCGCCTGCATCAGCGGGCGGTGGTACTTCATCACCGGGCACTGGCCCGTGTGGAAGCTGTGGGACTTGGCCCAGCCGAGGCCGAAGCGCATGCTCAGAGCGCCCTGCTTGGCGGCTTCGTCGGCCGCACCCGGATCTTCGGTCACGTAGAGGCCCGGGATACCGATCTGGCCACCGGCGCGGGTCAGCGACATTGCCGAGTTCAGTACCGTGGCCGGGGCTTCCTTGCCGTGGTTGCAACCACAGGCGTGGGCCTCGAAGCCGACGCAGTCGACGAAGGCGTCGACCTCACGCTCGCCGAGGATCACCTCGATCTTGTCGGCCATGTCGCCATCCTGGGTCAGGTCGATGGTCTCGCAACCGAAGCTCCTCGCCTGGGCCAGGCGCTCTTCGATCATGTCACCGACGATCACGCAGGCCGCGCCAAGCAACTGGGCGGAAACCGCCGCCGCCAGACCCACGGGGCCGGCTCCGGCGATATAGACGGTGCTGCCGGGCCCGACACCGGCGGTCACGCAGCCGTGGAAGCCGGTGGGGAAGATATCCGAGAGCAGGGTCAGGTCGCGGATCTTCTCCATGGCCTGGTCGGTGTCCGGGAACTTCAGCAGGTTGAAGTCGGCGTAGGGCACCATGACGTACTCGGTCTGGCCGCCGACCCAGCCGCCCATGTCGACGTAGCCGTAGGCCGCACCCGGGCGCGCCGGGTTGACGTTGAGGCAGATCCCCGTCCGGCCTTCCTTGCAGTTGCGGCAGCGTCCGCAGGCGATGTTGAAGGGCACCGAGACCAGGTCACCTGGCTGAATGAATTCAACGTCGCGTCCGCACTCGACCACCAGGCCAGTAATCTCGTGCCCAAGCACCAGGCCGGAGGGCGCGGTGGTACGTCCACGTACCATATGCTGGTCGCTGCCGCAGATGTTGGTGGTAACGACCTTGAGGATCACACCGTGGTCGCATTTGCGATTGCCGAGGGCAAGCTCCGGATAGGGGATGGACTCGACGTCGACCTTACCCGGGCCCTTGTAGACGACGCCGCGGTTGGCTTGGCTCATGGCTGACTCCTGTACTTGTTGTCAGGGTATGACTGAGGGGTGAAAGACGACCTTTCCGGTCGTGCTGCTCCAGCCTATGCCTTCCCGGGCACGCCACTTGCCCAAAAGAGGCATCGGCATGCCTGTGCGAGACAAGGGGACCGGCTTGGCCTATCGCAGCACCCCTTCTGCCTCGAGCAGCTTAAGGATCGCCTCGGCCCCCTGCTCCGCCGATACGCCCTCCAGCACCTGGCCGCTGCCGCCCTCCGCCTTGGCGGCGGCGGCCTTGAAACGATCCCTTGCCGAAGCGGCCTTGACGATCTTCAACCGCTTGGGGCGCTTGCGGGCCGGGGCGAACTGCCACTGAGCAAGTTCCCGGTCGGGTTCGGCGGCCACCGGGGTGGCATCAAGCTCGGCCCGTCGAGCCGGGCCGAACGCGCTCTGGCGCGCCGCCGGCGCCGCCCCATCCACGCTGACGATGGCCGGCAGCCGCACCTTGAGGCGCCGTCGTTGGCCCCGCGGGAGGGCCTGCAGCACCGTCGCCACGCCATTCTCGACCTTCTCCACCGCGGCCAGCCCATTGACCAGGGGCCAGCCCAGGCGCTCGGCCAGGGCATAGGGCAGGAGCCCCGAGCCCTCGCCTCGCTCCGCCCGGGCCCCGGTGATCACCAGCTGCGGCGGTGCTTCGGCCAGGTGCCGGACCAGCGCCGGGATGGCATCGCTCTCCTCGGCCTGCTCCAGCAGGGTCAGGGTGTCCAGCCCCGTGCCAGCGCCTGCGGCCATGCCTAGATAGCCGCGCAGCGCCGCTTCGCTTTCTTCGCTGCGCGGGCCGGCATGCAGCAGTCTCACCCGGCTGCCGGGCAACTGGCGTTCCAGGCCCAGGGCCAGCTCCAGCCCCCGGGCATCCTGATCGGCGCGACGGGCCCGCCCGGTGATGGGGTGGCGGCCCACCGAGACCAGTACCGCCACCTCGATTCCCTTCTGCTCAGGCCGCATCGCTCTGCCCTCCTCGCTGTTGCTCCACCATAGCTACCAAGGCGGCAAGGATCTCGGTGCTATCACCGATCACTGCCAGGTCAGCGCGCTTGATCATGTCGCATCCAGGATCGAGATTGATGGCCACCACCTTGTCGCAGCTCTGGATGCCCTGTAGATGCTGGATAGCCCCACTGATGCCCACCGCCAGATAGACCCGGGCGGTAACCCAGGTGCCGGTGGCCCCCACCTGGCGGTCGCGTGCCATGAAACCGTCGTCCACGGCCACCCGGGAGGCCCCTTCCGTGGCCCCCAGCACCTTGGCAGCGTGGTGGAAACCCTCCCAATTCTTGACCCCATTGCCAGCGGACATAATGAACTCGGCTTCGGCCAGGGCCACGCCGGCCGGGTCGACGGCGACCTGCCCCAGGTCCTCGATCCGCGACAGGGTCGCAGGCGGCTCGATGCTGAGCGCCAGCCGCTCGGCGCCATGCCGGGTCTCGTCCACCGGTTCGGCACACTCGGCCAGCGCCAGCGTGACCCGCGGCAGCGGGCGCTGGATATCCAGGCTCCCCGCCGCACCACGAGCGGTACAGCGCCAGCCCAGGGGCGCGGCGCCATCAGCCTCGATCTGCCAGACGCCGGTGGCGGCACGCTCGCCACTCCCCTCACTCAGGCGCAGCGCCAGGCGGCGCCCCAGATCGGCCCCGCCCAGGGGGGAGTCGGGCAGCAGCCAGTGACGCGGCGCCAGCTCCCGCTCCACGGCACAGAGCGCCGCCAGCCGCGCCTCTGGGGCGAAACCGGCGTAGGCGTCACCATTGACGTGAAGCAGTCGATCGATGCCCGCCTCGCCAAAGGCATCTTCCTTATGCTCGCCAAATACCACGGCCAACACGGCGCCGGGACGGTCGGCGTCGGCATCCGCCAATTGCCGGGCCAGGCCCAGCAGGTCCTTGTCATGGCCGGATAGTCGCCCGCCTGGCATATCCGGCACCACCGTCACCAGGAAGGCGGGATCCTCGATGATGACATCACGACGGCTATCCTGGGCTGCCTGGCGGGCCGCGCCCGTCGCCTGGTTACCCTGCTGGGCACCGCTGCGGTCGATGCGCTTGACGCCATTGGGGCCGATAAAGCCGATGGCACGAGGATTCTTGCGTATCACTCCGTTGGGGCCCAGCCACTCGCTGATGGCGCCCCCCTCCTGCTCGGCCACTGCTGCGGCGTGCTCGGGATGCAGACGATTGCGGGCGATCCACTCGCGACGTGGATCGCGGCGACGAATCTCGCTCATCAGGTCACCTCCTCGGCGGTCGTCTTGTTGGCGGCGGCATCGACCACTTTGACGGCAGGACGCGCCACCAGGGCATCGGCCACCAGCTCGGCGATATCACGCACTTCCGCCGAGGCATCCACCACACCCTCCAGCATGGCGGTACACTGGGGGCAGCCCACCGCCACCAGCTCGGCACCGGTCTGCTTGACGTCGTTCATGCGCATATCGGGAATCCGCCGCTCGCCGGGAATATCGGTGATGGGGGCGCCACCGCCACCGCCGCAGCAGCGCGAACGGTAGCCGGAGCGCTCCATCTCCTTGACCTCGATTCCCAACGCCTTTAGCACGTTGCGCGGTGCTTCGTACTCGCCGTTGTAGCGGCCCAGATAGCAGGGGTCGTGGTAGGTGACCTTGCCGCCCTTCCAGGGTGCGAAGTGCAGGCGCCCCGCCTCGAACAGCTCGGCGATATAGGTGCTGTGGTGGCGTACCTCATAGCGGTCCGGCGCTCCGGGGCCGCCCAGCTCGCCGTACTCGTTACCCAGCACATGGAAACTGTGAGGATCACAGGTGACGATGCGCTGGAAACGGTACTTCGCGAGGGTGGCGATATTGCGCCTGGCCAGGGACTGGAAGGTCGCCTCGTCGCCCAGGCGACGCGCCACATCGCCGCTGTCGCGCTCTTCAACGCCGAGCACCGCGAACTCCACCTCAGCGGCCCGCAGCACCTTGATCAGGGCTCGCAGGGTGCGTTGGTTACGCATATCGAAGGCGCCGTCGCCCAACCACAGCAGCACATCGGCCTGCTTGACGTCCGCCATCAGCGGCAGGTTGAGATCCGCAGCCCAGTGCAGCCGCGAGCCGGGGTCGAAGCCGCCGGGGTTATCGGTGGCGATCAGGTTATCGAGCACCTCGGCACCCTTGTTGGGCGTATTGCCGTGCTCCAGGGTCAGGAAACGACGCATGTCGACGACGGCATCGACATGCTCGATCATCATCGGGCACTCCTCCACGCAGGCACGGCAGGTGGTGCAGGACCACAGGGTCTCGGCGTCCACCAGGGCCTTGCCACTCTTCATCGAGTCAGGCGCCACGATGGGCCCATGGGGAGAACCAAAATGCTCGCCCACCGGCTTGCCCCCAAGCCCTTGTGAAGGGTGGGGAGAGCCGGCATAGGCCGCGTCGCTGCCCCCGGCCATGCCGACGACCATGTCCTGGATCAGCTTCTTGGGATTGAGCGGCTGGCCGGCGGCAAATGCCGGGCAAACCGCCTCACAGCGCCCGCACTGCACGCAGGCATCGAAGCCGAGCAGCTGGTTCCAGGTGAAGTCGCTGGGCGTCTCGACCCCCAGCTTGGCGCCGGGATCGTCCAGGTTCAGCGCCTTGAGGCCGGTTGAGCGCCCCTCTCCTCCCAACTTGGTGGAGAAGCGCTCCGGGCGGCGATGGAAGGCCAGGTGCAGGGCGCCGGCGAAGGCGTGCTTCATGGGCCCGCCCCAGGTCATGCCGAAGAACATCTCGCCCAGGCCCCAGACCAACACCGCGCTCAGTACCAGCGCCAGGAACCAGCTGCCAGCGTCTTGCGGTAGCACGCCAACCGTCGGCAGGGTAATCAGGAAGACGCTTACCGAGAACGCCATCAGGCTCTTCGGCAGCCGCATCCAAGGCCCCTTGGAGAGCCGTGCGGGCGGATTACGCCGCCGCTTGGCGACGAACAGGCTGCCAACGAACATGGTCGCGCTGGCGGCCAGCAGCAGTCCGCCCAGCACCGGGTTGGCGAGTCCGAAGCCATGCACCAGGATCATCAGCACGGCGGCGGCCACGAAGCCACCGGCGGTGGCCACGTGGGTATTGGACATCACTTTATCGCGCCCGACCACATGGTGGAGGTCCACCAGGTAGCGGCGCGGCATGGCAGCAAGCCCGCGGAGCAGGTCGACCTCGGCGGGCCGCCCCTGACGCCACAGGCGGATACGCCGCCAGGCGCCGACCACCGCCAGCGCCAGGGCGGCGAAGATCAGAATCGGCAGGAGCGTCTCGAGCATGGTGCTCACCTCATCGATAGTGGTATAGCCAGGGTTAACATCCGACATAACGGCTATTCAGCGCCTTCGCATGCGCCGGCATTGCCGTCCGAGGGCCATCCTCAAGCGCGCCACGCATTCGCTGTGCCGAGTCTCGACTGGCAACCTGCGGTCACGGCGTGGAAGGGCCATCCCTGGCCCCCACGCCTCTGCCGAATCCCTTCGGCAGAACCGCGTTGCGGCGTCTCGACTCGGGCGAATTGCTGAAGGCGCAGCTTGCGCATGCCCTCGGCCTGGAGCGGACCTCTGGCGGTTAAAAATCCTTGCAGATCCGCAGGGCGTCGTAGATGGCCGCATGGGTATTACGCGGCGCCGTGCAGTCGCCCAGGCGGAACAGCAGGAAGCCGTCCCCCGCCTCGCTCAGGCAGGGCTGGGGCTGGATGGCGTAGAGCGCCTCCAGGTCCACCTGGCCCTTGTTGCGGGACTGGTCCTTGAGGGCGTAGTACAGCACCTCGTCGGGACGCACGCCGTTCTCCACCACCACCTGGTCCACCACCCGCTCCTCCTGGACGCCGGTGTACTCGTTCTCGAGCACCGCCACCAGAGAATCGCCCTCGCGATAGACCTTATGCAGCATCAGGTCGGAGGTCATGATCACCTCCTTCTCGTAGAGGCTGCGGTAGTAGGTCGGGAAGGTGGTGCCGCCCACCGCCGCGCCCGGCTTGATATCGTCGGTGACGATCTCCACCTTGGCGCCCTTGTCGGCAAGAAAATCCGCCACCGAAACACCCGAGAACTCACAGATCGCGTCATACACCAGCACGTTCTTGCCCGGGGCCACCTTGCCCGAAAGGATGTCCCAGCTACTCACCACCAGGCTCTCCTCGGCGTTTTCGGCATAGCCCCACTCGGGATACTGATCCATGAACGGCTGACCGCCGGTGGCCAGCACCACGATATCGGGTCGCAGATCCTGGATCGTGGCCTCATCGGCACGGGTGCCAAGGCGCAGGTCTACCTTGAGCCGCGCGAGCTCCAGCTGGTACCAGCGGGTAATGCCGGCAATCTGATCACGCTGTGGGGCCTGGGCGGCGATGGTGATCTGCCCGCCCAGGGCCTCGGCGGCCTCGAACAGGGTGACGTCATGGCCGCGCTCGGCCGCCACCTTGGCCGCCTCCATGCCGCCGGGGCCGCCGCCCACCACCACCACGCGGCGCTTGGGGCCCTCGCTCTTCTCGATGATATGGGGCAGGCCCATGTATTCGCGGGACGTCGCGGCGTTCTGGATGCACAGCACGTCCAGGCCCTGGTACTGGCGGTCGATGCAGTAGTTGGCGCCCACGCACTGCTTGATCTGGTCAACCTGGCCCATCTTGATCTTGGCGATCAGGTGCGGATCGGCGATATGCGCCCGGGTCATGCCTACCAGGTCCACATAGCCACCCTCGAGGATACGCTGTGCCTGGTTGGGGTCCTTGATGTTCTGGGCGTGGATCACCGGCACGCTGACCACTTCCTTGATGCCAGCCGCCAGGTGCAGGAAGGGCTCAGGCGGGTAGGACATGTTGGGAATGACGTTGGCCAGGGTGTTGTGGGTGTCGCAGCCGGAGCCGATCACGCCGAAGAAGTCCACCATGCCGGTAGCATCGTAGTAGGCGGCGATCTGCTTCATGTCGTCATGGGAGAGGCCGTCCGGGTGGAATTCGTCGCCGCAGATGCGCATGCCGACAACGAAGTTGTCGCCGACCTCGGCGCGCACCGCCTTGAGCACTTCCATGCCGAAGCGCATGCGGTTCTCGAAGCTGCCGCCCCACTGGTCCTCGCGCTTGTTGACCCGCGGGCTCCAGAACTGGTCGATCAGGTGCTGGTGTACGGCAGAGAGCTCGACGCCGTCGAGTCCCCCTTCCTTGGCCCGGCGCGCAGCCTGGGCGAAATCACCGATGATGCGCCGGATCTCCTCCTCCTCGATGGTCTTGCAGGTGGAGCGGTGTACAGGCTCGCGAATACCCGAAGGCGATACCAGTGTCGGCCAGTCGAAACCGTCCCAGCGTGAGCGGCGTCCCATGTGGGTGATCTGGATCATGATCTTGCCGCCGTGCTGATGCACCGCATCGGCCAGGTTCTGGAAGTGAGGAATGATCCGGTCGGTGGAGAGATTCACCGAGCTCCACCAACCCTGGGGGCTATCGATGGAGACCACCGAGGAGCCGCCGCAGATGCTCAGGCCGCAGCCGCCCTTGGCCTTCTCCTCGTAGTACTTGACGTAGCGGTCGGTGGTCATGCCGCCGTCGGTGGCATGCACCTCGGCGTGTGCAGTGCTGACGACCCGGTTACGGATGGTGAGCTTGCCGATCTGGATCGGCTCGAAGAGTGCCTCGAATGCCATGGATATCTCTCCTCGTCGCCGGGATTAGTGGGCGGCGCCGGTCAGCGGTTTGGTCTCGAAATAGCCCACGTCGCAGCCTTCCTCGGCCGCACTCTGGGTCTGCTCGGCGACGGTGCGCAGGCTGTTGCCGCGTGCCGCCAGGATCTGGTCCATGGCGCCAGCGAACCAGCCGGTGAACATGTACTCAACCTTGCGGCCCACCTTGCCCAGCTGGTAGACGAAGGCGCTGTGCTCCAGGCGCACCCGGCAGGTTCCCGCCTCGAGGTCGATCGCCTCGGTGATGAACTTGCCCCAGCCACGCTGCGAAAGCCGCGTCATATAGTGCTCGAACACCGATTCGCCCTCGAGGCCATGGCATTCGGCCTCCTTCTCGCACCAGTGCCAGGCACTCTTGTAGCCGGCGTGGTAGAGGATCTCGGCGTACGTCTCTGCACCCAGGGCCTCCTCGACGGCGACATGGTTGTTGATGAAGAAGTGGCGCGGCACATAGAGCATCGGCAGGGCATCGCTGGTCCAGACGCCGGTCTCGCTATCCACTTCGATGGGCAGTTCAGGGGCCATCTTGGTCACGGTCTTGTTCCTCGAAATCGTTGTTATGCAAGGTGAGCGGCGCCGGGGATAGGTCGTAGAGGGGGTCTTTTGCCATGGATGGCAAAAGTAGCGCCCAGGGAAGGGTTTACAGCGCCCCCTCATAGACCTATCGCCGGTTAAGCCGCGTCTTCGGGCCGGCGCTCCTTGCTATAGGGCTATCTCAGCCGCCCCAGACATCCTTCAGTACACGCACCCAGTTTTCGCCCATGATCTTGCGCGTCTGGGACTCGCTGAAGCCGCGGCGCAGCAGCGCTTCGGTGAGGTTGGGAAACTCACCGATGGTGCGGATGCCCTCAGGGTTCACGATCTTGCCGAAGCGGGTCAGACGGCGGGCATAGCCCTTGTCGTGGGTCAGCCACTCGAAGAAGTCCTGGCCGTGGCCCTGGGTGAAGTCGGTACCGATGCCGATGGCGTCTTCACCGACGATGTTCATGACGTACTCGATGGCCTCGACGTAGTCATCGACGGTGGCGTCGACGCCGGCGCGCAGAAAGGGGGTGAACATGGTCACGCCAACGAAGCCGCCGTGATCGGCAATGAAGCGCAGCTCCTCGTCGGACTTGTTGCGGGGGTGTTCCTTGAGGCCCGAGGGCAGGCAGTGGGAGTAGCAGACCGGCTTCTGCGACTCGAGGATCACCTCCTCGGAGGTCGTCGAACCAACGTGGGAGAGGTCGCACATGATGCCGACCCGATTCATCTCGGCGACGATCTCGCGACCGAAGCCGGAGAGTCCGCCATCACGCTCGTAGCAGCCGGTGCCCACCAGATTCTGGGTGTTGTAGCACATCTGCACGATCCCCACGCCGAGCTGCTTGAAGATCTCCACGTAGCCGATCTGATCCTCGAAGGCATGGGCGTTCTGGAAACCGTAGATGATGCCGGTCTTGCCCTCCTCCTTGGCGCGACTGATGTCGGCAGTAGTGCGTACCGGGCGCACCAGGTCACTGCACTCTGCCATCAGCTGGTTGGACTTGACGATGTTGTCGACGGTGGCCTGGAAGCCCTCCCACACCGAGACGGTACAGTTGGCCGCCGTCAGGCCACCGCGGCGCATGTCCTCGAACAGCTCACGGTTCCATTTGGCGATGATGAGGCCATCGATGACGATGGCGTCCTGGTGCAGCTCGTGGGGGCTCATGACCGAATCTCCGTGTTGTCGTTGCCTGCCGGCAGCATAGCGCCGGCAAGCTATCTACACGGAGGCTGGAAGCGACGGGGAGAATTCCAATTGCGTCACGCCTGTCGTAAAGGCGACATCTCCCCGGCTATTTGGTGACCGTTACGCTGGCATAGGTGGGCTCCCCCCGTGCCTGGTCAAGCGCGACCAGGGCGCTGGAAACCGGCTCACCGGATATCACCTCGAAGGCAGCATCCTTGAAAAGGGCGTCGACCTGCAGGCGCGCAACCGGCTGGAGGTTGCCAATGCGCTCATCCCTGGGAGGAAAACCGAAGAACTCGCGGTAGCACTTCGAGAAGTGGGGGGTCGAGACGAAGCCACAGGCCGATGCCACCTCGATGATCGACATCGATGTCTGCTTGAGCAACTGACGGGCACGGGTCAGGCGAAGCTTGAGGTAATAGCGGGAAGGCGAACAGTCAAGGTTCTTCTGGAACAGCCGCTCGAGCTGACGCCGGGAGATACCGACATAGCAGGCCAGTTCGTCGAGCCCTATGGGCTCTTCGAGATTGGCCTCCATCAGTGCCACGCTCTCGAGCAGCTTGGGTTGCGTGGTACCCAGCACATGACGCAGGGGGATGCGCTGCTGATCCTGCTCGTTGCGCACGCGCTCGCAGATGAACATCTCGGAGATACCGGCAGACAGCTCCCGGCCATGATCCTTGGCGATCAGATTGAGCATCATGTCCAGTGGCGCGGTGCCCCCGGAGGAGGTGGCGCGGTCACGGTCGATACAGAACAGCCGTGTGGTCAGCTCGACACGGGGAAAGGCCTCACGCATCGCGGCCATGCATTCCCAGTGGGTACTGACGTCGTAGCCATCGAGCAGGCCGGCCTTGGCCAATGCCCAACTGCCGGTACAGATTGCGCCGAGACGACGGGATAGTCGGGCCTGGCCCTGCAGCCAGGCGACATGCTCCCGCTGCACGCTACGATGGGGACCGACGCCGCCACAGACCACCACCATATCCAGCGTCAGCGGAGTCCGCAGGGAGACGTCAGGCGTCACCTTGAGTCCATCGCTGGCGCTGACGGGTTCGCCATCGGCGGTGAGTGTGTACCAGCGATAGAGTTCATGACCGGCCAACTGGTTGGCCATGCGCAGGGGTTCGATGGCAGAGGCCAGCGAGATCAAGGTGAAATTGTCCAACAGCAGAAACCCGATGGTCTGGGTCTTGATCCCGTTGCCCTTGGTCTGCAGGCTCCTGAATCCGTCAGGATCCTTGCGTGATGTGTTCGTCATGGTGACTCTCCCCAGCGGCTCAGGTGTGACACTTATGGCCACCCCACAGTCCGATTCCTATTTGCAGTGCTTGTCCACGCGCGACATCCTGTCGCATATCGGCATGTTTTTCACTTTATCGAATCACGAGCTTGATCGCTTATCGTATTTTTCTCTATGGGCGCACCTTTCCCATTGAGTGACACAATCGAGGAGAGCACTGGCTACCACACCAACGCCACGGGTTATGATAGGGGGAAGGTTCTACAATGGAGCACCCATGCCCTCCGCACTGCCCCTGCCGCTTTCAACACCCAGCCGCAACCTGGTCCGACTGACCATCGTACGCGGTATCACCTGGACCGGTTTCCTGGCCGCGGTGATCATCGGCGTTGAGCTGCTTCACTTCGAACTGAAGGTGGTTGCAGTCATCGGGGTCATTGTTGCCATGGGGCTCATCAACCTCTTCACCTGGTGGCGACTCGGCCGTCAATGGGTCGTCAGTCACTCTGAATACGTACTGCACCTACTCGCCGATGTCCTGGGCCTGACGTTGCTGTTCTACCTCACCGGTGGCTCCACCAACCCCTTCATCAATTACTACCTGATCCCAGTGACCATCGCCGCCGCCACGCTGCCCTGGCGCTATGCCTGGCTAATCGCCTCGGCGGCCATGGCCTCCTACACGATGCTGATGTTCGATTACTACCCCGTGCCACAGCTGACCCATCACTATGATGACGAAGCCATCGATCTCCACGTGCTGGGAATGTGGCTGAATTTTGCCCTTTCGGCCGGTCTCGTCACCTTCTTCATCTACAAGATGGCCCACGCCCTCCGGAGCCGAGAACAGGCGCTATCACGCACGCGGGAAGCAGCCCTGCGCAACGAGCAGGTTGTGGCGGTGGCCACCCAGGCCGCGGGAACCGCTCATGAACTGGGCACCCCACTATCGACCATGGCCGTTCTATTGAGCGAGATGCGCGAGGAAGTCCGTGGCGACAGGGGGCTGGAAAAGGATGTCGACCTGCTGCGTCAGCAGGTGGATGTCTGCAAGGAAAGACTGCGCCACCTGGTGCAGAGTGCTGACCGAGGCCGGATGGCAAAACCCCAGGTGTGCGATGCGCGCGAGTGGTTGGCCAGCGTCGTACAACGCTGGCTGGTGTTGCGACCCGACGTCAGCCATCGGCTGGACATCGGCAGCCATAGCAACACGCCCTGGCTCAAGGTGGACGCCACGCTCGAACAGGCCATCACCAACCTGCTCAACAATGCTGCGGATGCCAATCCGGACAACATCAGCATCCGGCTCGACTGGTCCGCCAAAGAAGTGGTAATCGATATCCGCGACCATGGCCCCGGGGTCGCCCTGGAAATTGCCGACCAGCTCGGCGAGACCTTCGTCTCGACCAAGAGCAAGGGGCTGGGTATCGGCCTCTTTCTTACCCATGCGACCATCAACCGATTCGGCGGAGGCGTTAGCCTGTATAATCATCCTGACGGGGGAACGCTGACCGAAGTGACCCTGCCGCCCAGCGAGCCCTGACCGGGCGGTGTCCCTTACGAACGAAGCGCCGAGGTTGCCATGCAAGACGCCGATTCACGCCTGCTGATCATCGACGACGACGAAATGTTCTGCCATGTCCTGTCTCGCGCCATGACCCGGCGTGGTTTCGACGTCATCGTGGCACACGATGCAGAACAAGCGATTACCCTGGCTCGGCGCCACCGCCCGGATTTCGCCACGCTGGATCTCAAGCTGGAACAGAGCTCTGGCCTCAAGCTGCTCCCGGAGCTGCTCGACGTGCTGCCCAGTTGTCGTATCGTGGTATTGACCGGCTACTCCAGCATCGCCACCGCCGTGGAAGCGATCAAGCTCGGAGCCGTCAACTACCTTTGCAAGCCGGCGGATGCCGAGGAGATCCTCATCGCCCTTGGCCGCGAGCAGGGCGACCCAGACGCCGAATTGGCCGTCACCCCTCCGTCCATCAACCGCATCGCCTGGGAACACATTCAGAAAGTACTGCAGGAACATGACGGCAATATCTCCGCCACCGCCCGCGCCCTGGGCATGCATCGCCGCACCCTGCAGCGCAAGCTGCAGAAACGGCCGGTGCGGCGGTAACTCCCGCAGAAAGCGTGCTTACGCCTTGCCGTCGACGCTCATCACCTTGTCCATCATTCGCTGGGCCAGCCGACTCGCCTCCTGCAAGGAGTCGAGGTCCGACAGATCGTCAATGAGTTCGCAGCGCCACAGCCACACCGAAGTTGCGGGTCGTTCCGCAATGAAGGGGTAGCGCCCCGATGGCAGAGTGAAATGCCGGCGTGTTCCCGGTTCTGGCGGCGGCGAGCTGTGCTCGGCAGGGACCAGCACCAGCGACAGCGACACCGGAGTGACCAGGGCGCCGGCCAGGTAGGCCGTGTCCTCCCCGTCCGACGGATCCTCCGGCAGCACCTGAAAGCACAGCGCATCCACGGTCAATCGCGGATTGTATTGAGGCGAGGCCTTCAGGCTTCGGCCCTGCTGCTGCTGCCAAGCGGCAGCCAAATCGCGAAGACGCTCGTACTGCTCGGGGGTCAGGGCCTGCATTGGCGCTCCTTCTCAACTGGTTGATCGTGCCGTTCGGCTCGGCAGGAAAACACAACGGCTGCTATTCTGGCAGTTCCAACTGCGACGAGGAATGCTCATGCTTCCCCAGGACCGCCTCGAGCTGGCTGTGTCGATCGCAACCCAGGCCGGAGAGCACATCATCGCGGCTCGCCAGGGCCAGGCATTCAACCAGCGCTACAAGAAGGGACAGGAGCTGGTCACGAATGTCGATCTTGAGGTCGACACACTGATCAGCGAGCGGCTGGAGGCCGCATTGCCGGGCGAGTCACGGCTCAGCGAAGAGCTGGCACCGGATCACACGGCGATGGCCACGACAGAAGCCCTGTGGGTCGTGGACCCCATCGACGGAACGGTGAATTTCGCCCATGGTCTTCATCATGTCGGTGTTTCCATCGCCTGGGTCAGCGAGGGCAGGACCCGGCTCGGCGTGGTCCACGCCCCCTTCCTGGGAGAAACCTACACCGCCCTGTATGGCCAGGGTGCCTGGTGCAACGGCAAGCCCATCCATGCCAGTCGTCGCTCCAACCTGGAGCACTGCCTGGTCGCCACCGGCTTTCCCTATCGGCGCGATAGTCGCCCTCCCCTGATGCGCCGTCTGATGGCAATTCTTCAGCACTGTCAGGACGTGCGCCGCAACGGCTCGGCGGCACTGGACCTCTGCGACGTCGCCTGCGGCCGGCTTGACGCCTACTACGAAAGCGTCTCGCCCTGGGACTTCGCCGCCGGTCTGCTGATCGCCCGCGAGGCCGGCGCCAGGGGCGGTCATCTCTACCCTTGCCCGAAGGGTATCCCCGAGGACCTCTACGGCGAAAACCTGCTGGTCAGCGCACCGGAGATCCATGCGGAACTCGCCGACCTGCTTCGCGCCGCCGATGACAATGAATTAACGCTCTTCTGAGCTGACCGGCTCCCGGCGATGCCCTTGCCAGGGCCTATGCGTTGCAACGGCATGCAGATCGATAGCCAAGGGCAATGCCTTGGCTAGCGGGTCGCTATTGGCGCCCAAAGAGGTCATCGGTCACAATAGCGCCAACATTATTCAGGAGTGCTCCTATGTTCGTCGTGATTTTCGGCCGTCCCGGCTGCCCCTTCTGCGTTCGTGCCCAGGCGCTTGCCGAGCGGCTGGAAGCGTCCGGTGCCATCGAGGGCCACCGCTACGTCGATATCCTGGTAGAAGGCATCAGCAAGGCCGACATGGAGAAGACCATCGGCAAGCCGGTCACGACCGTGCCGCAGATATTCGTCGACCAGTCCCACGTGGGTGGCTTTACTGAGTTCGACCAGTATGTGCGTGAGCACGACCTCTTGTCGCAAACCAGTAACGGCTGACAGCCAATCCTCGAGGAGCAGACTGCTCAGCTCCCCATAGCGTCCTTACTTCGTTGAGCGCTCTTTCTGCGTTGAAAGCCAATTGCCGGCAGCACCTATACTGACGCCAAGCGTACTGTGACAGGCGCCTCAGGAGACAAGGAACGGCAACGATGCAGCGGGAAGAGTTCTTGCAACAGCTTTGGCTGGACTATATCCACCAGAATACGGAGGTAGGGGCCCTGCGCCTGTGGCCCACCAGCACCTCAGCCGAATACCTGGCGATACTGACGCTGAATCAAGCGCCCTTTGCTTCTGCCGATCTCTTGCCCACCCTTGGGCATCTCGGCTTTCGTCCCATCCAACGCTATGCCATGGCGGACCGTGGCCTGTTGGTCACCCTGCTGGCCCCGCCCGATGACGGTCCATGGCTCATACTGGCTGAGCTGCAGATGGGAACACTATCGCGTGAACCCAGGGCCCGACTCGCCGATCTCGTCGCCAATACGCATCCTCAGGATACCCGCGGGCAGAACCTTTTGACGCGCGGTCGTCCCTGGGCGATGCCCGACTGGTCCAGTTATCGCATGCTCTGTGAAGCCCATCCGCTGGCCGGCTGGCTGGCTGTCATGGGACCAAGCATGCATCATGCTGGATACGACTGCGAGCATATCGGGCGTGAAATCGACAGTCTCGACGAAGCCCTCAAGGAGACCGGGCTGAACGGTAGCGAGGATCGACAACATGGGCTCTTCCCGATCTCGCCACTGCTCAATTATCGCTTCTATCCCACCTGTTCACGACGTATCGCTTTCGCCGATGGCGATGAGCACCGTATTCCCCAGGGGGGCCTGGCCCTGATGCAAAAGCGTCTGAGCAGCGACCATGAACGAGCCGTCGAGCTTTTGCTACCGCACCATACCCGCTGCGAGATTTCTTGAAGCTCGCGCTTATCCACAAAAACTGTGGATAACACTGTGAAAGAGAAGGTTGCAAGACCTTGCTACCCAGAAACCAGAAGGGCTCATACGAACTGGTCACAAAACCATCATCTCTTGTAACCTTGCCGGATGGCTCCCAGAAAAAAGCCCGGGCATCACGGCCCGGGCTTCATCAAGGTAGCGCTTGACAGGAATCAGTCGTCAAACGTCATCTCAGGTACGTGTTCAGGCACCACCAGCTTGCCCGCTGTCTTCTCGACGATCTCTTCCACGCTGACGCCCGGCGCCCGTTCCTTGAGGATAAAGGCCCCGTTCTCGATCTCCATATAGGCCAAGTCGGTCAATACCCGGTTGATGCAGCCTGCACCGGTCAATGGCAGGGTGCACTTCTCCAGTAGCTTGGACTCACCGTGCTTGGACGCATGGGTCATGGTACAGATGATGTTCTCTGCACCAGCAACCAGATCCATGGCGCCGCCCATGCCCTTGATCAGCTTGCCGGGAACCATCCAGGAGGCGATATTGCCCTCCTGATCGACCTCGAATGCACCGAGAACGGTCAGGTCCACATGGCCGCCGCGGATCATTGCAAAGGACTCCGCGGAAGAGAAGATCGCGGCGCCAGGGCGTGCAGTCACGGTCTGCTTGCCGGCATTGATCATGTCCGGGTCGACTTCCTGCTCGGTCGGGAAGCGCCCCATGCCCAGCAGCCCATTCTCGGACTGCAGCATGACGTCGATACCATCGGGAATGTAATTGGCCACCAGCGTGGGAATGCCAATACCCAGATTGACGTAAAAGCCGTCCTGGAGTTCGCGTGCCACGCGCTGTGCCATCTGTTCGCGAGTCAGTGCCATCTTCTTGCCTCTTGTCGTTGTGAGCCACTTCGGTCAGGCCGGAAGGCTCGAATCGAATCCATGGAAAGTCGCGGTTCAGTCGCGAACGGTGCGCTTCTCGATGCGCTTCTCGAATGAGCCCTGGATGATCCGGTCGACGTAAATCCCGGGCGTGTGGATCTGACTGGGCTCCAGCTCCCCCGGCTCGACGATCTCTTCCACTTCAACCACGGTGATCTTGCCGGCGGTGGCGGCCATGGGATTGAAGTTCTGAGCCGTATGACGGTAGACCACATTGCCGTAGCGGTCGGCCTTCCAGCCCTTGACGATGGCGAAGTCGCCGACGATTCCCTCTTCAAGAATATAGTGGCGACCGTTGAACTCGCGCACCTCCTTGCCCTCGCCGATTGGCGTCCCATAGCCCGTGGCGGTGTAGAAGGCGGGGATGCCAGCGCCACCGGCGCGCATGCGCTCGGCCAGGGTGCCCTGGGGCGTCAGCACGACCTCAATTTCGTTATTGAGCATCTGCTGCTCGAACATGGCGTTCTCGCCCACGTATGACGCATAGATCTTGCTGATCTGACGATCTTCCAGAAGTAGCCCGAGGCCAAACCCGTCGACCCCGCAGTTATTGGAGACCACGGTGAGGTCCTTGACGCCACGGCGTTTGATCTCGGCGATCAGGTTCTCCGGAATGCCGCACAGACCGAATCCGCCAGCGATCACGGTCATACCGCTTTCGATGCCTTGCATTGCCTCTTCGTAGGAATATACGCGCTTGTCGAATCCGGCCATCGCGAAGCCTCGTCTTGTTGTGGGATGAAAGAGTGACAGTACCTGATCAGTGTTGACCCGACGAATATATTTGTTAAGTTTGTTTTTTTTATCAATTAATCGGTATGGCAAATAAATCATGCCCATGACTATCAAGCAGCTTCGCGCCTTCCAAGCCGTTGCCCAGACGCTAAGCTTCACCCAGGCCTGCGAGCGCCTTCATCTATCCCAGCCGGCTTTGAGCCTGGCCATCAAGGGACTGGAGGAGACGCTGGGCGGCGCGCTGCTGATTCGCAACACCCGAAGCGTACGCCTGACACCCGAGGGCGAGACACTCCTGCCCATGGCCAAGCGGCTGCTAACCGACTGGGACAACGCCGAGGAACTGCTCCGTCAGCGTTTCACGCTGCAGCTGGGCCGCGTGGCGGTTGCCGCCATGCCCTCTATCGCCTGCAACCGACTGCCTCATGCCCTGCGCGTCTTCCGCGAGCAGTTCCCGCGGGTCAACGTGACCGTACATGATGTCATCAACGAGCAAGTCATCGAGATGGTTCGCCGGCAGCAGGTCGAGCTCGGCGTCGCTTTCGAACCGGAAACCAGCGAGGGGGTCGACTTCCTGCCTCTCTTCGACGATACCTTTGTCGCCGTTGTGCCTCCCGATTCACCGCTGGTGGATGCCGGGGCTATCGACTGGAAGGCCCTGCTCGCCTACGACTTCATTACCCTGCAGCGCCCCTCAATGGTAAGGATCCTGATGGAGCAGGCCCTGCTACTGCGCGGGACCGAACTACCCGTCGCCTTCGAAAGCCACCAGTTGGCAACGGTGGGACGGATGGTCGCCAGCGGGCTCGGGGTCAGTGCCGTACCTACCCTCTGCCGGGAGCAGATGCACGAGCTGGGTGCTCGCTGCATTCCGCTGCACGACCCGCAGATACGGCGAACCGTCGGCGTGGTCATCGGGGCCGGCCAGGAACTCTCTACCGCTGCCCGCGCACTTTATGATGTTCTTGGGTCAACGCTTCAGCGAACCGGTCCGTAACAGCAGGTAGCGCTGGGCAGCCCACCCTTGATCTATTAGCATGAGCGGCTGTCATGAATTCGACGCAAGGAGTGAGGCATGTCGACCCTGAAGGGGATCGTCAGCGTGCTACTGCTTATTCTCAGCACCCTGTTCTGGGGGGTTCCCCTGGTTCTGCTGACTGCCCTAAAGCTGATTACCCCCGGGCGCCCTCTCCGGCGGCTCATCCTCCGTGGGCTCAATGGCGTGGCACTCAACTGGATCGGCTTCAACCTGTGGTGGATGCGCCATTGGCTGAAGCCCCAGGTGAGCATGAATCTGCCGGAGGGGCTGGCCAGGGACCAGTGGTGGCTGGTGCTGTCGAACCATCGCAGCTGGACCGACATCTTCATGCTGCTGATGGGGCTGCATCGGCGCATTCCCATGCCCCGCTTCTTTCTCAAGCAGCAGTTGATCTGGGTACCTATCGTGGGTCTCGCCTGGTGGGCGTTGGAATACCCGTTCATGCGCCGCTATAGCAAGCAGCAACTGGAACGCAAGCCGCAGCTCGCCCGCATCGATCGAGAGGCGACGGAGCGCATGTGCGAGCGGGCTCGCGAAATGCCGATTGCCATCTTCAATTTCGTTGAAGGTACGCGATTTACGCCAGCCAAACGCGACCTGCAGAATAGTCCCTTTCGACACCTGCTCAGGCCCAAGGCCGGGGGCATCGCCCAGGTGCTCAACCTGCTCGGCGACCGACTCAGCGGCATACTTGACTTCACTCTGCGCTACCAGAACCCCAACCCGACCTTCTGGGGGTTCCTGTGCGGCCGAGAAGGGCCGATCCAGGTCGAGGCACGCCGCCTTGACGTACCCGCCTGGATGCTGGAAGGCAGCTATTACGACGACCCGCACTATAAGGAGCGCTTCCACTCATGGCTCAATGCCCTCTGGCAGGAAAAGGACGAAGCGCTCGACTCGCGCTGACACTCGCCATTCTGCTGTGGCTGGCCGGCTGTGCCAGCAGCGGTAGCAGCGGCGACGTGCAGCGCAGTGGCGATCCTGGCATCGCCGGGAGCTGGGTCACCGTGCAACGTGGCGATACCCTGGGAAGCATCGCGGCCCGGGCGGATGTGCCGTTGGCCCGATTGCAGCGTTTCAACCCGGATGCCAACCCCAATCGGCTGGCGGTAGGACAACGGCTGCTGGTACCGACGCAACAGGAGCGCGCACCTTCCGGTGGCCCCTACCGCTACCAGGTACGTCCCGGCGACACCTATTCCGGTATCGCCCGACGCTTCTCCACCACGTCTGCCCGGATTCAATCGGCCAACCCCGGCATCGAGCCCACGCGGCTGAGGGTGGGACAGGTGATTCAGGTGCCCTTGCAGGGAGGACCTGCCCGCTCGGCACCAGCCGCAGCGAGCCGTCCGCAAAGTGGGGCAGGCTCCAGTGCCACCCGCTCCACGCCACCTGCGACCGACACCAGTTCGCTACCCAGCTCCGCTCGCAACTGGCCATGGCCACTGGATGACTACCGGGTCGTTCGCCCCTTTGGCAGCGACAGCCGCGGCACACTGCAGCCGATGCTGCTCGCCACCGGCAGTGGGGCCAAGGCAAAGGCCGTGGCCGATGGCGATGTCCGTTTCGCTGGCAGCATGCGACAACTGGGCCGGGTCGTCATCGTGCACCATGCCGACAACCTGCAAAGCGTCTACGCCCTTTGCGATTCGATCCTGGTAGACGATGGCGCCCGGATCAGCCGTGGTACGCCACTGTGCGAGGTCGGTTACAGCAACAGTACCGAGCGATACGACCTGCTCTTCGACCTGCGCCTGGGAGGCAAACCGATCGATCCGCGCCGAGTGTTGCGCTGAGCTCATGATGAAACTCGACGCTGCTCGTGGTGACACCCTGTTGCGCTCGCCGCTATTGCAGCGCTTCCCTTGCCTGCTCGGCGAGCCGACAGCGAGCGAGACCCTGTCCCGGCTGGACAGCGAATTGGCATGGGAACAGCCTCGCCTGCGACTCTACGGTCGCGAACACCCGATCCCCCGGCGACAAGTGTGGATGGGCGATGGCGAAGCGTATTACCGCTATTCGGGGCAGGATTTCCAACCCGTGCCCTGGCATACCGATGTTGCCGGCATCCGTGACGCCGTCGTCGAACGATTGGCCACTGCCGGTGTGGCCGCCAGGTTCAACAGCGTCCTGCTCAACCGTTACGCCGATGGCGAGGAGCGCATGGGCTGGCACAGCGACGACGAGCCCGAGCTTGGCCCTGACCCGCTGATAGCCGCCGTCAGCCTGGGCGCCGAGCGCCCGTTGCGCATGCGCTGGCGCCAGGGCTCAGGCGCGGCATTCAATGTCTGGCTGCCCCATGACAGCCTCCTTCTAATGGGGCCTGGAGTGCAGCGTCAACTACAGCATGCGCTGTTACCCCGCAGGATTCCTGGACTCAGGATAAGCCTTACCTTTCGCTGGATCTGGCCAAACTCCCGCCGTGACTAACGGTCCCAGGCACCGCCTCAGGACAGGATGAATGAGCATCATCCTGGCAAGAAGTTAACGGTATAAAATCAACCGCGGAAATACCCCGGCTCCACGAACGGCATCTTGGTCACCGTCATCGGCAGGCGCTTGCCACGCACCTCGGCGTAGACGGTTGTACCGATCTCTGCGTTCTCGATGGTGACGTAACCCATGGCCACGGGCTGGCCAACGCTGGGGCCGAATCCGCCGGAGGTAACCACGCCAATCGAAATATCATCACTGCTGAACAGCTCGGCACCCTCACGTACAGGAGCACGTCCATCGCCAAGCAAGCCCACCCGCTTTCGCTGGTGATCCTTCTTTTCGACCTGGTGCAGGATCAGGTCGGCGCCAGGAAAACCGCCCTGGCGCTCGCCACCACGCCGACGCGGCTTGCCGATCGCCCAGATGAGCCCCGCTTCCACCGGCGTGGTCTCGGTATCGATGTCATGCCCATAGAGGCAGAGCCCGGCTTCCAGGCGCAGGGAATCCCGGGCACCAAGGCCGATTGCCTCCACCTCGTCTTCGGCTAGCAGGCGACGGGCCAGCGCCTCGGCCTGGTCTGCCGCCACCGAAATCTCGAAACCGTCCTCTCCGGTATAGCCGCTGCGACTGACCCAGACAGGAATATCATCGATCTGGAAACGTCCATGCTGCATGAAGACCATCTCGCAGGCCGGGGGGCACAGTCGCTGCATGACACTCGCGGCCTGGGGGCCTTGAAGCGCCAGCAGACCACGGTCGAGGACCTCGACCCGATGCTCGGCATCCAGCCCGATCTCGAGCAGGGCAATATCCTGATCCTTGCAGGCCGCATTGACCACGAGATAAAGATGGTCTCCGACATTGGCTACCATCAGGTCGTCGAGGATGCCGCCCTCCTGCCCGGTGAAGAGTGCATAGCGCTGCGTCCCCTCGGGCAACCCGACGATATCCGCACAGACGAGGGTCTCCAGCGCCTCCGCTGGCCGGGGGCCGCGCAGCAGCACCTGCCCCATGTGAGAAACGTCAAACAGACCACAGGCCGCCCGGGTATGCTCATGCTCCTTCTTGACACCGAGTGGGTATTGCACCGGCATGTCATAGCCGGCAAAGGGAACCATCTTCCCCCCCAGCTCAAGATGAAGGCCATGAAGCGGCGTGTGCTTGAGATCGCTCATGCGGAAGTCCTCGGGTAGTGATAAGTGTTGGACGAAATATCCGAACGCGGGTTTCAGCGGTAGCAAAGGCGCCCCAGTGGACGCCTATCGAATTGCCGGTTCCCGAAATCAACGCTGGCCGTGATCGAGATCCTCGCCCGGCAGGACCTCCTTGCCATCGAAATAGTCCCGGGTCACCTTGAATACCACCGGCGAGAGCAGTGCCAGGGCAATCAGGTTGGGAATCGCCATCATGGCGTTGAAGGTATCAGCCATCAGCCAGATGAAGCCCAACTGCGCCATTGCCCCCAGGGGAATGGCAAGCACGAACAGTGTGCGATAGAGCATGATCGACCGGGTCCCGAACAGGAACTGGAAGCACTTTTCACCATAGAAGGACCAACCCAGGATGGTGGTGAAGGCAAACACTGCCAGCGCCACCGAGACGACCTGGTTGCCAAAGCCCGGCAGGGCCGCATCGAAGGAAAGCGCCGTCAGTGAAGCGCCCTGCTCGCCATCGATCCACACTGTGGACGTCAGGATCACCAGCGCCGTGATGGTACAGACGATGATAGTATCGATGAAGGTACCCAACATGGCGATCAAGCCCTGGCGGACAGGGTTCTTGGTCTTGGCGGCGGCATGGGCGATAGGCGCACTACCCAGGCCAGCCTCGTTGGAGAAGATGCCTCGCGCCACGCCAAAGCGGATGGCTGCCATCACGGCTGCCCCGGCAAAGCCGCCCGCCGCCGCATGGGGGTTGAAGGCATAGTAGAAGATCAGTCCGAAGGCCTCACCGATCTGACCGGCATTGACGATCAGGACGAGCAACCCCGCCAGGATATAGAGGATGCCCATGATCGGCACCAGCTTGCCCGCCACCTTGGCGATACGCTTGATGCCGCCCAGGATGACCGCCCCGGCCAGAACCATGATCACCACACCTGTCAGCCAGTGCGGGATATTGAAGGTGGAATCCAGAGCATCCGCGACGGAGTTGGACTGCACGGTGTTGCCGATCCCGAAGGCAGCGACGGCGCCGAAGAAGGCAAAGGCGCCGCCCAGCCACAGCCACTTCTTGCCGAGGCCATTCTTGATGTAGAACATCGGCCCACCGACGTGATAGCCGGTACTGTCAGTCTCACGAAAGCGCACCGCCAGCACCGCTTCCGCAAACTTGGTTGCCATGCCCACCAGTGCCGTGATCCACATCCAGAAGATCGCCCCAGGCCCACCCAGGGCGATTGCGGTTGCCACACCGGCGATATTCCCCGTGCCGATCGTAGCCGAAAGCGCCGTCATCAAGGCATTGAAGGGAGATATCTCACCCTCCTCTTCCACTCGCTTCTTGTCGCCCGGTGCCGGCTTGGCCTCACGTCCCTGCCACATCAGCTTGAAACCGGTGCCCAGCTTGCGAATAGGCATGAATTTCAGGCCAAGCTGTAGGTACAAGCCGACGCCCAGCAGGAGAATCAGCATCAGCGGGCCCCACACCACGCTGTTGATGGCCGTAAATAGTGTTGTCAACGTTTCCACGCACGCTTCCCTCTGTTGTATGGATTTGTTGTTGGGGCTGCCAATGCATGACCCGAACGCATCGGCACCAACATTAATCTTGCCACTACCAACTTACTCGAACGATCAGCGACACAAACCGGCGTACCATAGCGGAATCCACCGTCAAAATGCCACCCCATCGAAGAGTCCACTTTCCAAGTCAGAGCTTGCGCTGGCGTGAAGCGTAACGCGTGTTTCGTATCGGAAACAAGCATCTACTCTCTCCACCTCGGCACTCAAGTCACGCGCAGCCGTGGCATCGTCTCGCGCAGGCCTGGCTAAAGGCTAGTGAGCGCAGAAGGAACTGTCTAACAGGAGAATCGACTGGTATCAGCAGCGGTAGTAACCTGACATAGCGGAGATGCGTGCCGCCGCCGGCTCGTACTGCTCTCCCGCCAACCTGCTGGAACTCGCATCAGCACCGTTGAACCAGCCAGGCACAGGGACTCGCCAAACGCCGTCAATGGCGTTAGCATTCAACTGTTCAGAAACCTTTTTCGTATAGGAAAACCATCATGAGCACGATTCCCGCCAATCTGCGCTACAACGACAGCCATGAATGGGTGCTGGACAATGGCGACGGCACTGTCACCATCGGCATCACCGACCATGCCCAGGAAGCCCTGGGAGACGTGGTATTCGTAGAGCTCCCCGACGTAGGGCGCAACCTGGCTAAGGGCGACGAGTTTGGAGTGATCGAGTCGGTAAAGGCCGCCTCGGACCTCTATGCACCGGTGACCGGCGAAATCATCGCAGTCAACGAGGCGCTGGAAGACTCGCCGGAGACGATCAACGAGACGCCCTACGAGGGTGGCTGGATCATGAAAGTGCGTATGGAAGATACTGCCAGCCTCGACGACCTGCTCGACGCCGACGCCTACCAGGCGATTACCGCCGAAGATTGATCCCCGCTGCTATCACCCGGCCCACGGTGGCCGGGCTCTTTTCTTTCTATCGACAGGGTGCTCCATGGCTTTTGACAATCGCCGCCTGGCCGAACTGGCCGATCATGACGCCTTCATCCGACGCCACAACGGACCCGGTACCGATGACATCGCCGCCATGCTGGCGTCACTGGAAATGGAAAGCCTGGACGCCCTGATCGAGCGCACGGTGCCGGCGGATATTCGACTGGGGAGAGAGCTGGATCTGGATCCGCCCCGCAGCGAGGCCGAGGCGCTGGACTACCTGAAGCGCCTGGCCCGCCAGAACAAGGTCTTCAAGACATACATCGGCCAAGGCTACTACAACACCCATGTTCCTGCTGTAATACAGCGCAATGTTCTCGAGAACCCGGGCTGGTACACGGCCTACACCCCTTACCAGCCGGAGATCGCCCAGGGCCGTCTCGAAGGGTTGCTCAATTTTCAGCAGATGGTGATGGACCTCACCGGCATGGAGCTGGCCAACGCCTCTCTGCTGGATGAAGCCACTGCGGCGGCCGAAGCCATGGCGCTGTGCCAGCGCGCCAACAAGAAGTCGAAGAGCAACGCCTTCTTCGTCGCCGACGACGTACTGCCGCAGACCCTGGACGTGGTGCGCACCCGCGCCCACTACTTCGGCTTCCAGCTGATCGTCGACGCCGCCGACAGCCTTGCCGAACACGACGTCTTCGGGGCCCTGCTCCAGTACCCGGGCCAGAGCGGCGAAGTCCGCGACCTTGGCGGCCTGCTCAGCGCTGCCCGCGAGCGCGGCATCATGACCTGCGTCGCCGCCGACATCATGAGTCTGGTGCTGCTCAAGGAACCGGGCGCCTTGGGTGCCGACATCGTAGTGGGCAGCAGCCAGCGCTTCGGCGTACCCATGGGCTTCGGCGGCCCCCATGCCGCCTTCTTTGCCACCACCGACAAGCTCAAGCGCTCGATCCCTGGGCGCATCATCGGCGTCTCCAGGGACGCCCGTGGCAACACCGCGCTGCGCATGGCGATGCAGACCCGCGAGCAGCACATCCGTCGCGAGAAGGCCACCTCAAACATCTGCACCGCCCAGGCCCTGCTGGCCAACATGGCAGGCTTCTACGCCGTCTATCATGGCGCCGAAGGGCTCACCACCATCGCCACGCGCATTCACCGCCTGACCACCCTCCTCGCCGAGGGCGTGATCAGCAAGGGTGTCAATCTGGCCCATGACAGCTGGTTCGATACCCTGCGCCTGACCGGTATCGATGCCGGCAAGGTCCATGGCCGCGCCATGACCCACGAGATCAACCTGCGCTATTTCGATAATGGCGATATTGGGGTCAGTCTCGACGAGACCACCACAGCCCACGATCTCGACACCCTCTTCGATGTCATCCTCGGCGAGGAACACGGCCTGTCGGTCTCCGCACTGGATGAGACCGTGGTCAATTCAGGCAAGACAGGTATTCCTGCCGCCTGCCGCCGCGAGTCGGGCTTTCTCGATCACCCGACCTTCCAGCGCTACCGCAGCGAGACCGAGATGCTTCGCTACCTCAAGCGACTGGAGAACAAGGACCTGTCGCTCACCCATGCGATGATCCCGCTGGGCTCCTGCACCATGAAGCTCAATGCCACCAGCGAGATGATCCCCGTCACCTGGCCGGAATTCGGACAGATCCACCCGTTCGCCCCGCGCAACCAGGTGGCCGGCTACCAGCAGATGATCGATGAGCTGGCCGCCTTCCTGGTCGAAATCACCGGCTACGAACATATCTCGATGCAGCCCAACTCCGGCGCCCAGGGCGAATATGCCGGCCTGGTGGCCATTCGTCGCTTCCAGCAGGCCGAGGGCCAGGGGCATCGCGACATCTGCCTGATACCCAGCTCGGCCCACGGCACCAACCCCGCCTCCGCCGCCATGGCCCACATGAAAGTGGTGGTAGTCGAGTGCGACAGCAACGGCAACATCGACCTCGACGACCTGCGCGCCAAGGCCGCCCAGCATAGCGATGCTCTCTCGGCGATCATGCTGACCTATCCCTCAACGCATGGCGTATTCGAGGAAGGGGTGCGGGAAGCCTGTTCAATCGTCCATCAGCACGGTGGTCAGGTATATATCGACGGCGCCAACATGAACGCCCAGGTTGGCCTTTCCCGCCCCGGCGACTTCGGTGGCGACGTCTCGCACCTGAACCTGCACAAGACCTTCTGCATCCCCCACGGTGGCGGCGGGCCTGGCATGGGCCCCATCGGGGTCAAGGCGCACCTGGCGCCCTACGTCTCCAACCACGTGGTCACACCGATCGCAGGTGTCAATGCCGACTGCGGCGCCGTCTCGGCGGCGGCATTCGGCAGCGCATCGATCCTGCCGATCTCATGGGCCTATATCAAGATGATGGGCGCCCGCGGCCTGCGCGAGGCCACCGAGCTGGCCATCCTCAACGCCAACTATGTCGCCAGGCGCCTCGAGGCGCACTATCCGGTGCTGTACCGTGGCGTCAATGGCACCGTGGCACACGAATGCATCATCGATATCCGCACGCTCAAGGCGACCTCCGGCATCAGCGAGGAGGATATCGCCAAGCGGCTCATGGACTACGGATTTCACGCCCCGACCATGTCCTTCCCGGTACCCGGCACCCTGATGGTCGAACCCACCGAGTCGGAGTCTCGCTACGAGATCGATCGTTTCTGCGATGCCATGATCAGCATTCGCAAGGAGATCGCGGCGGTGGAAGCCGGCGAGTGGCCGGCGAATGACAACCCGCTCGTCAACGCGCCCCATACCATGGCCGACCTGATGGACGACGCCTGGGATCGCCCCTATGCCCGAGAGCTCGGCGCCTTTCCCTCCGACGCAGTCAAGGCCGCCAAGGTATGGCCGGCGGTCAACCGCGTCGATAACGTCTTCGGCGATCGGCAGCTGATCTGCTCCTGCCCCAGCATCGACGAGTATCGTGACTGACTGGTGAATTCCTGCCCTTACGCAATCGACCCGCCAGCGGCGGGTCGATTGCGTTCCAGTCACGGTGCTTCCGATGCGTCAAATGGCCGGCGCCCCATCGCTGTATCCAAAGCGCTCCCGCAACCGCTGTTCGCGAAACCCCTCCAGCAGACGCTCATAACGACGGGGGACCCGGCTACTGGTGCGGGTGACCAGGTGCAGGGATTCATGCTCCACCACCGGAAGGTCGAGCTCCTTGACCTGCCGCTGCCAGGGAGAGGTCTCGAGTACCAGGCGCGAGACCACCGTAAAGCCGAGCCCACGAGCCACTGCATCCAGCACCATGGCTACCTCATTGGTAAAGCCCTGACGGCGAAACTGGCTCATGGAACGGAACTCATCGGGAAAGTTGCTGCGCAGCAGCGCGCCGGCATGGTTGACGCCGTCGGAGTAGTTGATGAAGCCGATGCCCATCAGTTCGCTGAGGGTTGTCCCGGCAAAATCGGCGGGGACAACCAGGCAAAGCGGCTCCTGGTGCCATTGCGAACAATCCAGCTCAGGATGTCGAACCGGTTCGGTAATGATGCCCAGATCGTGCCGGCCGGCCAGCACATCGGCAACGATCTCATGACTGAAGGCGAAGCTGTAGCTGACCGTCAGGCCCGGGTACATCTGTTGCTGCCCAAGAATATAGGGGTACAGCATCAGCCCGACACTACCCGGCGAGCCTATCCGGCATTCCCCGGTATCCAGGGCCTCATCGTCCAGCGAGTGTCGGAACTGCTCATGCTCGGTGAACAGGCGAAGGCCGTAATCATAGGCGCGCCGACCGGCCTCGGTCAGCGCGAAGCGGCGGCCGTGACGCTCCAGCAACGACTTGTCGAGATAGTGTTCAAGCTTTCGCACGTGCTGGCTGACGCCAGGCTGGGTCATCTCAAGCCGTTCGGCCGTGCGAGTGAAGCTGCCGGTCTCTACCAGTGTGATGAAGGTACGGAAATATTGAGCGTTGAACATGGGCTTCGCTTGCGATGCGGCCAGGGCCTGATAGCCCCCATTCTACCAGTACCGCTCAAGCCGCGCAGCGCTGCGCCCTGGGCAAGCTCATGGTAGGATTCGAAGATTAACCAGACCCTATCCGGCGGCCTTGCTCCCCCGAGATCGTCCGCCAAACTGACCTGACAAGGACCGTTCCATGCCCGACACCATCTCCAGCACCGTTTCCCCTCTGGGCAGCCTGGAAGTACTTTCCCAACATGAAGTCAACCGGCTACGCGACACGTCCAAGGCAGGCCTCCATGATCTGCTGCGCCGCTGCGCCCTGGCGGTGCTCAGTTCCGGCAACATGACAGACGACAGCCTGGTGCTGATGGAAACCTACCACGACTTCGATATCGAGGTGATACAGCAAGACCGCGGCATTCGCCTCAAGGTGACCAACGCTCCGGCTGAAGCCTTCGTCGATGGCAAGATGATTCGCGGCATTCGTGGGCACCTCTCCTCAGTTTTGCGCGATATCGTCTATGTCTATAACGAAATCCAGCACCACTCCCGCTTCGACCTGACCACGGCCGAAGGGACAACCAACGCCGTGTTCCACATTCTGCGCAAGGCCGGCACCCTGAAACCGGGGCGGGACCCGAGTATCGTTGTATGCTGGGGCGGCCACTCCATCGCCCGCGAAGAGTATGAATACACCAAGGACGTGGGCTACCACCTGGGGCTGCGTGAGCTGGACATCTGCACTGGCTGCGGGCCCGGCGCCATGAAGGGGCCGATGAAAGGCGCCAACCTGGCCCATGCCAAGCAGCGTATCCAGGACGGCCGTTATCTCGGTATTTCCGAGCCGGGCATCATTGCCGCCGAGGCCCCCAACCCGCTGGTCAATGAACTGGTGGTGATGCCAGACATCGAGAAGCGCCTTGAAGCCTTCATTCGCCTCGGCCACGGTATCATCGTGTTCCCCGGCGGGGTCGGCACCGCCGAGGAAATCCTCTATTTGCTAGGCATTCTGCTTCATCCAGACAATGCCAACATGCGCATGCCGGTCATCTTCACCGGTCCCGCCAGCGCGTCAGACTATTTCAAGCGCATCGACGAATTTCTGGTCTATACCCTGGGCGAGCAAGTGCGTTCCAAGTACCGCATCATCGTCGATGACCCCACCGAAGTGGCCCGTCTCATGCGCGAAGGTATCGACGACGTCACAAACTTTCGCCGTGAACATCAGGACGCCTATCACTACAACTGGCGCCTGACCATTGCCCGCGACTTTCAGGAAACCTTCGAGCCGACCCACGAAGCCATGGGCAGCCTGGCGTTGCACAGGAACCAGCCAGTCCACGAACTTGCCGCCAACCTGCGCCGAGCGTTTTCCGGTATCGTCGCTGGAAACGTCAAGGAGAACGGAATTCGCGCCATCGAGGCGAAAGGCCCCTTCTCTCTGCACGCAGAACCGGAACTGATGCGGCGGCTTGACGAGCTACTGGGGTCCTTTGTTGCACAGGGGCGGATGAAGCTACCGGGTCGCGATTACGAGCCCTGTTACCGGCTGGTATAGGGACTGGCGCCGCCAGGCGCCCCGGCGGTCGTTGCCGAGGCAGGAAAAAACAGCTGTTGGAGCGCTGGTTCCCATCGCGACTGGCGCCGCCAGGCGCCTCGGAGGAAGCTGCCAGCGTTGGCGGCAATCACCAGCATTGGCAACACCGCCGGGAGGCCTGCGGCCTCCAGTCGTGATCTGAAGATACTCCAACAATGGCGTGGCACCGCCGGTGGCATAGAATCGCTGCTGGAGCGCTCGGCTTGGCGCTCCGACTCCGCGTCGCGCCAGGCGCCTCGGCGGATTCATTACTGTCAACGACGCCTACCGGGACTCCGCCGGGCGCCACAGCAGCCACAGAACGTGCATCAGCAGCCCAGCCGTGGCGGCGTGGGCGATGAACAGCTGCCAGCTGATCCAGTCGGTCATCAGGGCGTGCCAGGCGCCCATCAGCCCCAGGCCGGCAAGCAGCGAGGCACCAAAGCGCTTGAGCAGCATCGGCAGGCGACGTCGCTCGCTCGCTTCCAGCATGCGCCAGTGCACCACCGTCACGGCCGCAACAACGACCAGGGCGAGCGTGATCATGGTCAGGCGATTGTCGTGCCCACCCGCCAGGTAGCGCGGTATGGTGGAGAGCATCAGCACCAGCAGGCCCAGCATGACGCTCAGCCGCTCGGCTGTCGGCGAGGCGCTCATCAGGCCACCTTCAGCTGCTGGGCATCGATCCACTCTTCCACCCAGGGGATCGCCGCATCATCGGCCATGAACGTTTCCATGGCATCGATTTCCAGGCGCTCTCCCAAACGGTTGGCTCCCAGACCCTGGAGCATCTCATCCAGCTGCCGGCCGGCACCGCAGAAGGTATCACCGTAGGAACTGTCACCCAGCGCAATCACGCCGTAACGCAAGTCAGTGAGCCCTGGGCTCTGCTCATCGAGACCACGGGCGAAAGGGACGAAGTTGCCGGGAAAGTCACCGCTACCGGTGGTGGAGACGCAGAAAAGCGCAAGATCGGTGGGGGAATCGGTCAAGTCCGAGACGGTCGGCTGTTCGAGGATGTCCACCTCATAGCCGGCCGACTCGAATAGCGGCTTGACCTGTTCGGCGACATCGAGCGCGCCGCCATACATGGTTCCTACAAGGATCTTCAGCATTGGCATGTCGAGGGTATACCTGAGTATTTTGGTCGGATATTAGCATAGCTCGAACGGCTCCGAAACCGGCACGCTAGCGACATGGGGCCGCATGCAGCCGGGGGAATGTCCGAGTATAATAGTCGGATTTTATGCCAAGGAGGCGACATGCTGCAGACCTTCGAAGCCTGGATCACGCCGATCATGATCGGTGGCCTGGTCCTGTTCATGAGCTTCATCATCTGGGATCTGGCCAAGCAATCCCAGGCCGGGCGATTCGGCACCATCATGCTGTTCGTGGTGCTAGGCGCCGGCATTCTCGGCTATCTACTGAAAGTGGTTATCACCTGGCTCATAGAACGCGGTAGCGTCTAACGATCCAGAACGACCCGATGCAACCCAAAGGGGCGGCATCGGGTCATGACACTTCAACTGGGCAGGGGCCCTTCGAAGCGCTCAACCTGGCTCTTCAGCTTCTGGCCGGGCCGAAACGTCACCACGCGGCGAGCAGAAATAGGAATTTCCTCGCCCGTCTTGGGGTTTCGCCCCGGGCGTTCGCGTTTGTCGCGCAGGTCGAAATTGCCGAAACCCGACAGCTTGACCTGCTCGTTCTCCCGCAAACAGGCTCGGATTTCCTCGAAGAAGGCCTCCACCATCGACTTGGCTTCCCGCTTGGTCAACCCCAACTCGGCATGAAGGTGTTCGGCCAGTTCCGCCTTGGTCAACGCTCCCATGTCTACTCCTTCAGAGTGGCGGTCCAGCCCGTCACCGGTCATTCATCATTACTTGTGTCGCAAGCCACGTGAACACACGACTCCGGTCATTGCCGGAATGGTCAACCGCGTAGCTCGGCCCCCAGGTGTTGATGCGATTCGGCGACAATGGCATCGACCAACTGATTGATTTCCTCATCATTCAGCGTGCGCGAAGGATGCTGCCAGGTCAAGCCCAAGGCGATGCTCTTGTACCCTTCTGTTACACCCTTGCCCTGGTAGACATCGAAAAGGCGCAGTTCCTCGAGCCACTGACCGGCCTTTTCTCGCACGCAGTCGAGCAGCGCCTGAACCGGTTGCTCCTCCTTGATCAGGAAAGCCAGGTCACGACGCACTTCCGGATGGCGGGACAGGGGCACGAATGCCGGCAGTACACCACGCACCAGAGCATCCTGCCGCACCTCGAAGAGTAGTGCATCGGTCTTGAGGCCCAGCGCAGCCTTGACCCCCGGATGCAACGCACCAATCCAACCGACTACCTCGCCGCGATAGAGAATGCGCGCGCTCTGGCCAGGGTGCAACGAAGGGTGCTCGCCCGGTTCGAAGCGCCAGGCATCGGCCTCCCCGCCCATGGCAATCAGGCTTTCCAGGTCGCCCTTCAGGTCGAAGAAGTCGACCTTTTCACGACCGCCGGCCCAGCCCTCGGGCTCGCGGGAACCACAGACCAGCGCTCCAAGCATTGGCGTCTGCTGAAGGTCGTCCAGGTCCCCACGAAAGACCAGCCCTGCCTCGAACAACCGCACACGGCTCTGTTGGCGGTTGAGGTTATGCTCCAGGGCTCGCACCAGCCCGGGGAACAGGCTCGCCCGCATCACCGAGAGGTCGCTGGAGATGGGGTTCGCTAACCTGGGAGATACGACGTCGGGCAGCATTGCCTGCTGCAGCTCAGGTGCCACGAAGCTGTAGGTCACCGCCTCCTGATACCCTCGGGCCACCATCTGCCGACGCAGGCGAGCCAGCGGGGTGCGCGCCTCATGGTCCGGGCGCAGCGCCAATCGTGCGGAAGGACGGCGCACCGGGAGTCGGTTGTAGCCATGAATCCGCGCGATCTCCTCGATCAGGTCCTCTTCGATGGAAATGTCGAAACGCCAGCTCGGCACTCGCGCCTGCCAGCCAGACTCGGTGATATCGACCGTCATCCCCAGCCGCACGAGGATGTCGGTCACCTCCTCCTCCGGCAACGCCTTGACCAGCGCCTGCTCGAGGCGTGAAGAGCGCAGCGTCACTTCACGCTCGCCGGGCAGTTGCGCCTGGTTTGTCGCGTCGACAAGCGGCCCCGGCTCGCCGCCGGTGATCTGCAGCAGCAGGGCCGTGGCGCGCTCGATGGCGTCCACCGTCAATTGCGGATCGACGCCCCGCTCGAAGCGGTGCGACGCATCGGTGTGCAGGCCATAGGCGCGCGCCTGTCCGGCCACGGCCAGGGGCGAGAAGTAGGCCGCTTCCAGGAAAATATCCTGCGTTGCGGTACTGACGCCCGAGTCCTCACCGCCCATCACCCCGGCAATGGCCAGGGGCCCACGCTCATCGGCAATCACCAGGGTCGACGCGCTCAGGGTAATCTCCTGCCCATCGAGCAGCACCAGCCGCTCACCCTCACGGGCCAGGCGCACGACCACGCCGTCATGCAGGTTGGCACGGTCGAAGGCATGCAGAGGCTGGCCCAGCTCGAGCATCACGTAGTTGGTAATGTCGACTACCGGATCGATGGAGCGCACGCCACTGCGGCGCAGTCGCTCGACCATCCACAGCGGCGTGGCGGTCGTGACGTCGACACCCTTGATCAAGCGGCCGATGTAGCGTGGGCAGCGTTCGGCATCTTCGACACGAACCGGGAACGTCTCGTCATGGGTCGCCGGGACGGGCATGACGCCTGGTGAAACCACCGGCAGCCGGTTGAGTACGCCCACTTCCCGCGCCAGTCCCTTGAGGCTCAGGCAGTCCCCGCGATTTGGCGTCAGGTCCACTTCGATGGTGTTGTCATCGAGACCCATCCAGCCCCGGAAATCCTCCCCCGCCGGCGCATCCAGCGGCAGCTCGAGAATCCCGTGTGAAGTCTCCTCCTCCAGGCCCAGCTCCGAGGCGGAGCAGATCATGCCGCAGGACTCCACGCCACGAAGCTTGGCCTGACGGATCGTAAAGTCGCCGGGCAGCACCGCGCCGACGCGGGCGAAGGGCACCTTCTGCCCGACCGCCACGTTGGCTGCGCCACACACCACCTGGACCGGCTCACCGCTACCATCCAGCACCTGACACACATTGAGCTTGTCGGCATCCGGATGTGGCGCCTTTGCCACCACCTCGGCGATGACCACGCCGCTGAAGAGCGCCGCTACCGGCTCGATGGCATCCACTTCAAGGCCGGCCATGGTGATCTGGTCGGCCAGCGCCTGAACGCCCAGCTGCGGCGAGACCCACTCGCGCAGCCACTGTTCGGAAAATTTCATGACTTATCCTGTGTTCTGCCGAAGTTCATGTAACGTCGCACGGTCAGGCGAACTGGCGCAGAAAGCGCAGATCGTTCTCGAAGAACAGCCGCAGGTCATTGACGCCGTAGCGCAGCATGGCCAGGCGCTCGGCTCCCATGCCGAAGGCGAAGCCCTTGTAGCGCTCCGAATCAATGCCGGAATGGCGGAACACCTCCGGATGCACCATGCCGCAGCCCATGACTTCCAGCCATCCACTATGGGAGCAGACGCGACAGCCATCACCGCTGCACATGACGCACTGGATATCGACTTCGGCCGAGGGCTCGGTGAACGGGAAGTAGGATGGCCGGAAACGGACCGAGAGATCGTCACGCTCGAAGAAGGCGTGCAGGAAGTCCTCGATGGTGCCCTTGAGATCGGCAAAGCTGACATCCTCGTCGACCAGCAGCCCCTCCACCTGATGGAACATTGGCGTGTGGGTCAGATCGGAATCGCTGCGATAGACCCGCCCTGGGCAGACGATGCGAATGGGTGGCGACTGCTCCTTCATGGTGCGCACCTGGACCGGCGACGTATGCGTACGCAGCAGTCGGGTGGCATCGAAGTAGAACGTATCGGCCATGCCCCGTGCGGGGTGGTGGGCGGGAATGTTGAGCGCTTCGAAGTTGTGATAGTCGTCCTCGATTTCCGGCCCCACGGCGACGTCATAGCCGATGCGAGTGAACAGACCTTCAATTCGCTCCAGGGTGAGCGTCACCGGATGAAGACCACCGCTGGGCTGGCCACGACCGGGCAGCGTCACGTCGATGCGCTCGGCGGCCAGCTGCGCCTCCAGTGCCGCCTTCGACAAGGCCTGCCGCCGCTCGTCCAGCTCCTGGGCCAACGCCTGCTTGGCCTGGTTGATACGTTCACCTGCCGCGGGACGCTCATCGGCCGGCAGCTTACCCAGCCCTTTCAGTTGAGCGGTAATCTCGCCCTTCTTGCCGAGATAGCGCACGCGCAGCTCATCGAGCGCCGCAATGCTGTCGGCGGCCTGGATGGCTTGACGGGCCTCGGTGACCAGTGTGGGAAGGTGGTCCATCCATTGAGCTCCGAAATCGTTGATCTTGTCTGAAAAAACGTCGTGTTTCGATCGACAAAAAAACAGGGGAAGAGCGGCTGCTCTTCCCCTGCGACGGTCTGGCGTTGAAGGAGACCGGCCAACGCCGGCCCGACGCCATCGGTCGGAATCGCTTACTGGGCAGCCTTGGCCTTCTCGACGATGGCAGCAAAGGCAGCCTTCTCGTGAACAGCCAGATCGGCCAGCACCTTGCGGTCGATCTCGATACCAGCCTTTTTCAGGCCACCGACGAAACGGCTATAGGACATGCCGTGCTGACGAGCACCCGCGTTGATACGCTGGATCCACAGGGCACGGAACTGACGCTTGCGGTTGCGACGGTCACGATAGGCATACTGGCCTGCCTTGATGACAGCCTGCTTGGCCACGCGGAATACGCGCGAACGAGCGCCATAGTAGCCCTTGGCCAGCTTCAGTACTTTCTTGTGACGACGACGAGCGACGACACCACGCTTGACACGAGTCATAGCTTTCTCCTGACGTTAAAATAGAACAAGCAGAGGCTTACAGGTTCGGCAACATGCGCTGAACGAGGGCCTTGTCGGCGTCGTGGATAAGCTTGGTGCCACGCAGATGACGCTTACGCTTGGTCGACTTCTTGGTCAGGATGTGGCTACGGTAAGACTGCTTGTGCTTGAAGCCATTGGCAGTCTTCTTGAAGCGCTTGGCAGCGCCACTATTGGTCTTGATCTTCGGCATGAGTCAATTCTCCGCTCGAGTTTTTTAGAAAATCCGTGGCCTATGGCCGGCAATGACGCCGACCATCCGTTTAACTGGCCGTCGGATCACTTCTTCTTGGGGGCAATGATCATGATCATCTGGCGCCCTTCCATCTTGGGGAAGGACTCCACGGTCCCGATCTCGTCGAGATCCGCAGCGATCCGCTCCATCAGCTTGCGGCCGATGTCCTGGTGCGCCATTTCACGGCCGCGAAAACGCAGCGTGACCTTGCCCTTGTCGCCACCTTCGAGGAATCGGATCAGGTTTTTCAGCTTGACCTGATAGTCGCCCTCGTCGGTGCCAGGCCGGAATTTGACTTCCTTGACCTGAATCTGCTTCGTCTTCTTCTTTTGAGCTGCCTTCTGCTTCTTCTGCTCAAAGACGAATTTACCGTAATCCATGATCTTGCAGACGATGGGGTCGGCATTGGAAATCTGGACGAGGTCCAAACCGGCCGCTTCGGCTCGCTCCAGTGCTTCACTGGTGGGCACTACGCCCAGCTGCTCGCCGTCGCTGTCGATCAGGCGTACCTGATCCTCGGTAATACGGTCGTTCATTGGGGGGCGCTTGTCCTGAGGACGTCCGCGCTGGCTGCTTCGCTTGATCGTTCCGTCTCCGTTCCGGTAATTGACAGTGTCGTTACCAACCTTCGGCCCGAACACGCTCGATGAATTCATCGACGGTCTGGACGCCGAGGTTTTCGCCGGTGCGGGTGCGCACGGCAACCGAGTCGGCTTCGACTTCCTTATCCCCTACCACAAGGAGATAGGGAACTTTCTGCAACGTATGCTCGCGGATTTTAAAGCCGATCTTCTCGTTCCTCAAGTCCGCCTTGACGCGAAGACCGATTTTCTGCAAGCGACGCTCCAATTGTACCGCATAGTCGCGCTGTGCATCGGTAATTGTCATCACCACCACCTGCTCGGGCGCCAACCAGAGCGGCATCGCCCCAGCGTAGTGCTCGATCAGGATGCCGATGAAGCGCTCGAAGGAGCCGAGAATGGCCCGATGCAGCATGACCGGCGTCTTGCGCTCACCGTCCTCATCGACGAATTGAGCGTTCAAACGGCCGGGCAGATTGAAATCCAGCTGCAGTGTACCGCATTGCCAGACCCGATTCAGGCAATCGCGCAAAGCGAATTCAATCTTGGGTCCGTAGAAGGCGCCCTCACCCGGCTGCAGCTCCCATTCAAGGCCGGTGGCATTGAGTGCCGCCTCCAGTCCCTGCTCGGCCCGGTCCCACAGCCCTGCCTCGCCCATGAAGCCATCGGGGCGAGTCGACAGCTTGAGCTCCACGTCGTCGAAGCCCAGCTCCTTGTAGACCTTGAGCGTCAGGGCGATGAAGTCTTCCGCTTCGGCCTGAATCTGCTTCTCGGTGCAGAAGATGTGCGCATCGTCCTGGGTAAAGCCGCGCACCCGCATCAGGCCGTGCAGTGAACCGGAGGGCTCGTTGCGATGACAGCTGCCGAATTCCGCCAGGCGCAGGGGCAGGTCACGGTAGCTCTTGAGCCCCTGGTTGAACACCTGCACATGGCAGGGGCAGTTCATCGGCTTGACCGCGTATTCGCGCTTCTCCGACTCGGTGGTGAACATCAGGTCGCTGTAGTGCCCCCAGTGACCGGACTTCTTCCACAGCGACAGGTCTACCACCTGCGGAGTGCGAATCTCCTGGTAGCCGTGCTCGACCTGTACCTTGCGCATGTACTGCTCGAGCGCCTGATAGATGGTCCAGCCATTGGGGTGCCAGAACACCATCCCCGGCGCCTCCTCCTGAAGGTGGAAGAGGTTCATGCGCTTGGCCAGCTTGCGGTGATCGCGCTTCTCGGCCTCTTCGAGGCGCTTGAGATAGGCCTTCAGCTGCTTCTTGTCACCCCAGGCCGTGCCATATACCCGGGTCAGCATCGGGTTGCTGGCATCGCCACGCCAGTATGCACCGGCCAGCTTGGTCAGCTTGAATGCCTTCAGGTGCCGGGTGTTGGGCACATGGGGCCCCCGACACATGTCAGTATATTCCTTGTGCTGATAGAGCCGAATCGTCTCCCCCTCGGGAATCTCACGGACGATCTCCTGCTTGTAGGGCTCATCGCGATGCAGGAAGGTCAGCATCGCCTGATCGCGGTCCACATACTCGCGAACGACGTCATACTCCTCATCGATCAGCGCCTTCATGCGCGTCTCTATAGCGGCCAGATCGTCCGGGGTGATGGAAGCACCAAAGTCGATATCGTAGTAGAAACCATCGTCAATCACCGGACCGATGGCCATCTTCGCCTCGGGATAGAGCTGCTTGACCGCATGGCCGATCAGGTGAGCGCAGGAGTGACGAATGACCTCGAGACCTTCCGGATCGCGGGCGGTGATAATTGCCACTTCGGCGTCATGATCGATGACATCGGCAGCGTCCACCAGTGCGCCGTCAATCTTGCCGGCGACACAGGCCTTGGCCAGGCCAGGCCCGATCGATTCGGCCAACTGCATTACGGAAAGGGGTTCGTCGAAGGTTCTCTGGCTGCCATCCGGCAGGGTCACGATGGGCATTGAAGCGTCCTTGTGCGCAGTGGTGATCCATACCAGGGATCACGTGCCGCAGTTAGTGGCGTAGTTCAAAACAGTTAAAAACAGTCCATGACGGGTCACGACAGCCGACAAGACTACCAGATGCCCCCCTTCTCACGCCACGCCATGAAAGCTCGCCGTGGCAGGGCGGGGGTACGGAACGGAACAGGGGCACCCGAAGGTGCCCCTGTCTACTGCAAGCGGCCTTGATTCAGGCCCCCGGGTCCGATCGTGAGATCAGTCCCAGTTGACGATTTCCACGCGACGGTTCTGCGCGCGACCTTCGTCAGTCTCGTTGGTGGCGACCGGACGCTCTTCGCCATAGCCAACGGTAGTCATGCGATTCTGATCGATACCGCGAGAAACGAGGAAGTCCCTGACGGAATCGGCACGACGCTGGGAGAGGCCCTGATTGTACTGGGCAGAGCCAACGTGGTCGGTATGACCTTCGATACGAACACGCATATCGGGATTCTCACGCAGGGTATTCGCCACCTGTTCGAGCTCGCGGTAGGCACCTTCACGAATTTCGGAAGAATCGAAGGCGAAGGTAACTTCGCTATCCAGCACTACCGGTTCAAACTCGGGTGCAGGTGCCGGTGCAGGCTCCGGCATCGGCTCGGGCTCAGGCTCGGCAACCGGTGCTGGCGTACGGTCGGCACACAGCAATGCACCAATAGCGGCACCGGTAGCGCCACCAACACCAACACCCTGGTCCTCATCGGAGCTGCCGCTGACGGCATAGCCGATGCTGCCGCCGATCAGGCCACCAGCGACACCACACACCACAGGCTGCTGATACCAGGGACGATCTGTTGAGGCAGTCGCCCCACCCTGAGTATTTGCACAGCCGGAAAGACCGATGACGAGAGCAGAACCTAACAGCAAGCCAGTCGTAGATTTTTTCATTACAAGACTCCTTCTTGATTCATCTTCGGGCAATCCATTGTCGAGGACCCGAAATATCCGGGAATTCTGGGACCCGGTTCTTCACAGTGTAGGCCTTAATCAGCCACTCTCAAAGCATAACCTAATTCAACTGTCCGAGAATTAGGCAGGCTCGACGCCAAGCGCAGAAGACTATACAAGCCTGCGCAGACAATCAAAGCGTTGCATCGAAATATTACTGTACAATACATGTACAGCATAGTCATGTCCAGGCCGTGCTTGCCTCAATGGAGGCTGCCGGGCCAGGTCCGACGAAATTCCAGCACCTCGGCCGCGGCCTTCAACACTGGCTGGCGCAGCTCTGCCTCCACCTCCAGCCGCTCGCGATCCTCCCGCATCCTGTCGCGCGGGGTGAGCGCCTTACGTGCTGAATGGGTATGCAGGTGCTGGGTCCGGGCATAGACCTCGCCAAAGGGACGAAAGGCCGGACGCTCCAGCAACTGGGGGTCGAGTATCTCCAGCAACACCTTGCAGCGCCACGCCCCCTCGGTGACGTCCACTTGCTCCTGCAATAGCGACGAGGCGACGATCTCCAGATTTTCCAGACAGTTGGTGTGAGCGCGCTGGATCTCATCCTGCTTGGCGGCTTGCCGGCGATTGATCTCACGCCAGAGCGTGAAGGCGTAGGCGCCCATACCGGCAATGATGGCCACGCCCACCGCGAGCAGGATCAGGGCAGTCGTTGTCGTCATGGCTTCTTCCAGCCTGTGGTTAAGAATTAGCTTGAATTGTACCTCAGCCAGGGGCAGGCAATACACTCAGGGCAACAGATGAGCCACCAGGGTAGCATCCCAGGCTCAACATCGCCCCGCCGGCACCCTCCAGCATGCCCTGCCCTGCTGTAGTGTCCCACTCACAGGTTGGGCCGACTCGCGGATATAAATCGGCACGGGAAAAAAGAGGCAAGGAAAGGAAATGAGGGAGCGGGCGAGCCGACAGGGCGCCGAGGTTTCGACGCCCTGCCATTACAACGCCCAGAGGGCTGCGTAGTGATCAAGCAGGAGAACCCCGAACACGCCAAGTATATAGCGGATAGAGAACCAGAATGCGGCCAGAGGCGCCTCGGGATCGTGGCCTCGCCAAACCTTCCAGTTCCAGTACATGAAGCGGCTATTCAGTGCCAGAACGCCAACCAGGTAGACCGCGCCGCTCATGCCGATGACGAACGGCAACATCGTTACTGCCACGGTCAACCAGCCGTATAGCCATACCTGTAGCCGAGTGAACGCCTCACCATGGGTAACCGGCAACATGGGGACCCCGGCCCGGGCATACTCATCACGCTTATGGATTGCCAGCGCCCAGAAGTGAGGCGGCGTCCAGGCAAAAACGATCAGCAGCAGCAGCAGCGGCTCCGGACCCAACTGGCCGGTTACCGCCGTCCAACCCAGGAGTGGCGGTGCCGCGCCGGCAACACCGCCGATGACGATGTTCTGTGGCGTGGCCCGCTTTAGAAACGCGGTATAAATCAATGCATAGCCAATCAGCGAGCCAAGCGTCAGCCACGCCGTCAATGCATTGACCTGCCACAGCAACAACAGAATTCCCGACACGGATAGTAGCGAGGCCCAGGCCAGCGCAAGCCAAGTCGGCATTCGCTGGCTGGCCAGCGGCCGACGCGAGGTCCGCAGCATCATGGCATCGAGCCGCCGATCGACCACATGGTTGAACGCAGCGGCCCCACCAGCCGCGAAGCCAATCCCGGCCAGCCCGAAAATCACCGTACTGAGCGGGGGCAAGGCCGGTGTCGCCAATGCCATGCCCACCAGGGCACAAGCCAGCATGACGACGACTACCCGCGGCTTGCACAGGGTAAGCAGATCCTGTCCGGTCCAGTCGGCAGCATCCTCGGTATTGAAGGGAGCCCCCAGGGTGCGCTTCAATCCCGTTCGCTTGATTACCGCATTAGACATGCGCCCACTCCTTGTCCTTTCGTATTGTAGTCTCATCCTCCACCGCCTCACGCCAATGCCATACCGCCAATGCCAGGCACAGCACCAACGCCACGGCCCCGGCGGTATGTAGCAGGGCAAGCCAAAGCGGCAGCCAAAGCAGGACATTGGCGACCCCCAACCCCAGTTGCAGCACGTATATCCCCACCACGCCGCCCAGCCAAGGCCGCAGGCGTGACTCATGCCAATAGCGGACCGCCAGCGCCAGCAGGACCAACCCCAGCAGGAGCGCACCAATGCGATGCCCCTGATGAATGGCGACTCTTGCATCGGCATGCAGCTGCCCATGCAGGTAGTTTGGCCCGACCGTCTGGGTCAGATGAAAACCCTCGCTCCAGTCCATCTCCGGCCACCATTGGCCATTACAAGTGGGGAAGCCCTGGCAGGCAATACCGGCGTAGTTACTGGAAACCCAACCGCCGAGTGCAAGCTGCAGCAATAACAGCAGCAGTGCAAGGCCCCACAGCGGCGTAAGCCGGCGCCTTGGACGCTCCCCCGTGTCCCCGGCGGCATATCGCCTAAGCCGCAAGTGCAACCAGAGGAATAAAAGCAGCACGGCCAATCCGCCCAGCAAGTGCATCGTCACCACCTGGGGCCAAAGCTTCAGGGTAACGGTGAACGCGCCGAAAGCCCCCTGCAGCAGGATCACGACCAGCAGCGCCACGCTCACGCCCCAGGGATACCCCTGGCGTTTACGCAGGCCGGCTCCCGCCACCAGCAGGGCGATGACCAGCAAACCCAGCGCGGAAGCCACATAGCGATGAATCATCTCGACCCAGGCCTTGAAGACTTCCAGAGGCGCGTCCGGTGAATGGGCCATGGCCCGCTCGGCGTCAGGTACGACAAGACGGCCATAGCAGCCCGGCCAGTCGGGGCAACCCAGGCCAGCATCCACCAGCCGCGTCCAGACACCCACCAGAATCACGGCACTCGTGAAGAAAACACCCACCAGACTGAGGCTGAGCAGAAGTCCCAGCCGCGACGACCCTTGATGGCCTCGCGTCGATATGTCCTGCATTGGTACATTCCTTATCGATCCTGACTGCCACTCGATGATGCCTACCCTGATCGTGAGAGGCGACCGCTGGCGTTTCAGCGATTACCGACCTCTAGCTCCGGCGCCGCTCGCTTTTCCGGATTCATGCGCAATAGGTGGCTGATGTCATCCATCACATCGCGGAGTTCCACTTCGCGGGCGTATGTCAGCACCGCCTCACCCCGTGGATCGACCAACCAAACACGGCCCGGCGAGTGCCATTCCGGCGTATGGGTCCATTGTGCCACGGACTCTCCCGGTAGTGCCGGCCCATCGCCACCGATACGCAAACGGCTCACCCTGGGCGCTTCTCGCCCCAGGGCCCGATGGAGGCGCCACCACTGGTCAGCCAATGCCTCACATTGCGTAGAGCAATCGAAAGCCAGGATCCAATCCCCGGGCTCCAGCGCCTCGAGAGGCTCGACCAGAGGCCAGTTGGCAAGGGCAGGCACTGCCGGTGCCAATTCACCGTGAGCCGTACGCTGCTCTGGAATACCAATGCGCCACTCCACCATGATCCAGGCGGTAGCTACCGGTATGGCGAAGATGGCAATCAACGCCAGAAGCTTGAAGCGCTGGCGACGCGCCCTCTGGCTATCCTTCTCGTTAATGTGTTGCTCGGCCGGCTTTTCTCGCACGTTTCTACCTTAATCTGATGACAGCTCCCAGCGTGCCCAACCAGCGGGCTACCCTTCTTTGGGAGGCTCTGTAGGAGGTTGTTTCGACAGAGGTTCCAGCCCCTGCGGTGGGTAATCGTCAGAAGCGAAGCTTGCACGCCGATCCCGGGCCAGCCGACGCCCTCCGACGATCATCATGACCAGTGCCGCCAGAGCCAGGCCCCACCACTGCACCGCGTAACCGACATGTCGCTCAGGGGGCATCACACTGGGCTCCCACCATGGTTCGAGCAGACCGCCACCCTCCTCCAGGTGGAGCCAGCCATCGTGGGCGAACCCGGGCGACTGGCTCCAGGCAGCAAGATTCATCTGCTGCAGCCGCAGCCCCTCGCGGTTCGGACCATAGAGCGGCCCTGAATCGCCGGCCTCTTGCCAGCGACCTTTTAGCGTGACCTGACCCTGAGGCGTATCCACTTCGGGTGTCTCGCGCACCGGACCGGTGGCCATGAAGCCACGCTGTACCAGCCATAGCCGGCCATCCTCGGTGCGCAATGGCGTCAATGCTGCCACACCCACCTGGCCATTGAGTGTACGATTATCGAGGAACAGGGTGTCGTCAGCCTGGTACTCGCCTCGCAGCGTCAGACGCGTACCATCAGGAGGAGCCGTCAAGGGTGCCTCGAGCGTTGGCGCGGCGTCGAGGTTGGCCAGATAGTCGCGCTTGTCGTCGGCCCGTTCCCACTGCCATAGTCCGAGAGCCAGACCGAGTGCCACCAGCAGCGACCAGAGCACGCACCACAGGCCCAGTCGCCAGCCAGGAAGACGCATCGTCGGCATCCCCTTTCCCCCTGCCCCCTGACCCTTGATGGAGTAACTCATGCTGCTGAAGATCCTGATCGCCGTTGTATTCCTGGCCATGGTGACCAGCCTGGCAGCCGGCGTCGGCTTTCTGCTACGAGACGACAGCCAGTCCCGCCGCCTGCTGGTGTCACTGAAGATCCGCGTTGGATTGGCCGCGCTACTGCTCGCCCTGCTGTTCTACGGCTTCTATTTTGGCGACCTGGGCACCGCCTGAACACCCGACGCCTCACGACGAACTCCCGCCCGGCCACACCGGGCTGGACGGGAGATATCGTATCATCGACTGGTGAAGGGGGATGCGCTTGTTGAGCCTCAGAATACGTAGACAAACAGGAACAGCCCTACCCAGACCACATCCACGAAGTGCCAGTACCAGCAGGACGCCTCGAAACCGAAATGCTCCTCGGGTGAAAAGTGACGCTTCATTACCCTCACCAGCATCACGATGAGTATCAAGGTACCGACGATGACATGCACGCCATGGAAGCCGGTCAGGATGAAGAAGGTTGCACCATAGATGCCAGCCTCCAGGGTAATGCCGTAATGGGCGTAAGCCTCGTAATACTCCACACCCTGGATGACGATGAAGGTGAGGCCCAGCAGTACCGTGCCGGCCAGCCAGTTGCGACAGATCTTGCGATGGCCTTCCTTGAGCGCCTCGTGCGCCACCGTCAGGGTAATGCTTGAAGAGATGAGGATCAGCGTATTGACCAGCGGCAGATGCCAGGGACTGAATACTTGTGCCGGCCCGGAAATCGAGGGGTCAGGCGGGCTCAGCAACGGCCAGTGGGCGGTAAATTCCGGCCATAGCAGCGCCGTTGGCCCCTTGGTGCCCTCGCCCCCCAGCCATGGGATGGCAAACATGCGCACATAGAACAGCGCACCAAAGAAGGCAGCGAAGAACATCACTTCCGAGAAGATGAACCAGCCCATACCCCAGCGGAACGAGCGGTCCATCTGGGCATCATAGAGGCCGCTGCGCGATTCCACCACGACATCGCGGAACCAGAGCGCCATCACGGCCACCACCCCCGCCAACCCCAGCAGCATGATCAAAGTGCCGCTCCCATGCACCAGCACCATGCCGGTGCCGACCATCATCATGCCTAGTGCCAGGGAGCCCAGCACCGGCCACTTGCTGGTTGCAGGTACGTAATAGCTGCCACTCATGCCTCATCTCCTTCAATGGTCTTCGCAGCGGCCTGAAGCGGCGCCTTCTTGCCTTCAACGGGATAGAGCGTATAGACCAGGGTGACGGTGTTGATTTCGGGGGGTAGATCGCGATCCAGCTGGAAAACCAGCGGCAGCTCGAGCCGCTCGCCTGCCTCAAGCCGCTGCTCCTCGAAACAGAAGCAGCTTGCCTTGCGCACGTGTCGCGTAGCAGTCGAGGGCGAGACACTGGGAACCGCACGACCCCAGCTCTCCCCACTGCTCTGATTGTTGAAGCTGAAATTCACTTCGGATGTCTGGCCCGGATGAATTCGGACCTGGCGGGTCTCGACTTCCATGCGCCAGGGCAAGCCGGAGCCATTGCGGGTGATGAACTGCACGGTCACCATGCGCGAATCGTCAACATCATCATGGACCAATGCCTGGGCGTTGGTGTCCACCTTGCCGTTGATGCCGGTGACGCGGCAGAACACGTCGTACAGGGGTACCAGGGCAAAGGCGAAGGCGAACATTCCCACCAATGCCGCGACGCTCCGCCATACCGTGCGCCTGACCCTCACTTCCTGAGTATCCGTCTCGTTCCGACTCATGCTTCGTTCCTCCTGTCACATGCCGATACGCCGGCTCAGTGAGCCGGGCGCTGGTAGTTCGGCGGTGTCTCGAAGGTATGCAGCGGAGCCGGGCTAGGCACGCTCCACTCGAGGTCGTCGGCATAGTCGCCCCAGGCCGCAGCCGGCGCCTTCTTGCCACCCCGCACGCACATGATCACCACGGCCACGAACAACAGCTGGGAGAAACCGAACATGAAGGCACCGATGCTCGACACCATGTTGAAATCGGCAAACTGGAGGGCATAGTCGGGAATCCGGCGCGGCATGCCGGCAAGCCCCGAGAAATGCATCGGGAAGAAGGTCAGGTTGACGCCGATCACAGACAGCCAGAAGTGCCACTGGGACAGGCGCTCATTGGGGTAGTGCCCGGTCCACTTGGGCAGCCAGAAGTAGACCCCTGCCATAATCGCGAAGATCGCGCCCGGCACCAGCACATAGTGGAAATGCGCCACGACGAAGTAGGTATCGTGATACTGGAAATCGGCCGGCGCGATGGCAAGCATCAAGCCCGAGAAGCCACCGATGGTGAACAGCACCACGAAGGCCAGGGCAAACAGCATCGGCGGCTCGAAACTGATCGAGCCCTGGAAGAGCGTGGCGATCCAGTTGAATACCTTCACCCCGGTGGGTACCGCTATCAGCATGGTGGCATACATGAAGAAAAGCTGCCCCGCCAGCGGCATCCCCACCACAAACATATGGTGTCCCCAGACCATGAACGACAGCAGAGCGATGGCCGCAGTGGCGTACACCATCGATGCGTAGCCGAACAGGCGCTTGCGGGCGAAGGCGGGAATGATCGCCGACACGATCCCGAAGGCCGGCAGGATCATGATGTAAACCTCGGGATGGCCGAAGAACCAGAACAGGTGCTGGAACAGGACCGGATCACCCCCACCCGCGGCATTGAAGAAACTGGTGCCGAAGTTGATGTCCATCAGCATCATGGTGATCACCCCGGCTAGTACCGGCATCACGGCGATCAGCAGGAAACCGGTGATCAGCCAGGTCCACACGAACAGCGGCATATCCATCATGCGCATCCCCGGGGCACGCATGTTGAGGATAGTGGCAACGATATTGATTGCCCCCAGGATCGAGCTGATACCGGCGATATGCAACGCGAGGATGAAGAACGTCGTCGAGGGCGGTGCATAGGTGGTAGAGAGCGGCGCGTAGAAAGTCCAACCGAAGTTGGGCCCACCACCCGGCATGAACAGCGTAGACAGCAGCAGCCCGAACGCCACGGGCAGCAGCCAGAAGCTGAAGTTGTTCAGGCGCGGCAGGGCCATGTCCGGCGCACCGATCTGCAGCGGAATCATCCAGTTGGCAAGTCCGGTAAAGGCCGGCATGACAGCGGCGAAGACCATGATCAGGCCATGCATGGTCGTCATCTGGTTGAAGAATTCCGGATTGACGAACTGCATGCCGGGCTGGAAGAGCTCCAGGCGCACCACCAGGGCAAAGATCCCCCCGATGAAGAACATGACCAGCGAGAAGATCAGGTAGAGCGACCCGATCTCCTTGTGGTTGGTAGTCAGCAGCCACCGCATGAGGCCCTTGGGGGGCGCTGCATGGGCGTGTCCATGCCCAGCTTCCGCGGCGGTGCTGCTCTGCTCGAGGGTAGGCTGAGGAGGTACCTTAGGGGCCATCGGAAATCTCCAGATTCATTGTCTTGTTATATCGGCGCAAGGGGTGGCCACGGCGTGAGTGCCGTGGCCGTGATCAACGTTCCAGCCGCTCGGCAATTTCCGCGGGCTGTACCGCATCGCCGGTGTCGTTGCCCCAGGCGTTGCGGGTATAAGTGATCACCGCAGCGAGCTCGACAGGGTTGAGCGTGGTACGGAACGACGGCATGGCAGTACCGGACACGCCATTGATGATGACATCCTTGTGCCAATCGACATCGTCCAGCATCTGCTCGTTGCCGGCCAGTGCCGGGAACGCCGGCGGAGAGCCCTGACCTTCCACCTGGTGACAGGAGGCACAGATGCTGCCGTAGACGGCTTCACCACGCTCCATCAGCTCATCCATTTCCCAATCGCGATCGACGCCAAGCGCCTCCTCGGCTGCCATCTCCTTGCGCTCGGCCAGCCAGGTCTCGAAGTCATCTTCTTCCATGGCGTGAACCACGATCGGCATGAAGGCGTGATCCACCCCGCACAGTTCGGCGCACTGGCCGCGATAGATCCCCGGCTCGTTTATCCTGACCCAGTTTTCACTGATGAAGCCGGGGATAGTGTCCTGCTTGACGGCGAAGTCAGGCACCCACCAGGCGTGGATGACGTCGTCGGAAGTAAACAGGAAACGCACCTTGCGATTGATCGGCAGGACCAGAGGCTCGTCGACCTCCAGCAGGTAGTTCTCACCGCGAACCTCGTCACCGCGTATCTGTGAACGCGGTGTCGCCAGGTTCGAATTGAAAGCAACATCTTCACCGAGATATTCATAGCGCCAGCGCCATTGCTGGCCAGTGACCATGACGTCCAACTCAGCATCAGAGGGATCATAGATCTTCTGCAGCGTCGCTGTGGCAGGGATGGCCATGCCGACCAGGATCAGCAGCGGTACCGCCGTCCAGATCACTTCCACGGTGGTGTTTTCATGGAAGTTGGCCGCCTTGGCGCCCTTGGAGTGGCGGTAGCGGATCAAGGAGTAGAACATCACCCCGAACACCACCACGCCGATGACCACGCAGATCCAGAATATGGCCATGTGCAGATTGTAGATTTCTCTACTGAGGTCTGTTACCCCCACCGGCATGTTCCAGCCACTGGCCAGAGCCGCCTGGCTCGAGCCGACAAGGGACAGGCCCCCTGCCAACCATACGAGCAGAGTGCGCATCGACGCCTCCCGATGTTTGTAGTTGTCGTAGAGCGGAAACCCCGAAGGTCAGGGACGGGGGCCCTCACGCAAGCGCAAGAACATTAGCCGCTTCTGCAAAGATTATATGAAGTCGGGGCCGGAAAGTCACTGCTCCTGCTCCCGTCTTCTGACAAACGCTCCAATCAACGCAGCGCATCAAACCCGGGCCAGCTCAACCTGCTGCCCAGATAGCCACCACTGCGATCACGCCCACAAACAGCAGCGCCATGATGATACCCACGAGGATAAAGGCCATCGGATTGCCCTTCTCGAAATCCTCACGCCTCTGCTGCTCCTTCTGCACACCCAAAAAAGCCGCAAGCACCGACTTGACCACCTTCCACATGCCTGATCTCCACGGCCAGTTGGGACGCTTACAGCATGCCACAGCAGTCACGACTTCGGGAAATCAAGTATTCAAAACAACACGAAAAACCATGCTGCAACGCAGTAGAAATACCGCCAAGGCTCCCGCTCTGGGCTACACTTCAAGTAGGAGACAAGCCCTGTTTTACTGACCTCTGGAGTACGACATGACCACCAAGAAATCGGCCGCCAACCCCAGCGCACCCTTTGAGGCTGCCCAGCCCATCATGGAGTGGTGGACCAAGCAGTGGATGCAGGGTGCGACCCCAATGACCCGCATGCAATTGGCCTGGATGGAGAATCTGTCTGAAATCATGCAGCAGGAGGCCCGTTTTCTCTCGGCCCTGGCCGAGGCCAGTCAGCGCATCGCCAAGTGCTACGACACCAACCAGGGCGATCCGATGAAAATGAACGAGTGCTATCAGGAACTTGCCAAGGAAGTGGCGGAACACCATATGGAAAGAATGAAAAATGTCGCGAACCTGTCCCATGACTTTCGTGCACGCATCTGGGAGGAGATCTAACGATTGATAGCGCTCAGCCTAATCCGAATGCCCTGACCACCAGTGGCAGCAGGAACGCTGTCAGCAAGCCCGTCAGCGCCATGGCCAGCCCTGAGAAGGCGCCGGCTACCGCCCCGATCCGAGCAAAAGCATGGGCGGTACCGAAGCCGTGAGCGGCCAGCCCAAGGGTAAAGCCCTGGACGCCGGGGTCGCGAATTCCCATTACCCGGAATAGCAGCGGCCCCAGCGCACAGCCAATCGAGCCGGTCAACAAGACCAGTCCCGCCGCCAGCGAGGGAATACCCCCCACCTGTTCGGCGATGCCCATGGCAATTGGGGACGTCACCGATCGCGGCGCCAGGGTTAGTACGGTTTCGATCTGGGCCCCCAGCGCCATGGCGATGGCAATCGTGGAAGCAACGGCGGTAAATATTCCCACCAGACAAGCAAGCAGCAAGGGCCACAGCAGCCGTCGGATGCGCTCACGGTGATCATAGAGCGGAATGGCCAGTGCCACGGTGGCAGGCCCGAGCAGAAAGTGGATGAATTGCGCCCCCTCGAAGTAGGTGGCGTAATCCATGTCGACCAAAAGCAAAAAGCCAATGAGCATGGCGATGGCCAGGGTCACTGGATGCACAAGGGGAGTCCCCCCCAGCACGCGATTGATTCGCACTGCCACCATGAAGGCCAGCAAGGTGACCAATAACGACAGCAGTGGATTGCCAGACAGGTAGACCCATAGCTGATCCAGGGCAACGACGCTCATTGCGCTTCGCCTTGCCGATAGCGGCGCTGCATGCGCTCCAACACCCACGCAGTAACCGCCAGGGTCAGCGCCGTCGAGATAATCAGTGTCGCAACGATGGGCCAGAAATCCATGCCAATCAGCCTGGCATGCACCATCAATCCAACCCCGGCAGGCACGAACAGCAGTGTCAGGTAGCGCAGCAGCCCCTCCCCGGTAATGCGCAGACTGCTGGGTACCCGACCTAGCACCATCAGGCCCAGCAGCAGAATCACCATACCCACCACCGGCCCCGGGATCGGCACCCCCAGCCCACGCGCCACCAGCTCACCGGCGAACTGGCAGGCCAGCAATACGCTCATCCCCATGATCAACGGCATGCCAGCCCCCTTCTGCTCGTCGCAGCGTTCGCTCAATGCGCCTTGTGCGCCTCGTCATTGGAAACCGGCACCGGCTGGGAGCCCGCATCGTCGAGGTCTGCCCACGGCTCCCGCGGCGCCTCGGCGCGCTCACCGGTACGAGCCGCATAGCGCTCACGATGCAGCGCCTTGAGCAGACCGGCAATCATCAGCATGATCACCACCGAGAAAGGCAGGGCCGCCATGATCACGGCCGCCTGCAGAGTCTCGAGCCCACCCGCCATCAGCAACACCGCCGTCAGCAAGCCCAGCAGGCCACCCCAGAGTATACGGTGAGCCGTGGGTGGTTCGGGGTCGCCCCCTGCCAGTATGGTATTGATCACCAAGGTGCCGGCATTGGCCGATGTAATCAGGTAGGTGGCGATCAGCAGTACCAGCACGGCAGATACGCCCTGCCCCAGCAAACCGAGCCCCATGGCATCGATGGTGGCAAAGAGCGCCGTGGCCACGTCAGCCTCCACGGCGGCCACGATGCCACCGGTGCCAAACAGCTCATGATAGAGCGCGGTACCGCCAAAAAGACCGATCCATACAATGGTGATAAGCGTGGGCACCAGAAGGACGCCCATGACGAATTCACGGAAGGTACGCCCCCGTGACACCCGGGCGATAAACATGCCGACAAACGGCGACCAGGCCAGCCACCACCCCCAGAAGAACACCGTCCACTCTGCCTGCCAGCCATCGTCACGGGTCGCATTGGTATGGAACGTCATGCCCATCAGGTTCTGAATATAGTCCCCCGCGGACTCGATGGTAATCGCGATAAGGTACTGGGTTGGTCCGAACAGCAGCATGAACAGCACCACCGCGATGCTCAGCCAGAAATTCGCTTCCGACAGCAGCCGCACGCCACGCTTGACGCCGGAGACCACGGAGAATGTCGCCACGCTCATGATCACGGCGGTGACGATCAACTGCAGGGTCAGCGAAGACGGCAGGCCGAATACGGCGTCGAGGCCCGCATTCATCTGCTGAACGCCAAGCCCGAGGGTAGTGGCAATGCCGAATACCGTACCAAAAACTGCCAGCACATCGACGGCATCTCCCAACAGCCCATCGGTTCGCTCGCCGAACAGTGGCTTCAGGCCCGAACGGATGGTGAGTGGCATCTTCCAGCGATAGGAGAAATAGGCCAGGACCAGCGCCACAAAAGAGAAGATGGCCCACCCATTCAAGCCCCAGTGGAAATAGGTCAAGCGCATGGCCACGCGAGCAGCATCAGGGCTCATGCCGTCGGCGATGAAGGGGTTCTCCTGAAACTGCAGTATCGGCTGGGCCACCGACCAGAACAGAATGCCAACGCCAGTCCCTGCCGCGAACAGCATCGCCACCCAGGAGAAGAAGGTGAACTCCGGCTGTTCGAAGTCGCTGCCCAGGCGTACGTTCTTGTAGCGGCCGGTGCCCAGCCAAATCATGAACAAGAGGAGAAAGGCCACCAGCAGCACGTAATACCACTCAAGAAACGGGTCCAGAACGGCACGCACCAGGGCCAGGCCATGGCCCAACTGCTCAGTAAAGAACGCGCCGAAGATCAGGGAGACCACCACGACCACGAACGTCACCAGAGTTACCCGCGGGTTCAGACCCTTCAAAGGGCCGCGCTGAGCCTGTTGGTACATGGACGTATTCCTTTGACGATGATGAGCATTTGCCGATGTTCATCATAAAGCAATGGTCGCCTCCCTTCACGGCAAGCTCGGCGCCTCGCCGCGACCAACCCCTTGTAAAGGCAAGCTTATGAAAGGAAAGTACAAAAGAGGCTTTCCATTTAGAAAGGAACGCGCTAGTATACGCCTCGTTCTCGGGGTACTGGTCAAGGCCAACCAACCCGAAAACCGGGGAAACCCGGGGTTGTAGAACGACTGTCGGAGCGTGGCGCAGCTTGGTAGCGCGCTGCAATGGGGTTGCAGAGGTCGCAGGTTCGAATCCTGTCGCTCCGACCAATAGATTCAAGAAAAACCGCCGCTTACGGGTCATGCCGAGTGGCGGTTTTTGGTTTTTTCCCCTCCGAAATTTCTAGGTTCCAAATAGGTTCGAGCGGTCTATAGCATGCTGAAAAGGTGCCAATGCACAAGCCAATGTGAGCGAACCTAGACTGGTACCCACACCACAACCTGGCCAATCGCTCACAGTATGCGAGACGGCCATACCAGGACCAGTAGTGCACTGGAGTGGTCTCCGAAATTTGGGCCAGGCACTAAGCTCTGAACAGACCAACCAGGAAAGCCTGATCATGAGCAAGAAACGTCGGCAGTACATCAGTGACTTCAAGGCCAAGGCAGCCTCGCGCGCTATAGAAGCGAGATAAGACCACCTTGGAGTTGGCCGCTCGCTTCGAGGAGCCGCCGTCCATGTTGAACCAGTGGAAGCACGAGCTGCTGGACAACGCCGCCGGATACTTCAAGGGCTCCGAGTCTGGTACAACCGGGCGAGGCCTCATTAAGGATTGGACGATGTGCCACCAGATGAGGTGTACTTCCCTCAACCACTGACCCAGGCGCGCTGATGCCGACAATTACCCGAAAGCTTAAATGACCTGACAGGTGATCCGAAGGATGGGTTCCACCTCACCCGGTATCAATACAGATGGCACAGCATCCAGGAAATATCCATCACGATGACGCAACGTCCTCTGGCAACGTATCTCACTGGCTTGATATTTTTGAGTATCCTGCCCCTTGTCCTGCTGTCTGCCTGGTGGGCATTTCATAGCGTCCAAGGCCGCGGCCAGGAAATACGTGTGGAAGCTCAGCAACTAGCTCACAACACAAGCAATTCTATCGATCACTATTTGGATACGCGCATTCGTGCTTTGTCGATGCTAGCTGTTTCACCTCTGGCGGATGACCCCATGCAGTGGCAGCAGCTCTACGCCGAAGCGCAAGGCTTCCAGCAAAGCTTCGGAAACCACGTGGTTTTTTCCGGTGTGGGCGATCCCATGCGGATGCGCTTCAATACCCGCGTGCCATACGGGACGGAACTTCCGCCACTTCCCCGCCCAGACGGTAGTGCAGCTGCGCCCCAGGCTCTCACCACGGGACAGCCCGCAGTCGGCGACAGCTTCATGGGTCCGGTCGCCAATGAGACCCTGGTCGCCATCGTGGTGCCTGGAATACGGGAGAGTCATGTCACCCACTTGATACTCAGCACCCTGGAAGCCAAACAGCTTCAGCAGCGACTCGACTCACTGGTTCTCCCCGACGCGTGGACATTGACCCTGACCGATAGCCGCGGGGGGCATTTGGCACATCGCGGTGCTCTGGCTGGTGACGCTGCAAGTCCGCAGCAAACGGCAGAGACCTTTCGCGTTTCGTCCGAGCTATCTCCCTGGCACATCACTGTGTCAGTTCCTCAATCGGCCCTCGATGCCCCACGCCAGAAGCTCGCTGTTACCCTAGCGCTACTGATCTTCATGGCAACATTAAGCGGTGTGATCGGTGGCCATTGGGCGGCGCGTCGCATTCGTCGTCAGGTAGCCTTCTTGGCGGATCCCAAGTTACCAGTTCCGCCTGCTTCCATTCGTGAAATCGCCGATGTCAGGAAACGACTTGAAGACCACGCCCAACAACTCCGCGTGAGCGAAGCCCGTCACCGCGAGCTGTTCGAGGCCAATCCTCATCCGATGTGTGTCTACAGCCTTGATACGCTGGCCTTCCTGGCAGTGAATGATGCCATGTTGAGTCAATATGGCTACAGCCGTGACGAGTTCATGCGGATGACCATCAAGGATATCCGCCCGCCGGAGGATATTCCCCGTTTGCTCGCTAACGTCGAGCAGGTAGCCGAAAATGCACAGGCGCTGGATAGCGCGGGGATCTGGAAACACATCACCAAAGACGGCCGATACATCGACGTCGAGATCTACTCTCACCTTCTTCGCTACAGCGGCCAGCCCGCCGAACTGGTGTTGGCCCATGACATCACCGACCGACTTCGCGTCGAGGTGGCCCTGCGAGACAGCGAGGCCGAATTTCGCACCCTGATCGAGTCGATGCCTCAGATTGTTTGGGTGACACGACCAGACGGCTGGCACCTGCAATACAACCAGAGCTGGTTCGACTTCACCGGGCTGACGCTAGAAGAGAGCCTCGGCCACGGCTGGAATCCGGCTTTTCATCCGGATGATCGGCCGCGTGCCGCCAGGCGATGGCAGGAGGCGATCACTACGGGGACCCCCTACGAGATCGAGTATCGGCTGCGTCGCGCCGACGGCGCCTATCGCTGGATGCTCGGACGTGCCCTGCCTTTGCGTGACAGCACCGGCCAGATTGTAAAGTGGTTCGGTACCTGTACCGACATCCATGAACTCAAGCGTACTGAGGAACGGCTCACTGAGGCGCAGCGTATCGGTAGGATTGGCGACTGGGAATACGATATCGCAACGCAGTCTATTAACTGGTCCAGACAGGTTTACGAGATTCTTGGTCGGGATCTGACACTGGGACCGCCACGCAGTCTTGAAGAGCATGCCAAGCTTTACGCACCGCCTAGCCATCGCGTACTCATCGAAAGAGTCGAACTTGCCATCGCCTCAGGAGAGCCTCAGGAGTATGAGCTTCTCGTCGCACACCCGTCTGGGAAGGAGGTGTATGTCCGGGCCATGGCGGTACCGAGCAAGGATTCACAAGGCCGTGTCAACGGCCTCTACGGCACGATCCAGGACATCAGCGAGGAGAAGCGCGCCGAACGAGCCTTGATGACACGCGCACACCAGCAACTGCTGGTAGCCGACTTCGGGCGTTTGGCACTGTCCACAAAAGACATACAGAAGGTCTTCCGGAAGGCGGCCGCGCTGATAGCCGAGGGCCTGGGCGTGGGTTACGCCAAAGTGCTGCTCTGCGACGAATCCAGCAATACTTGCACACTGGTGGCTGGGACCGGATGGTCCGCGGATTGGATTGGTCGCAAGACCTATCGCGACAGTTCGATCTACTCCCAGGCTAAACACGTATTTGATTCTCAGGAACCGTTGGCCATCGAAAACTTCCGTGACGAGACGCGCTTTTCACCCTCGCCGCTACTAATCCAGCATGGCATCGTTAGTGGGGTCAACGTGGTGGTAAAGGGGATCGAGCATCCTCTGGGCGTCCTCGGCGCTTACGCCCGAGAGTCGCATCGTTTTTCTTCCGACGACATCCGCTTCCTGGAGAGCCTTGCCAATACCCTAAGCACTGCAATCGAGCGGCGGATTGCCGATGAGCGGCTTACCCACATGGCCCTTCACGATGCGCTGACTGACCTGCCGAACCGCTTCCTACTCACCGACCGCCTGAACATGGCCTTTGCGGATGCCCAACGGCACGGCCAGCACCTAGCCTTGCTATTCCTCGACGTGGACCGTTTCAAGAACATCAACGACATCTACGGCCATGCCTTCGGCGACCAGATTCTCATAGAGATTGCCAAGCGGTTACGTGGGGTCATGCGAGCCATGGATACCATCAGTCGCCAGGGGGGAGATGAATTCCTAGTGGTGGTGCCAGAACTGCGCAATGATCAGGAGGCCGAATGCGTTGCACAGAAAGTGCTCGGAACATTTGTAGCCCCCTTCCAAGTGGAGGATACCCAGGTGGTGCTCTCCGCCAGCATCGGGATTGCCTGTTTCCCGGCCGATGGCCAGGAAGCAGAGACCCTACTGCGCAATGCCGATGCCGCCATGTATGTTGCCAAGGAGCAAGGGCGCAACTGCTACCAGTTCTACGCCGCAGATATGCATGCCAAGACTATGGAGCATCTCATGCTGGAAGGGGATCTCCGCCGGGCAATCGAGAACCACCAGCTCCACCTCGAATATCAGCCACAGCTCGACTTGACGACCGGCGCCATCATCGGACTCGAAGCCCTGGTCCGATGGCGGCACCCCACCCATGGCCTTGTGTCTCCCGGGAAGTTCATCCCCATCGCAGAGGAGAGCGGCCAGATCGTACCTATCGGAACCTGGGTCCTGGAAGATGCATGCCATCAGCACGCCCGCTGGATCGCCGAGGGATTTGAAGTCGGCACCATCGCGGTCAATGTCTCAGCGAATCAGTTCCAACAGCCTGACTTCGTCAACGTAGTGGAGGCCGTATTGAAGCGCACCGGCCTGACCGCAGACCGCCTGGAGCTGGAGTTGACGGAAAGCATGGTCATGCAGGGTGTGGAAATCGTGCTAGATAAACTCAGTCGCCTGCACACCCTTGGCATCAAGCTGGCGATTGATGATTTCGGTACCGGTTACTCTAGCCTGAGTTACTTGAAGCAATTTCCGCTACACCGGCTCAAGATCGACCAGACGTTCACCGCCGGTCTCATAGAGGGTCGAGAGAGCCATGCCATTACACAGGCAATCATTCACATGGGTCACAGTCTGAGCCTCAATGTACTGGCGGAGGGAATCGAGACCGTGGAACAAGCAGAGCTGCTTAAAACCATGGCATGCAACGCGGGGCAAGGTTATCTTTATGCCAAACCGCTACCTGCCGAGGAAGTCAGAGAATTTATTCTGTCCCGAGAACACGATATACAGTCGGGTCCCGGGTGATAGACTACCCGTTTGGTAAATAGCTCAGACCGTTTGTCCTGCAATTTTTTCATCGCTGCAATCGGTGATTGCTGGTGCAGCGCCTTCTGCGGGATATGGTGATTATACAGCCAGCAATAGCGCTTGAGGGTCTGTTCCAGGTCTTCACCTGATTCATAGCGCCGGGTAGCAGCCAGCACATCGCTGACACGGCCGTTGAATCGCTCCACCATCCCGTATGTTTGTGGCCGTCACGGCTTCCAACGGCTATATAGGCAGATTGCCGACCACCACACTGGACTGCTTTGACCTCACGGCATCGGCTCCCATAGAACGGGCAGCGTGTGTAGATCTCATCCAGCGCATGGCATAGTTCGAGGTCGAGAGATACCAGTGGCCTGGGCTTCGGCTGAGCATAAACCGTCGACCTGGCAACACCCGACAGTGTGCATTGCTGGACCAGCGGCACCTCGTCTGAAGGATCGATCCAGCTACGGCAAGTCACGGCAGGTTGATCCCGGAGTTTTTTCAGCCAGTCGAGCTCCATCTTCAGACGGCCGATCTCGCTGTAAAGCTTCTCGTCGGTCTGGTACTCAGCCTTCGGCTTGGGACCAGACTTCTTGACGAACAGCGTCGAGGAATCCTCGAGCAGGTCCTTCTTCCACTGGCTGACCTGCACCGGATGAACCCCGTACTCCTGTCCGATTTCGTTGGCTGTCTTGAGCCCCCGAACCGCCTCAAAAGCCACCTTGGCCTTGAACGCGGGGGAGTGGTTATTCCGCTTCTGGCTCGCCATGAAGTGGTCCAATTGGAGCGGACACCCCGATAAGCCTCATAATGGAGG
>NZ_JAHXBV010000008.1:0-221227 GCF_019915905.1 Halomonas sp. ANAO-440 | reverse complement strand
CGATGGTAGTGTGGGGTCTCCCCATGCGAGAGTAGGTCATCGTCAGGCACTTATTCCGAGAAAACCCCGAGTTCGAAAGAGCTCGGGGTTTTTTCATGGGCCCTGAAAAAGGGTGCATTAATGTTTATGGAAAGGAGACACCATGAGCAAAATGATGATGCGTAAGCTTGCGATGCTGCTGCTTGTCGGAATAACGGCCGGAGGTCTGTTGGGCTGCGAGAATGATGCGGGCCCTGCCGAGGAGACGGGGAAGAATATCGACGATGCCATGGAAGAGGCCGGGGAGAGCATCAAGGAGATGGGCGATAGCATCCAGGAAGAGGCCGAAGGTGATTGAGGCCAAGCGCAAGAGTCGTGATGAAGCACTTCTCCTCATCCTCGCACGACTGCAAAGTCAAATGAGGTAGAACGGAGCCTACATTTTCTTCCCGAGCGGCCGATGTACTGTTATTGACCATATGGTCAATTTCGGACAGACCCATTCCCTGAATGGGCTCGGGAGCGAATAGAATGAAAAACCTGACGATTTCCCAGAAGTTGATGTTGTTTATCAGCCTCACGATGATAGTGATCGTCGGCGGGGCGACCGCCGTACAGTATCGTCTGTTCAGTGGGCTGGTGACGGAGCGTGTCACAACGGCAGAGTTGCCGGCCACCTTGGAAAGCATTCGCAATGACATCAATGCAACCCTCACGGAGCCGATCACCCTGTCGCGCAGTATGGCGACCAACCCTTACCTGCATGGCTGGCTCGATGAGGGTGAACCCGCCGAAGGAACTGAGCGAGCCGTAGCCTATTTCCAGGATATTCAGGACCGCACCGGTGCCAGCATCGTCTTCTACGTTTCGGCTCTCAGTGGAAACTACTACACCTCGGAGGGTCTCGAGCGCACGCTCAGTCGGGAGCAGGACACGTGGTTCTATAGCCTTGTGGGAGACACCGAGGGAGACAGCTACCGGCTGAATATCGATTTTGAAGGCGACGAACTTCAAGTCTTCATCAATTACGTTATTGAGCGGGAGGGTGAGCGAGTCGGCATCGCTGGGGTCGGCTATACCCTGGCGGGAATGGCCGAGACGATCCGCAGCTATCGGCTCGGCGAGAGTGGCCTGGTATTCCTGACCAGCCGCGAGGGCATTATCAACCTTCATCCCGATGGCGCATCGATGGTCGGGGAGTCCGTCTTGTCGCTCCCCGGCTGGGACGGCGTGGCCGCTGAGCTGCTTGCCGGCACGGGTTATCGTTCGGGTATGGCTCAGGACACCAACGGTTCGGATCAACTGGTAGCCGCCATTGATGTACCGGGCACCAATTGGATCGCTTTTGCCCAGATTCCTGCAAATGAACTCTTTGCGGATCTCAACAGGGCAGTGGGAATGGTGATAGTGGCCGTCGCTGCAATTCTGCTCGCCAGCCTCGTGGTGATAGGCGTATTGCTGCGCACTCTATTTCGCCCCTTCCGGCGAACCGCGGATGCCATGCGAGAAATTGCCGAGGGGGAGGGGGACCTGACGCAGCGGCTACATGTTCGGGGCAGGGACGAAAGCACCGAACTGGCAACGCAGTTCAACGCCTTCGCGGACAGGGTCCATGACGTGCTCTTTCACGTACGGGGCAGTAGTGAAGCGGTTCGTGTTGCGGCCATGGAGATCGCAAGTGGCGGGCGCGACATGTCACAGCGCACCGATAATGCGGCTGCCAGCCTTCAGCAGACTTCGGCCTCCATGGAGGAGATCACCAGTACGGTAGAAAACACCACGGCCTCCTCGCGGGAAGCCAGCAGCTTGTCGCAGTCTGCCGCACAGCTTGCTCAGCGTACCGGAGACACCGTGGGCCAGGTGGTGACCACCATGGGTGAGATCCAGAGCTCTTCCCAACAGATTGGCGATATCGTCAAGGTCATCGACAGCATCGCTTTCCAGACCAACCTGCTGGCTTTGAATGCCTCTGTCGAAGCGGCGCGAGCCGGCGAGAATGGGCGCGGATTTGCCGTGGTTGCTGGTGAGGTGAGACAGTTGGCGACGCGCAGCGCGGAGGCTTCGCGGGACATTCGTCAGCTGATTGAAGCCTCTGGTGAGAAGGTGGAGGGCGGCACCAGGCTGGTGCGTGAAGCCGGCGATGCCATGCAGCAGCTGGTCGATGGGGTGAATCGTGTGGCGACAATGCTGGGTGAGATCAGCCATGCGGCGAGCGAGCAGAGCGATGGCATCGGCCAGATCAATGTGGCTGTGTCCGAGCTTGACCGCATGACGCAGCAGAATGCGGCCCTGGCGGAAGAGTCGACCTCAGCTGCCGACCAGTTGAGAGGGCAGGCTGATCGGCTTGCAGAAGTGGTGGCAAGCTTCAAGCTGCGTGACGAGGCGATAAACCATGCCGGCTACCTGCAGCACAATCGAGCCGCGGCCACGACAAACGAGTAGGCGTGACGCCCGCCGCCCGTCAAACGAGTGACGGGCGGTTCCTGACGCTGGCTGGGGTCACGCCTGGCCAGCGTCGTTCTGTTCGATGCCCTGAAGGTACCAGGGCTCACCCTCACGCAGCTCCCGGGTGAGATGCCAGGTCTCGTTGAACTCGACCTGCTCGTCGTTTTCTTCGAGCACGCCATGGAATATCACGGTGGCTTCGGCCTGCTGGCCAAGCTCACGGATGTCGCCGAGCTCGGCGAAGAGGCGCGCGATTTCCGTCCGATTGTTGGCCGGGTGCTTGCGCCGCTCCTCACGCAGCAGGTTGTAGAGCTCGGGGGTGACGTATTCCTGAATGCCGGCGAAGTCATTGTTGTCCCAGGCGCGCTGGAGCGTCATGAAGTGTTCCTTGGCGCCGCTAAGGAACTGTTCCTTGTCGAACCAGGCTGGCAGGCTGCCGAAGTCGGAGCCTCCCAGGGTGGTGTCGGGAGCCGGCTGGAAAGCCTGGGTCGGTGCTTCCGACGTCCGATAGGTTGCCGGTGATGCGCCCGCGGTGACGGTGCGGCGGCGCGCCAGCAGACGGAATAACAGGAAGCCGAGTCCTGCGATCAGCAGCATATCCATCAGGCGCAGTTCATCGAAGGCGCCACCGAAGAACAGGGCCGCGAGCAGGCCGCCTGCCAGCAGGCCACCCATCATGGCGGGCATGCGAGAGCCGGCGGCCTGACCCGGTTGAGCCTGGCGGGTAGGCGCTGCCTGATTGGGGGCGGCAGCGGGTCGGTCGGCCGAACGGGAAAAATTGCCGACATTGCCCCCACCGCCCATGCGGCGAGCTTCGGCGTAGTCTGCGGCCAGGGTGAATCCCAGGATACCGACCACTAGCATGACAAGAAGGTGACGCATCGAACTGGCCTCGCTGGATGGGAACTGAAAGAAAGGGTTCAAGAAGCGCTATTCTAGCGGCTATGCTGAGGGAAGTGTGCGAGAAATAACGATGCAAGAGGAGCGTTCATGCGCCTGAAAAGTGAAGAGAGTCTGCTGTTGATCGTCGACCTTCAAGCGGGGCTGCTGCCGGTGGTCGCTGGTGGTGAGCAGGCGGTTGCCGAGGCGGCCTGGCTTGGTGGTGTGGCCGAGACATTGTCGATTCCGGTCTGGGTCACCGAGCAGTACCCGCAAGGGCTGGGGGGCAGCGAGCCCCGTCTGCTCGAGGCGCTACGGGAGCCCCGGCTGTGGCAGAAGGTGCATTTCAATGCCCACGCCGAACCCGATTTTGCCGCTGCCCTGGCTGACAGCGGCAGGCGGCAAGTCGTTCTCTGTGGCTCCGAAGCGCACATCTGCGTCATGCAGACGGGGCTTGGCCTGCTGGAGGCGGGCTACGAGGTGTATTGGCTAAGTGAGGCCTCGGTCAGCCGGCGTGCGGCGGAGGCGCAGCTGGCACGGGAGCGAATGGTGCGCTGCGGGGCCGTGCCGGTCAGTGCCGACATGGTGGCCTATGAATGGCTGCACCGCTGCGACGATGAGCGCTTCAAGGACGTCCATCGTCGCTTTCTGAAGCCTCGCTCTGCCCGGCCACTGCGTTTCTTCTAGCGGTGTCAGCGAGCCGCCTGGCTCTGCTGCTCCCGACGCGTGAAGACGAGAGTATCGTCTTTCGACATGGCCGCATTGTAGCCATATCCCGCCACATCGAAGTCCTTGAGCCCCTCGGGATCATCAAGCCGCTGGCGGATCATCCAGGCCGCCATGAAGCCACGCGCCTTCTTGGCATAGAAGCTGATGATCTTGTAGGTGCCGTTCTTCTCGTCCTTGAACACCGGGGTGATGACCCGGGCCTTGAGCTGCCGGGTATCGATCGCCTTGAAGTACTCGTTGGAGGCCAGGTTGACGAGCACCGGCGTGCCGCTTTCTGCTACCGCCCGATCCAGTGCCGGGGTCAGGGTTTCCTGCCAGAAGGCATAGAGGTCCTTTCCAGCGTGGTTGGGCAGGCGAGTGCCCATTTCCAGGCGGTAGGGCTGGATCAGGTCCAGGGGACGCAGCAGGCCATAAAGCCCGGAGAGGATGCGCAGGTGCTGCTGGGCGAAGGCGTTGTCGTCATCGCTGAAGGTATCGGCCTCGAGGCCGACGTAGACATCGCCCTGGAAGGCCTGGGCGGCAGGCTTGGCGTTACTCGGCGTAAACGGCGTCTGCCACTCGGCGAAGCGTGCCGCATTGAGCCCGGCCAGCTTGTCGCTGATACCCATCAGCTCGCTGAGCCGCCGGGGCGAATAGTCGTGCAGAATCTCGATCAATTCACGGCTGCGGTCGAGGAAATCCGGCTGCGAGTACCGGGACGTGGTGGCCGGGGACTCGAAATCCAGCGTCTTGGCGGGTGAAATCACGCTCAGCATGGGGCACTCCTGTACCGGTAGGCTAATGTGCCGAGTATATCAAGGGCGAGGAGAGGGCGGGGCTATCGAGACGATAGCCTACCAATTGCACACGGGGCCTCTCGGCAGCGCCCCTGTGCGCCTGTCGTCTCAAGGGCGGCTTTCTTTCTCAAGGGCAGGTTCAGGGGCAGGGATTGGGCAGGCGCCGATGCACCTCGTCGATGGCATCCAGCACATTCTGCTCGAGCCTCAAGGACTCGCTCGCCAGGTTGTCCTCGAGCTGGTCCATGGTCGTGGCGCCGATGATGTTGCTGGTCAGGAAGCTGCGCGAATTGACGAAAGCCAGCGCCATCTGGGCGGGGTCCAGGCCATGTTCGCGGGCAATCTCTACATAGGCCCGCGTCGCTTCCTCGGCCTGGGGTGAGGTGTAGCGCTGGAAACGTTCGTAGAGGGTGAGCCGGGCCCTCGCCGGGCGCGCGCCATCGAGATACTTGCCGGAGAGCACGCCGAAGCCCAGCGGTGAGTAGGCCAGCAGGCCGACGTTCTCGCGATGAGCGATTTCGGCGAGGCCGACCTCGAAGGTGCGATTGAGCAGGTTGTAGGGGTTCTGGATCGAAGCGACCCGGGGCAGGTCGAGACGCTCGGCCAGGTTCAACGCCTGCATCACGCCCCAGGGGGTTTCGTTGGAGAGGCCGATGGCGCGTATCTTGCCCGCGTTCACCAGCTCTTTCAGTGTGCCCAGGGTCTCCTCCAGGGCAACGCCGTTTTCTTCCTCGTCATGCTCATAGCCCAGCTTGCCGAAGAAGTTGGTGCGCCTGTCGGGCCAGTGCAACTGGTAGAGGTCGACGTAGTCGGTCTGCAGTCGCGACAGGCTGGTATCGATGGCCTGAAGGATCTGTTTGCGGGTCAGCCGTGAGCCGCCCCTAAGGTGCGCCATTCCGGGACCGCTGACCTTGGTGGCAATGATGACGTCGTCACGGCTGTCGCGTCGCTTGAGCCAGCTACCGATATAGGCTTCGGTGCGCCCCTGGGTCTCGGCCTTGGGCGGTACCGGGTACATCTCGGCGGTATCGATGAAGTTGATACCGAAGGCGACGGCGCGGTCGAGCTGCTCATGGGCCTCGCTTTCGCTGTTCTGTTCGCCGTAGGTCATGGTGCCCAGGCACAGGCGGCTGACCTCGATGCCCGTGTTGCCTAGCTGTCGCGTCTGCATCACTGCTCCTGTCGCGGTTTCGTCCGGTATCGAGTGCCATGCTAGCCGAGGCCCAACAAGGCAGCAAATGGCAGGGGTTGAGTCGCCGGAGGGGCGGGCGTATGCTGGCCACCCTCAACGGCCCGGCGGAGTCCGGGCGGCGAGCTTACGACAGGCCATGGTGAGGACCAGAGGATGGTCTGACTTGCCATGATACTGACACACGCACGCAAGGTTGTTTGCCCATGACGCAGGCATCGTCACTGTTCACCCGGCTCGAGTACCGTCTAGCGGAGCAGCTGTTTCATACCCGCTGGTTGCCGCGCTCTCCGCGTACCCAGCGCCTGACCATGCGCCTCTTCAAACGTTGCGCCGATGCCGGCCATCCCGGTGCGCTCTCGCTTTATGGACACGTGCTGTTCCATCGTGGCGTCAGCCCCCAGGACAAGGCGAAGGGCGCCCGCTACGTGCTGGAAGCCGCCCAGGCGGGAAACCTCAAGGCACAATATCAGGCGGCCCGTATTCATGAGCATGGTTGCCTGCAGTATCCCCGGCGCGAGGACAGAGCCGTGACCTGGTACGCGCGTGCCGGCGAGGCGGGGCACCCCCTGGCAGCGGCACGCCTGGCGAAGGCCTATCGCCATGGCGAACTCGGGTTGACGGCGGATGCGACTCACGCCGCCCACTGGCAGGCCCTGGCCGACCGTCACGCACGGTTGGAAGGCGCCGAGCTGGACATCGACGGTGCTCAGACACGACACTAGACTGCCGGCCACCTTGGCGACTGATGACATCGCCCGGCCCATCATCGAGGAAGCGCCCATCCGTGACGCTGCCCACACTATTGGATATCGAGGCGTCCGGGTTCGGGCGCGGTAGTTACCCCATCGAGATCGGCCTGGCCAGGGCCGATGGCAGCGACTGCGCCTTTCTCGTTCAACCTCTCGACGACTGGACCCACTGGGACCCCAAGGCCGAGCTGCTGCACGGCATCTCGCGGGCACGCCTTCACCGTGAAGGATTGCCGGTCCAACAGGTGGCGCGGTGGCTGAATGATGAACTGGGCAGCATCGGTATCGCCTATAGCGACAGCTGGGGGTACGACAATACCTGGCTGTCGCTACTGTTCCATCATGCAGGGGTGCTGCCGGCATTCCGTCTGGAGGCGCTTCGTATCCTCCTCGACGAGCGCCAGCTCGCCCTGTGGCATGCCACACGAGAGGCGCTGATTCAGGAGCTGGGCATTCACCGCCACCGCGCAGGAGAGGATGCACGACTGCTGCAGCTCACCTACCTGCGAACACGGCAGCTGGTAGACAATAGCTGAAGCACGCCTCTTTGCGCTTCCGTGATCGAGCCAGCTTGTGATCGCTGCCGTCAGCGGCATGCAGGAGCGGTTTCGTGCGTGATCAGCCGTTGGCCAGGCGAGCCTCCAGGGCATCGAGCAGTGCGACGGGTTCTTCGGCGTCGATCAGGCAGGTGCGGGTTCGTGAATTGAGAAAGCCGTGCTCCACGGTGCTGTCCAGGAAGGCCAGCAGCGGGGAGTAGAAGTCCGCCGTGTCGAGGACGCCAATGGGCTTGTCATGCAGCCCCAGGTACTGCCAGGTCCAGGCCTCGAACAGCTCCTCGAGTGTGCCGATACCGCCGGGAAGCGCAATGAAGGCATCGGCATGGGCGGCCATGCTGGCCTTGCGCTCGTGCATGTTTTTGACGCGAATCAACTGAGTGAGTCCCTCGTGGGCCTGCTCCCGCTCCACCAGGTGGTCGGGCATCACCCCGATCACTTCACCCCCTTCGGCCAACATGCTGTTGGCCAGCTCCCCCATCAGGCCGATACGCGCACCGCCATAGACCAGGCCATGGCCGCGTGCGACCAGTTCACGTCCCAGTATCCGAGTGGCTTCCAGAAAGGCAGGATCCCGGCCATCGCGGGAGCCCAGGTATACGCAGAATCTCGACATGCTTTTCTCCTTGGCAAGGGGGGTTATCCTAGCAGCCAGGGCATACGAAAAGGAGTCTCAGGGGAGGCAGTCGGCAACGGCATATTCCCGGTCCATCCACTGGCCGATGACGTTGTCGCCGCAAAGGTGGTGTGCATACTGGGTATGCAGGCAGCGGACCTGGTCCCAGTTGGCGATGCCGCCGATGCCGCGTTCGCGAAGGACCGTTTCGTAGCCGAGCTGGATGACCCTTTCGCGCTGGGCCGGCACCATGTGATGCCAGCGTGATGCGACATAGTCCCGGTGGCTGGCGTGATAGGCTGCCAGGAAATCACCGTCCTCCTGAAGCCGGGTTTCCAGCTCCTTGATCACGCCGCGGGCCTCGATGCGCGAGATCTCGATCTTCAGACGGTCGGAGCAGAGCCAGTAGAGGGTGGGGAAGGGCTTGCCCTCGACGATGGGCGCCATGCGCAGCACCAGGGGTGTGCCTTCGCCATCGGTGGCGGCAACGGCCTCTATGCCCCGGGGAGCGCGGCCCAGCTGGCGGGCAATGATGGCCAGTTGGCGTTCATCGGGTGTCTGATCGGTCTGGATCACCATCGCTTGGGTCCCGTACGAACTTGTTGGAGCGGCCCACGGCGCGAAAGAAGGTTCGGTTGAGCTGCTCAGGGGAGGGAACATAGCCCTTCCAGCGTCGTTCGCAGTACTCATTGGCCCGTGCCATCAACACGTCGTAGAGGCGATTGAACGGCGCATCATAATCGTAGGGGTCTGCCCCGAACAAGCGGATGTGGGGGTAATCCGCGAAACGCTCCATGAAGTATCGCTCCAGATCCTCTTCCACCGCACGGTGCTGGTCGACGTTGTCGGGATCGAGCCAGAGGTTATAGCGGATGGCCATGATCAGCTCCAGGCAAAAGTAGGTGGTCCCAACCAGGTGGGCCATGACTCTGTGACCACGAGGGTCGGGCTTTGGCTCAGGGTAATGTCAGTATCGTGCGAGCGGCGCCAGCTTTGCGCTCGTCAGGCGAACCAGATCGTCGGGCGCCAGGCGGATTTCCAGGCCGCGCCGGCCGCCACTGACATGGACCACGGTAAAGCTCACGGCACTCTCGTCCAGGAAGGTGAGCAGGCGCTTCTTCTGCCCCAGGGGGCTGATACCACCGAGTACATAGCCCGTTGCACGCTCCGCTTCGGTGGCATCTGCCATGCTTGCCCGCCGGGCGCCGGCGGACTTTGCCAGTGCCTTGAGATCCAGCTGAGCAGTGACTGGGACGATGCCTGTTACCAGGCGGCCATCGTCGAGCCGAGCCACCAGGGTCTTGAACACGCTGCGGGGCTCCAGCGACAGCGCACGGGCCGCCTCCTCGCCGTAGGCCGCCGCGCGAGGGTCATGTTCGTAGCTGAGCAGCTCGAAGGTGGCGCCGTGGCGCTCGAGCATCTTGATGGCCGGCGTCATGCCTTCGCTGGCTCCTCGACGGCGCGCAGGTGAGCCTCCAGCGCAGCGCGCAATTCGCCTTCGATCGGTACGGCCCGCTTCTCGCCATGGTCGAAGTGTACCAGCACGGTGTGCCCCAGGTTGGTGAGCACCCCCTTCTGCCACGCCTCCTGGGTCACGGTGAAGGAGCTGTTGCCCAGTCGCGAGAGATAGGTGCGCAGCTCGATGTCGCTGCCATAGTGCAGCTCGGCCCGGTAGTCGATCTCCATGCGCGCCATGATCAGCCGCCACTTGCGCGGGTCCAGGTCCGGTGTGAACAGTCGAAAAAGGTCGTTCCGGGCCATCTCAAACCAGGCCGGCAACCGGGTGTTGTTGATATGACCCAGGGCGTCGGTGTCGTAGAAGGCGGGCTCGATGGTGCGCACGAACATGGCAATGATCCTTGTGGGTCAGAATGTTGTCCTGTCGAAGCGGGGCGTCAAGAACCAGCATTGCCCCGAGCAAGCGCTAGGTCAAGTGGCGCTATTGGCCCGAGCGGCATGCCAGGCCTGGAGCCGAGTCCAGCCAAGCAGCCAGAGAGTAGCCACCCCGAATCCGGCCAGGGTGCCCAGGAACAGGCCCAGGGTGGCATAGGTCAGGGAGACGCACAGGGCGTAGCAGAGTAGTGCTCCCAGGCCGGCCGGATAATGCTTGATCACCGTGGCGGCTGGGGCTGCTCCGTGGGTGAGGTGCAGGATCACCAGCAGCGGGAACATGGAGATCGGGAAGGCCGCCAGCATCCCCGCCCAGGAGGCGGGCAGCACATGAGCGAGCCCGGTCACCAGGAACACGATAGCGGTAGCCAGCGTCGCCCGCATCCCCAGTGCCGGCCAGCGGGAGCCGCCGGGTTTGACCGTGACCCGGGTCTCCGCAATGTGACGATAGAGCCAGGTAAAGACAAAGATGGCCAGCAGGGTGGTCAGGGTGCCGGTCAGACGAGTGAATTCGAAACGGGTCAGCAGCAGGCTGACCAGGAACCAGGCCGTCAGGCCCCCGGCGGTGCCGGTGAGTACTCCCCTGAGGCCGTCGCGACGGCCGCAGATCAGGTAGCCACCACCCAGCGCCATGGTGGCGGTAAAGCCGGCCAGGCTGTATACCGCGCTCTCGGCGGCAAAGCCCGGCGATATCTCAAGCCCAATGAAGAACAGGGCAATGGCAGTACCCAGCGGGTAACCGGCGAGCAGCCCGGCCATGCGAGTACTGACGCGCTCGGCGACCATCGCCAGGCCCAGCACGATGCCGATCGACACCACCAGCTTGGCCAGTTGCCAGCTCAAGGGAACTTCCATGGGTGAGTCCTTATGGTCTAGACGAGTCGCAGGCCCTGGCGATCGGCCCAGGCGGCGCCGACTGCATGGGTGAGTTTGTCATGAAGATGCGTCGGCAGGGCGGCCCTGGCGGCCTCCACGTCATCGAAGCTGCGGTTGAGCAGCCAGCAGTAGGCCCAGGCGCAGGCCTCGTTGTCGCTGTGCGGCTCAGGGCGCGCCGGCATCTGAACCAGCAGGAACGCGGCGGTGCGTGCCGCCCAGAGCGGGATGTCGTCTCCAGCCTCGGGGCGACTCCAGGCCGCCAGCGTGGCGCCAGCGGGTGTCTCGTCGGGCTGCCCCAGTTTTGCCACCCGAGCGGTCTCTGCCAGAATCAGGGCCAGCCGGTCCGGATCGCCGCTTCCCAGCTTGAGCCACTGTTCGATCAGGGCGGGCATGCCTTGTCGTACCTTGGCATAGAAGCCGCTTTGCGGCATGGTTTCACTCATTGTCGCTGCTTCCCGAGGAAAGAACATGGAGTTCGATTTTGCCACGCCCGTCGAGCGTCGCCACCCCGAACAGGGGTCTTCACAACGGTGGCCTTCGCAGAAGTGGCACCGTTATGACGAAAGCGTGCTTCCACTGTGGGTGGCCGATATGGACTTTCGCTCACCGCCGGCGGTCATTGAGGCGCTGCGTGAACGCGTCGATCACGGTGTCTACGGCTATGGCATGGTACCCGACTCGCTACGCAAGACTCTATGCGAGTGGAGCGCCAGGGAGTATGGCTGGGCGATCGAGCCCGAATGGCAGCTCTGGCTCCCCGGCGTGGTGCCGGCACTGCATCTGGCCAGCCTGGCTCTGACCGAGCCGGGTGACGGCGTTTTGACGATCACACCGATCTACCCACCTTTCCTCAAGGTGGCCGAGCGCACAGGGCGGCTGCCCCAGCGAGCGGCGATGGCGCCACCGCAGGTGTTGGGCGAGCAGTGGCGCCTCGACATCGAGGCGCTGGAAGCGGCCGTTACCCCACGGACCCGACTGTTGCTGTGGTGTCACCCCCACAATCCTACCGGTCGGGTCTGGCGTCACGAGGAGCTGACTGCGCTGGCGGAGCTGGTGGAACGCCACGACCTGCTGCTGGTCTCCGATGAGCTGCACTGTGACCTGTTGCTGGACGAGGGTGCCAGCCATCGCCCGCTGGCGGCTGCCTTCCCCGAGCTGGCTGCCCGCACGATTACTCTCTGGGCGCCTTCCAAAACTTTCAATCTCGCCGGACTGACCACGGCCTGTGCCGTGATCGAAAATGAGTCCCTGCGCCACCGCTTTGCCGCCGCCCTCCGTGGCTTGATGCCTGACAGCAACGTGCTCGGCCTGGTGGCCGCCGAGGCGGCCTATGCCCATGGCGATCCGTGGCGCCGGACATTGATCGAGGTGCTGCGCGGTCATCGCCGCACCCTGGTCGAGCGGGTGGCCGCCTGGCCCGGCGTTGCTCTGAGCGCACCCCAGTCCACCTACCTGGCATGGCTGGACCTGCGTGTTGCCGAAGGGTTGGCCGGTCTAGCGGGCTCACCCCAGCAGGTGCTATTGGAGGAGGCCGGGGTGGCCCTCTCCGATGGCAGCGATTTCGGCTGGCCGGGGTTCGTGCGTCTCAACTTCGGCACCACCGCCGCTCAGCTCGATGAGGCCCTGTCCCGACTCGACGGTGTGTTGAAGGGATGAGCCGAAAAAGAGACGGCCCCTGTCGGGGCCGCCTCCTGAAACGATCCATCCTGCACATGGTGCTCGATAGCGTCGGGCTCAGTAGAGCAGGGTGAAGAGCCGGCGACGGTAGGTCACGGTCAAGGGATGCTCGGCCCCCAGGGCATCGAAGACCCTCAGCAGCGTCTTGCGGGCAACGTCGTCGCCATAGGCGCGGTCCGCCTGCATCAGCTTCAGCAGCGCTTCCAGCCCCGCCTCGTACTGACCATCGGCCACCTGGCGCAGCGCGCGCTTGAACTGCGCTTCGCTGTCGTCGCGCCCGGCCAGGGCTTCCAGCTCCTCACCGGTGGGTGCCTCCTCCCTGAATTCGACGCTGGCACGCACCCCTCTTGCCGGTGCCGCGTCTCGCTCCTCGGGTGGCAGGTTGTCGAGCAGTGCCAGGGCCTCCCCGCTGCGCTCCTGGGCCACCAGTGCCCGCGCCAGCTCCACCTGGTAGGCGTAATGCTCGGGATGCTGCTGGACCAGCTCCTCGTAGAGAGTGCGGGCCGTCTCGGCGTCGCCCTGGGCCAGGGCCTCGGCGGCCTGCTCCTCGGGGCTGGCCGGGGCGTCTTCCGGGGCGGGGAAATAGCGCCCCAGCCACTCGCGGATCTCCTTCTCGGGCAGCGCCCCCTGGAAGTGGTCGACCAGGCCGCCCTGGCTGATCAGCTTGACGTCGGGGACCGAACGCACGCCCAGCTGCGCAGCGATGTCCTGATTGTCTTCGATATTGAGCTTGGCCAGGATGAAAGCGCCATTGTACTCCCGAGTGAGCTTTTCCAGGATGGGCATCAGGGTCTTGCAGGGCTCGCACCAGGGGGCCCAGCAGTCGAGCAGTACCGGCACCTGGGTGGAGAACTCCAGCACTTGCTGGATGTTGTTGCGATCGACATCGATGATCAGCTGCTCATCGCTCGGGGCAGCGGCAGGCGATGGAGCGGGCTCCGGGGGCGTCAGGGGGGCACCGCTGCGGGGATCGACGATGGACATGGGCACAGACCTTTCATGAAGGTGAATTTGTTCGATAGATGCGGGTGACTGGCCCATGATTCAAGGGCAGGGGTGCGAATCGTTTCAGCCTGGCGTTGGCGATCTGGCCAAGCTGGCGGGGCATCCCGGCATGGGCTGTGGTAGTCTCGGATTCGTCTGGCCGGAACGGTGCCAGGCGTCACGATACGAGGAGCCGCCGATGGCGACATACCAACTCAACAGCAGCAGCGACCTGATCGAAAACCCCTCTCCTCGCTGTGCCTGCATGCTGGTGCTGGACACTTCTGCCTCGATGTTCGGCCAGCCCATCCGTGAGCTGAACTCGGGCGTCCAGGCCTTCATTTCAGCGATCAAGGAAGATGACATGGCCGCCTGTTCGGTCGAGCTTGGCGTCATCACGGCGGGGGGCAAGGTCACCGAGCAGCTGCCGTTCACCACCGCCATGAACATCTCCCAGTGTCGCCACTTCGCCGCATCCGGGCTCACTCCGCTGGGGGCGGCCATGGAGCTGGCGCTGGACCGATTGGAAGAGCGCACGGCAGCCTACCGCAAGGCTGGTGTCGCCTACTACCAGCCCTGGCTGGTGGTCATCAGCGATGGCGTTCCCACCGACCAGTGGCAGGCGGCATCGGCCAGGGCCCGTTCCCTGGCGCAGCAGCGCAAGATGGTGGTGATGCCGGTGGGGGTCGAGGAGGCCGATCTCGAGGCGCTCAGCGCCTTCTCGACGCGTCCGGCCAAGCGGCTCGACGGCTTGAAGTTTCGCGAGTTCTTCCTCTGGCTGTCGGCCAGCATGAGCCGCGTCTCCGCCTCGGCTTCTACCACCGAACAGGTCAGGCTACCGCCGACCGACAGCTGGGACAGTATCTGAGCATGCCCCAACGCGTCGATGGGAAGGAGGTCTAGTGGCATTGCGGGCAAGGGTCGTGACGGATTCGCTGGGCAAGACGCGCCGGCTCGGCAAGCGCCTGGAGCGCGGCGGGGAAGGGGAGATATTCGCCCTTCAGGAGCGCCCCGACGTGATCGTCAAGTGGTACTACCCCGAGGTCCTCGACAAGCGTGGCGACGAGCTGCACCGCAAGGTGGAGGCGATGCGTGAACTGCGCGATGCGCACATGACCCGTGACGTCTGCTGGCCCCTGATCCGCGTCTTCGACGACAAGCACCGCTGGATCGGCTTCGCCATGTATCGGGCCCGGGGCGTCAGGATGGGCTTTCTGGCCCATGCGCTGCTCTATCAGCGCTACTTCCCCGGGCTGGATCGCCGGCAGATCGTCGATTATCTGATCCGCTTCGTCGAGATCGTCCAGCAGCTGCATCGCGCCGGCGTCTGCATCGGCGACTATAACCTCAACAATATCTTCTGCGTGCCCTCGACCCAGGAGGTCACGCTGATCGACTGCGACAGCTACCAGCTGCGCATGGGCGGCACCTTCTATCCCTGCCCGGTGGGCAGCCCCGACATGACCCCCAAGGAGCATCAGGGCGTCGCCTTCCGCGATATCGTGCGCACGCCCCGCAGCGAGGCGTTCTCGCTGGCCATCGTGCTCTTCAAGTGCCTGATGCTGGGACGTCACCCCTACGATATCGTCGGCGGCGACGACCCGGTCCGCAATCTCCGTCGCGGCAACTTCGCTTACGGACACGGCCAGCGCGATGTGCCCCAGGGGGCCTGGTACGATCTCTGGCGCGAGCTGCCCGAGCCGATTCGCGACATGTTCGTCACCACCTTCACGGCGGGTGCCAGCGCGCCGAGCCGTCGCGCGACACTGCCGCAGTGGCATGCCGCCTTGACGACGTATCGTCAGCAGCTGGAAGCCGGTGAGTGCCCCCGTGAACTTGCCAGGCCCAGCGCGAAGCCGGATTCGCAGGTGCTTCATGCCCGATGAGCTGAGCCACGCCGAACCTGAGCGGCAGGAGGGGGCCTGGACGGCCCTGGCCACGGCGGTGCCGGGGCTGGCGCATCTTGAAGCGCCAACCCCGCAGCCCTGCCAGGATGCTGCTGGGGCTGCTGCTGGCTGGCGCCCCGTGCTGGTGGTGGCCGATGGCGCGGGTAGCTCGCCGGCGTCGGACGTGGGTGCGCGCACACTGGTCGCCGCCATGTTGCGTCTGGCCGACACGCTGGAGCCCCAGCTCGCCTGGCTGCTCGATGGTCAGGATGAGCCGGGGAGCGAGCCGCTTGGTCAATTCGCCGAGCTTCTGGTTCGCCACGCCACGGGAAGCCTGCTCGACCGCGCCGCCGAACGGTTGCGCCCGGCGCGCGACCTTCGCTCTACGCTATTGCTGGCGTTGGGGGGCCGCGAAAGGCTGCTGTGGCTCAAGGTGGGTGATGGCGAGATCGTGCTGGAGCGGGCGGTGCCCATCGAATCCCCGGAGGGCGACGAGCCCGCGCTGGCGCCCGAGCTTGTCACGCTGGGTGAACGGGGCAAGGGCGAGTTTGCCAACCAGACGCTGTTCGTCGACGATCGGCTGACTACCGAACAGGTACAGTACGGCTGCGAGCCGATGTCAGCCATGACAGGCATCGCCCTGATGAGCGACGGTGCTGCCGAGAAGCTGGTGGCACACGACGGTGGACGGGTGGCAGGACAGCTTAGCCACTGGCTCGATGACCTGCGCCGGGGCCGGCTGCGCCAGCGCGACCTGGTCCGGCTCTTCTACAGCGATACCTTCTGCCGTGGCACCAGCGGCGACGATCGCAGCATCGCCCTCGCCGCACGTGACCTGGCGCTGCCTCAGGAAGCGTTTAAGGAAAATTGAGAGCGGATCGAGGAGGCGAAAGGAAGCGAACCGATGACCGGTCATCGTGATGACGCCCAATAAAAAAACCGAGGCTTGTGGCCTCGGTTTTCTCGAATTTGGTAGCGGGGACCGCTGAATTGGTATCGAAAGCGAACCGATGACCGGTCATCGTGATGACGCTCAATAAAAAACCGAGGCTTGTGGCCTCGGTTTTCTCAAATTTGGTAGCGGAGACCGCTGAATTGGTATCGAAAGCGAACCGATGACCGGTCATCGTGACGATGTCCAATAAAAAACCGAAGCTTGGAAGCCTCGGTTTTTTCGAAGATGGTAGCGGGGACCGGATTTGAACCGATGACCTTCGGGTTATGAGCCCGACGAGCTACCAGACTGCTCCACCCCGCATCAACGTGGTGCGAATACTACGCTTTTTCTGCGCCATGTCAAGTGGGTGGTCGTTGTTCGTGCACTTGTCGCTCAAGGGTCCATAATCATAAAGGATGCTTGAAGGGGGCGCCCCTCAGGAAGCATCCTGTTACCGCTTGCCTGCTGCTTCAGGTCAAGCCATTCTGCATAAGTATGCGTCATGATCAGGGAGGTGGAATATGACCCAAACAGCACCCGTTGCCTGGGTAACCGGCGGAACCGGTGGTATTGGCTCGGCAATATGTCGCGGCCTGGCCTCAGCGGGCTATCAAGTGGTTGCCGGGTATCACAACCCGGAGAAGGCGAAAACCTGGCTTGAGACCCAAAAGGCTGACGGCTTTGACAACATAGCGCTTTCTGGTGTCGACCTGACCAGCTTCCAGGCGTGTGAGGCTGGAATCAAGGAGATCGAGGAAAAGCACGGGCCCGTGAGCGTATTGGTCAACTGTGCCGGGATCACCCGGGACGGCACCATGAAGAAGATGACCTACGAGCAGTGGCACGAGGTCATCGACACCAACCTCAACAGCGTCTTCAATACTTGCCGTAGTGTCATCGGGACCATGCTCGACCAGAAATACGGCCGCATCATCAACATATCCTCGATCAACGGCCGCAAGGGACAGTTTGGCCAGGTCAACTACTCCGCTGCCAAGGCGGGTATGCATGGCCTTACCATGGCGCTGGCCCAGGAGACCGCCACCAAGGGAATTACCGTCAACACCGTATCGCCGGGCTACATCGCCACCGACATGATCATGAAGATACCGGAGAACGTGCGCGAGGCGATCCGCGAAACCATCCCGGTCAAGCGCTATGGCACGCCGGAGGAAATTGCACGCCTGGTCGTGTTCCTGGCAGACAAGGAGGCGGGGTTCATTACCGGGGCCAATATCGATATCAACGGTGGCCAGTTCATGGGCTGACACCACGGCGCCAGAATGTCATCCGGCTACGGGAGGCTTTGCCTCCCGTTTGCGTATCTGCAGCTGCGAAAGCAAGCCGGCAGCGGTGTCCAGCCCCTCTCAGGGAGGCGGTAGGTGGGTCAGTCGTGTCAACAGCGCGTCGAGTTCACCCACTTCACGCGCCCACTGGTCCGGGGAGACAGGGCCGGTGGCCAGCAGATTGCGCAGCACGATACGCACTTCTTCTGCACGGCTGAGTTCTCGACTCAGCCCTTCGTTGAGACGCTCGACCTGTATGGCCAGGCGCAGCGGCTCGTCATGTTGGCTCACTCGCCCCATGGCCAGCAGCGAAAGATGGACGCGCAGCCGGGCCAGCTGCTCGGCCACGTCGGCGTCGGAGGGTGGGTGAAGGCGTGCGGCATTGCGCTGCTCATGGGCGGTGCGCATGTCCTCCGGGAGAGAGAAGCCGTCCTGGATGGCCACGTCCTCGGCGGTACCCTCCTCGAGCAGCCTGGCGTCGGCCTTCAGGTGAGCGTCGACCAGGGGCTGGCAGGTCTGCCACCGCTGGATCTCCTCGGCCACGGCAAGGCGGTTGAGTCGTTCGCGCCGAGCTCGAACGATGCCGCTCCAGCGGCGTCGCATGCCCTCCGTTCGCCGTCCTGATGGCAGCGGCTCCAGGGTCGACGCCTCATCAATGGCCTGTTCCAGGATCGTGCTATCCGCATGGCGGCTCGGCTGCCAGGCGTCGAGTCGGTCGATCAGTGCCTGCATCTCCTCAAGTCGCTGGCGAGCTCGCTGCGTGCGGTCATCCCGCTGGGCTTCACGGGCCGCGAATATCTGGTCGCAGATCTCGCGAAATTCCCGCCACAGCGTCTGCTCCTCGCCACGCGGTGCACGGCCCAGCTCTCGCCAGCGCTGCTGAAGCGTCTTGGCTTCTTCCGCCCGGGCGGCTGCCGGGAGCTGCCGCTCGAGCAGGGCGCGGGCGTCTTCGACCAGTTGTCGCTTGGTAGTGGCGACTTCGCGAGCCCTCTGGTCGATAAGCCCCTGAAGTGCGTAGCGAATGCGTCCGAACCGGCGCCCGATGGCTTCCGCTTGCTCCTTGGGGACCGGAGTGTGGCGACGCCACTCCTCCCGGGCATGATCGCGGATGCGGCGCAAGGCGTCCGGGTCGGCGTCTGCGGCGGGAGCTTCCAGCAAGGCTTCCAGTTGTTCGCAGAGAGCCGTTCGGGCTTGGAGGTTGCTTGTGCGCTCGGCGTGTAGCCTGTCGCGCCAGGGGGCCAGGCGTTCGTGAATACGATCCGATGCCGCGCGAAACTGTTCCGAGAGCTGGCGATTGGCAGCGGCATCGCCCAGCAGCTTCCAGTCCCGCACCAGTTGCCGGTGCCGGCGGTCGAGCTCTGCGTCGGTCAGCGATGGCGTCTCGGCCAGTTGCTCAATGGCCTGGCAGAGCTGCTCGCGCTTGGGGCCGGCAACAAAGCCACGCCAGTCGCGTAGTTCTGCAAGCCTGGCGCCCAGACGCTTGAGGGTGGCCCGATGGTTCTGGAGTCGCTCGTCAGGCAGCGATTCGGCACGGTGCCTGAGGCTCTGATGGAGGCGGCTGGCCCCCTTGAATGCGCCCCGGTCGAGCAACTGCTCCAATTGTGAAAGGTCGGCTGCAAACTGTTCCAGCCGTGTGTCGATGTCGACGTCCGTTTTCTCCGAGCCAGCGAGTTCGCGGCGGGCCCGGGCGAGCAGCGGCGTGGGGGGCAGGGATTCGGGCCACTGGCAGGCCTCGATGCTGGCCGCCAGGCGTTCCGGATTCCGCTCCTTCAGGGCCGCTTCGAGTTCGAACGCCTCTGCGCTCAGTCGCTCCCAGGCGGTGAGGACGCGGTCATAGTCGGCCAATACGGTGTCATAGCGTTCGCGCAGCCCTTCATCGGTGACATGCAGGTCCGAGAGGGTCTGCCAGCGGTTGGCCAGCAGCAGCTTCTGTGAGCGCAGACTGGCGATATCCTGCTCGGTGAGAAGATCCCCCCGGGGTAGGCTGGCAAGGCTCTCCTCCAGCGCTTCGAGCAATGATTCGCGGGCCTCGGTGGCCAGCTCGCGGCGGCGGTCCGCCTGGGCATGGGCGTGTTCGCGTGCCTCGTGATCGGATATGACCTTGCGGCAGCGCTGGCAGGCGTCCTGGTAGCGGCGCTCCTGGCTGGCATCGGGAAGCCCCGGCATCGACTCCCACTCCCTGGCCAGATGTCGGTATCGACCGGCATAGAGCGGCTCCCATGGGGCGCGGCCTTGAGCTTCCAGCTTGGCCAGCAGGGCCTCGCGGTTCTCTCGCTCGGCGGTGAGGGAGGCGGCATCGGCTTTCAGACGATTCAGGCGCTCTTTGGCTTGGCGCATGACCTGGCGGTCGCGGCGAGCCTTCTGGGCCAGCTGTTGTAGGCCGGCTTCGCTGGTTACCCGTGCCGCAGCGGCGTGGCGGACGGCGGCAATTCCGTTTTCGCAGGCCTGATGGATGAGGTCCTCTTCCGCGTCAAGGCGTGCCACAGCGGCCAGCCTGAGCTGCTGGTTGTCCCCCTGCAGGGCGATGGCGGAGAGCAGGTCGCGGTCGTCGATGTTTTCCAGTAGCTGCAGGCGCCGGGTCAGCGTCATGCCGCCGGTCTTGCCGGTAATGATGTCGATCAGGCGGCGATGCAGCTCCGGGGCATAGGGCTGTTCGCCGAGCAGGCGAATCAGGGTGTCGGGCTCATCGATCCTCGCCAGCGCCGCCAGGCGAACTCGCGGGTCGCTGTCGAGGCAGAGGCGCTCCAGGCCCTCACGCTGGTCTGGGCGCGATGGGTCGAGCTTGTCAACGGCCAGGCGTCGGACCTGGGCATCGTGGTGCTTCCAGCGAGGGGCAAACAGGCGTCGAAGGAATCCGGGCATGGGGCATCCTAAGCGTGAGGAGCGCAGAGCAAGGCGCCTGCGCCTAGCCGTTTTATTGCTATCGGGTCGGCATCTTTCGTCTAATGTATGTATCTAAGCATGCGCCGCGGCTGGGGAAAAGTCTTGCACCCAGCCAAGTGTGGCCAAACTGCGACTCTGTCATCCCGGCCCGGCTGGCCGTATGATCAGTTGCAGGGTCGCAGGGAGTCGCTTAGCTTTAGACCACGACCCGACAACACCCGAGTGGAGTCCGGCAATGAGCCTCAAAGTGGACAGGGCAAGCATGGCATTTACCTTCAAGGGGGGCATGCTGCCAATGACGGTCATGGAACTGGCCAGTGCAGACCCGGAACGCATCAGAGAGCAGCTTTCCGGCAAGCTTAGTCAGTCCCCCGCCTTCTTTCAGCATACCCCCGTGGTTCTCAGCGTAGAGAAGCTCGACGAGCCTCATCTGGCGCTGGAGCGCATCTGTGCCGTATGCCGGGCCCACAAGCTGCTTCCGGTAGCGGTGCGCGGCGGCCCCGACCCGGTGAAACAGTCGGCCTGGGCGCTGGGGCTGGGCTGGTTTCCACCCAACGACGGCGCTCGTGCGCGCACGCTGGAGGGCGTGTCCACGGTTCAGCCGGCGCCTGACGTGCCGGAACCCTCCCCGGAGCCGATCAGCACGGCCAGCGGCGGGCGTATCTATCGGGGCACGGTCCGCTCGGGGCAGCAGGTTACCGCCCCGGATGGGGACCTGGTAGTGATCGGTGCCGTCAATGCCGGTGCCGAGGTGCTGGCCGCAGGCAGCGTGCATGTCTATGGCGCCCTGCGTGGCCGCGCCCTGGCCGGTATTCATGGCGATACCATGGCCGGTATCTTCTGTCGCGAGCTCCGTGCCGAGCTGCTTTCGGTTGCCGGCAACTACAAGCGCCTTGAGGATATCGACCCTCAACTGCTGGGAACCTCGGTTCAGGTCAAGCTCTGTGATGCCCAGTTGGGGATAACCTCACTCGGTTGACCGGCGGCTTGCGCCTGGTGACGCCGCTTTTCATCGTTTTCCGTTTTCACCGTCATCCATAGGAAGGACAACTTGGCCAAGATTATCGTAGTGACCTCAGGCAAGGGTGGGGTCGGAAAGACAACCAGTGCAGCGGCCATCGCCACCGGCTTGGCCCTGAGAGGCAACAAGACTGTCGTCATCGACTTCGACGTGGGGCTGCGTAACCTGGACCTGATCATGGGCTGCGAGCGTCGCGTGGTATACGACCTGGTCAACGTGATCCAGGGGGAGGCGGGACTCAATCAGGCACTGATCCGCGACAAGCGCGTCGACAACCTGCATATCCTGCCGGCCTCGCAGACCCGCGACAAGGATGCCCTGACCTCGGAAGGGGTGGAAAAGATACTCGAGACCCTGAGCAAGGATTTCGACTATATCCTCTGCGATTCGCCTGCCGGCATCGAGCGTGGAGCCCAGTTGGCCATGTACTACGCCGACGAGGCGATCGTGGTGACCAACCCCGAGGTGTCATCGGTGCGCGACTCCGATCGTATCCTGGGGCTGCTGGCATCCAAGACCCGCCGGGCCGAGCGTGGCGAGGATCCGATCAAGGAGCATCTGCTGATCACCCGTTACAACGCGGCCCGCGTCGACGATGGTGACATGCTCAACCTCGACGACATTCGCGAGATCCTGGCCATTGACCTGCTCGGCCTGATCCCGGAGTCGGAAGCGGTGCTGCGTGCCTCCAACCAGGGGGTCCCGGTCACCCATGACGACAACAGCGACGCGGGCCAGGCCTATGCTGATACCGTCTCGCGTCTTCTCGGGGAGGAGGTGCCGCTGCGCTTCCACGAAACTCAGAAGAAGAGTCTGCTGAGCCGCATGTTCGGAGGAGGTCGCCGGTGAAGTTGCTCGAATTCCTGAAGCGTGAACGCAAGAAGTCCGCGTCGGTCGCCAAGGAGCGGCTGCAGATCATCGTGGCCCATCAGCGCAGCCAGCGCGGCCAGCCGGATTACATGCCGATGCTGGAGAAGGAGCTGCTGGAGGTGATTCGACGCTATGTCCAGGTGGATGACGATGCCATCAATATCAGCCTGGACAGCGAGGACAACTGCTCTGTGCTGGAGCTCAACGTCACCCTGCCGCGCAGTTCGTAGTCGAGCGCTGCTAGCACCGAGCGCAGGCTGGACGTTTTAAGCCTGGCTGAGGCATCGGCGAGGCTGTGTTAGGCTGTGCCACTCAGCGACGCAGAGTCAGGAGACACCGCGCCCATGGCGAAGCCCGATGCCGCCCCGATGACCTTTCTCTGGCACGACTACGAGACCTTCGGCGCCGACCCGCGTCGCGATCGACCCTCGCAGTTCGCTGCCATTCGCACCGACGCCGACTTCAACGAAATCGGCGAGCCCGTCGAACTCTTCTGCAAGCCTGCTGACGATTATCTGCCGCACCCCCAGGCCTGCCTGATCACCGGCATTACCCCACAGCAGGCGCGCCGTCGCGGGCTGCCGGAAGCCGAGTTCGCGGGACGCGTCCATGCTCTGATGAGCGAGCCCGGCACCTGCGCCCTGGGCTACAACAGCCTGCGTTTCGACGACGAAATCAGCCGCTGCCTCTTCTATCGCAACCTGCTCGACCCCTATTCCCGGGAGTGGCAGAACGGCAATTCCCGCTGGGACCTGATCGATGCCGTGCGTGCCTTCCACGCCCTGCGACCGGCCGGCATCGAGTGGCCGCGTCGCGAGGATGGCAGCCCCAGCTTTCGGCTCGAGGACCTGACCGCTGCCAATGGCATCGCCCATGAAGGCGCCCATGATGCTGTCGCCGACGTGCGTGCCACTATTGCCCTGGCGAAGCTGCTCAGAGGCTGCAATCCGCGTCTCTTCGATCACCTGTTTGCGCTGCGCAAAAAGCGTGAAGTGGCGCGTCGTCTCGACGTGCCCGGCCGCAAGCCGGTACTGCACATCTCGCGCCGCTACCCGGCGAGCCGTGGCTGCAGCGCACTGGTGATCCCGCTTGCCGAACACCCCACCAACCCCAATGGGGTGATCGTCTATGACCTCTCGGTCGATCCTGAACCGCTGCTGACCCTGAGCGCCGAGCAGATTCGTCAGCGCATCTTCGTCAGCAACGACGACCTGGCCGAGGGTGAGGCGCGTATTCCGCTCAAGGTGATTCACATAAACCGCAGTCCGGTGATCCTGCCGGCGTCGGCCTTGAAGGATGTGGATGGCCCCCGGCAGGGCGAGTATGGCGATATCGTCGAGCGACTGGGGCTGGATCTGGCCGCCTGTCGTACACACTGGAAGCGCCTGGCCGGCAGCGCCGATGCGGCGAGCAAGGCCGTGGAGGCCTTCGCGGCTCCCCCTCCCGAAGGGCCGCAGGATCCTGATCTGATGATCTACTCTGGCGGTTTTTTCTCGCCAGCCGATCGCCAGCAGATGCAGCGAGTGCGCGATACCGACCCCTGGGATCTGGTGGATGCCCGATTCGCCTTTCAGGATGGGCGGCTGGAAGAGATGCTCTTCCGCTATCGAGCCCGCAGCTTTCCGGAGACGCTTTCCAGTGAAGAGCTGGTTCGCTGGGAAGCCTTCCGCTGGGAGCGCATGAACGACTCGGCGGTCTCCGGCTTTACCTTGAAAGACTTTGCCCGGGAGATCGAACGGCTCAATCAGGTGGCGCTGAGCGATCGCGACCGCCAGGTGCTGGAGGAGCTGGTGATGCATGTGGAGGCGATGATGCCGCCCCAGGCCTTCGGCTAGTCTTCTCCGGAACGAAACCATGAAGCAACAGTGCCCGGCCAATGGCCGGGCACTGTCGTTGAGGTGCTGTCGTTGAGGTGCTGTCGTTGAGTCGATGATTGGAGCCGAACGGGTCAGTCGTCGGCCTCGGGCATCGGTTCCAGGTGCCGGGTCAGGTCGGCCACGTCGCTGGGCTCGTCGCCCGGATCATGGCTGATGGTGGCGGTGGCGCCTTCGCGCAGCTCAGGCCAGGCCTGGCGGAGCTCATCGGCGCTGACGTCGAGTACCCGTGCGGCCAGGCGTTCGCGACGGTCGAAGTCGGTGTCTCCGAAAGACAGCGCGCGCCAGAGCCGGTTTGTACGCCCCGAAAGGCTGGTGTCGCGCTGCAGCAGGTTGTCATGGACCGCCTGGCGGTACGCCGCCAGCTCGTCGTCCTCCAGCGCGCCCAGTCGCTCGCCAAAGGCGTCCAGGAAGGCGTCGATATGCGTCAGGATCTCGTCGCTGGGGGTATCCGGCGACTGCACCAGCAGGCTGAGGCCCGGTGCGTCGAGCAGCGGCGAATAGCCGGCGTTGACCACGTATCCTAGCTGTTCCTCGGTGCGCAGGCGCTGGTAGAAGGGGGTATCGATCACCTGGCCGAGTACAGCGAGGCGCGCCTGGCTCGTGAGCGAGCGGTCGCTGCCCTGCAGGTAGCGCAGCACCAGTGACTCCTCCCGCGAGGTAACCGGATGCAGTGGCGGCAGGTCACTCACGATGCGCAGCGGCGTCAGGTCGGGTATCGCTTCCTTCGCGGCTTGAGGCTGCAGCAGCTCGGCGATCTGACGCCCCTCTCGAATGGCCAGCTCTTCGTCGAGGTTGCCCACGGCCAGGGCTTCCATGTGCAGATCGGAGAGGAAGGCGTCGCGGAAGTCGCGCAGTGCCTGGACATCGAGGTCTCGGCTGGCCTCCAGCAGATCGTTGGTGGGCCACTGCGGCCGTACCAGGGCTTCGGTCAACGTGCGATGGGCCTGGCGGAAGAGGGCGGCCTGGGGCGCGTTGCGCCACTCCCGCTGCAGGCGATAGCGCGCACGCTCGAAGCTGGCCTCGTTGATCTCGCCCTGCTGTAGCTGAGCCAGGGTGCGCTGCATGACGCGGTCCTGGCGATCGCGCCAGCCGGAAAAGGAGAGCGTGATGCCGCGGGCATGCGCATAGGCCTCGGCATGGTGGCCCGCCAGGCGGGCTGCATAGAAGTCTTCGTTGAGGCTGTCATCCAGCCAGCCTGCCAGCAGGTGGGCCAGCGCCGCCTGCCTTGGGTCCGAGTTGGCCGCCGGATGCTGCAGACTGATGCGCCACTCCACCTTCGGCGTGTTGAAGGAGGCGTCCGCCATGTGCCAAAGGGCGAAGCTTGGTTCGTCCAGCACTTGGGAGGGCCGTTCATGCTGTTCGGTGAGCAGCGTCAGGTCCTCGGCGATGAAAGGATTCGGTTCCGGCAGGGACAGGCCGGCCAGGGGTTCTGCCGTCGCCGGGCCGGTATCGCCGGCCTCACGCCAGGGGGCATTGAACCAGGGCGAGATCTGCTCGCCTTCGACATCCGGGGCGCTGTAGAGACGCAGCAGCCGGTCAGGGCGCAGCTCGTCGAGATAGCGCTCGACCAGCTCGCGGTCGAAGCCGTCCATGCGATAGGCGGCGTACTGCACGTCCTCGACCGGGAAGCGTGCCAGGTTCATGGCCAGGCGCATGGCGCCCTGTAGCGGCGAGCCATGCTGCTGGAAGCGAAACTGCTGTTCGGCCAGTTGGGCCTGCTCGTCGTAGCGCCACTCGTCGAGGCTCGACTCGCGGATCTGGTCGATGGCGGCGAACAGGGTGGCCTCGATCTCGTCGAGCCGTTCGGCCCCGGCAGGTGTCAGGCTGATGCTGACGGTGAACAGGGCATCGCGCTCGTCGCTGCGGCCGACGCCGGCGGAGAGCCCGTCGGCCAGTCCTGCTTCGCGAAGCACCGCCAGCAGGCTGCCCTCCCCCTCGTGGCCCAGCAGGTGGGCCAGGTAGTCGGCGGGCTTGTGCTCGTAATACTGGATGGAATCGGGCACCGGGAACATGAAGCGTACATGGCGGCTGTCCCTGACCGACTGCATTTCCAGTTTCAGGGGCAAGCTCTCTTCCCGCACCAGCGGCTCTTCGATGACCGGGCGCTCCAGCCCCCGGTCGGCGATATCGGCGAAGCGCTCGATGACCATCGCTTCGAGCTCGTCCAGCGAGTGCGGTGCGACCAGAGCCAGATGCATGACGTTGGCGTCGTAGTAGCGCTCGTAGAAGTCGATCACCCGTTGACGCAGCGATGCTTCTCCCTCGGGCGGATCGAGTGTCTCGCGGCTGCCGACCGAGAACCCGACGGTGGGGTTGTCGGGGTTGAGCACCTGGTTGAGCACGTCGAGTTCGCGTCGCCCGTCGTCGCGGATACGAGCCATGTACTCCGAGTGCACGATATTGCGCTCACTCTCCAACTGGTCGGGGTTGAACAGCGGTGTCAGAAAGAATTGGCTGAAGCGATCCAGCGCCCCGGTCAGGGCCTCGGGCTCGATGTCGAAGAAGTAGTTGGTGTCCTGTGGCGCGGTGAAGGCATTGTGGCTACCGCCATGGCGACGCAGATAGCCCTGGTAGGCATCCGCTTCGGGAAAGGGTTCGGTGCCGAGGAACAGCATGTGTTCCAGGAAGTGGGCCAGCCCGGCGAGGTCGTCGGGGTCCTGAGCGCTACCGACACCCACGTTCATCGAAGCGGCCGCCCGGTCGGCGTCAGGGTCGCTCACCAGCAGCGCGGTGAGCCCATTCTCCAGCGTCAACACCCGGTAGTCCCGTGTATCGTGGGGGCTGACCCGTGGAGTAACGACCTCATCAATGGCGGCCTCGGCGGCCTGCTCAGCGGTCTCGGCGGCGGCTGTTGGCAGCAGCGCACCGTGCAGCAGCGCGCCGGCCAGCAGCAGCCCGGCGAATGGTTTTGACCAGTGCCGTTGGCCCTGGGGGGAAGTAGCAAGACTGGACATCATATCTCCTGGTCACTCCAGCGCAGCATTGGCCCGGTGGGATGCGCGCAGGCTGGGTCCTGGTTCTTGGGATCGTTCACTCGTCTAGATACCGGAAAAGCGCCCAACAGTTCCCTTGGGGCGGGACGCAGCAGGGCCTTGGCTGTCGGAAGTGGCGTCTGCGGGTCGAGCCAGCAGGCGGCATCATCGGCGTCAATGATTGCTGGCAGCCTATCGCTGAGTGGCGCAAGAGGGTCGCTGGCGGCCACGGTGATCAAGGCCATGGAGTCAGCATGTTCGCTCAGGCTGGTGTGATAGCGGCACCATACTCCGGCCAGCAGCAGGGGGCCACGGTCGACCCGAGTGATCAGGAAGGGCTGCTTGAAACGCGGCTGAGGCTTCCAGACGTAGATGCCACCCACCGGAACCAGGCAGCGTCTCGCGGCAAAGGCTTCGCGAAACATGTGGCGCGACTCCAGCGATTCGGCGCGCGCGCAGTGAGGGGCATGGTCGAGTACGGTCAACCACGGTGGCGTCAGGCCCCAGAAGACTGGCGACAGCCGAACGCTGCCGCCTTCGAGGCGAATCTGCGATACGGGCCGTCGTGGTGACAGGTTGGCCGCGGTGATCAGTGGGGCGTCATGGCACAGGTCAGGCAGCAGTCGAGCGAGATCGAGGGTGGGAATGAAGAGTCGACCGGCCATGGTTTCTCCGCGAGTCGGGGCACTCAGGGTAGCCAAGTCGAACGGGACTGAAAAGGGCTTGATGCGTAATGGTCGAAAACAGTGTTCGATGTGCGCTATCCTAAGCCACGCGAGGCATGGCAGGCGCCATGCCATGCTTACGATTTGATCATCGCCCTGCGAGGAATTCATGGCCCGTCCCCGACAGCATGCGCCCGAAGCGCTACATGCCCAAGTCATGGCGGCAAGCGATGCCTGGCTGCAGGGCAACCCCGTACATACGCTGTCGCTGCGCGCCCTGGCGCGTGAGGTCGGCTGTGCGCCAAGCACCCTGCTCAAGCTCTACGGCAGTTTCGGCAACCTGCTGCAGCATGTGAACATCGAGACCCTGGGGCGCCTGCGCATGGTGATCGAGCCCTTGACCGAGGGCGCCTCTCCCGAGCGCCAGCTCAACGCCCTGGCGCTCGCCTACTGGCAGTTTGCCCAGCGCGAACCCTATCGCTGGCAATTGCTGTTCGACTATCCGCTGGCCCAGGAGGGCGAACTCGATCAGCGCCAGTCCGACATGATCGAGGCCCTATTCCTGCGCGTCGAGGCGAGTCTCAAGGAGTACCAGCCGGCGCTGGGCGACCTGGAGGCGCGCCGGCTGGGGCGTACCCTGTGGGGCAGCGTTCACGGCCTGGTGCAGCTTGGGCTCAATGAGCGGCTGGGGTACTGGCAGGGGCAGCAGCTCGAGGTCGGCGAACTGCTCGATCAGCTGCTGGTCACCATCCTTGCCGGCCTCAGGAACAGGTCCGGTATCGCGTGAACCTGGCCTTTCTCGGGCTCTTCGGCACCCTGATGGCGGCGGGTGCCTGGCGTGTCGCCCGCGCGCCGCGACCGATCATTCGGCGGCTGATCTATCTGCTCATTCACTGCCTCTACCGCTTGCGCTTCCGGGGTCGTCGCTTCATACCGGCCAAGGGGGCGGCGCTGGTGGTATGCAATCACGTCAGCTTCATGGATGCGCTGGTGGTCGGCGGTGCCAGCCCTCGGCCGCTGCGCTTCCTCATGGACCGGCCGATCTACGACTCCCCCTGGCTCAACTGGCTGTTCCGTCTGGTGGGAGCGATACCGGTGGACTCCGACCGGCATGATCCCGGCAGCGTGCGACGCGCGCTGGAAGAAGTGAGTCGTGCGCTACGCAACGGCGAGGTCGTGATGCTGTTTCCCGAGGGGCGGCTGACACCGGACGGCGAGGTGCATGCCTTTCGCCGCGGACTGGAGACGATCCTGGCGCGGGATCCGGTGCCGGTGATTCCGGCGGGCCTGGCGGGTCTCTGGGGCTCCTGGACGTCCCACTGCGATGGGCCGGCCCTTTCCAAGCGCCCCCGCCGTTTCAGGGCCCGTGTGGCGCTCTATTTCGGCGAGCCGGTGTCACCCCGCCTGGCTCGGCGCGACAGGATGGAAGCCCGGGTGCGGGCGCTCAAGGCCGAGGCCGACGACTGGGCCTGCTCTGTTGGCCACGGGCTGGGCAGCAAGGATTCGGGTAGCAAGGATTTGGACAGCAAGGGCTCAGGCAAGAGCTGATCACTCCTGGCGGCGGCGGACACTTCGCGAGGGTTGCGGCCAGCAGCGTGCCCCGGTGATCAGGTTGTCCTGCACGTCGAGTATCTCCATGCGGATGCTGCCGATCTGAAGGCAGGCGGGCCCGTCGGGGAAGGCTTCCAGATGTTCGAGAATTAGCCCATTCAAGGTCTTGGGTCCATCGGTGGGCAGCTGCCAGCCCAGCATCCGATTGATGTCGCGGATGTTGGCCGTGCCGTCGATCACATGGCTGCCATCATCCTGGCGATGGATATCCTGGTCCTGGCCCGCCACGTCAGTGGTGAATTCGCCGACGATCTCCTCGAGAATGTCCTCCAGCGTCACCAGCCCTTCCACGTCGCCGTACTCGTCCACCACGATGCCGATTCGTCGCTTCTGCTTCTGGAAGTTGAGCAGCTGCGTGTGCAGTGGGGTCGATTCGGGGATGAAGTAGGGTTCCCGTGCCTCCTGGACGATGGAGGCCTTGGTCACCTCGTCCCGGGATAGGAAGCGCGCGGCATTGCGCAGGTGCAGCATGCCGATGATGTTGTTGATGTCCCCCTTGTAGATCGGCAGTCGCGTATGCTGGCTGGTGCGGATCTGGGTAAGGATCGCCGGCAGGTCATCGTCCAGGTCGATACCCACCACCTCGTGGCGGGGGACCATGATGTCGTTCACCGTCACGTTCTCCAGGTCGAGAATCGACAGCAACATGGCCTGGTGGCGATGGGGGATCAAGGTGCCCGCCTCGTGTACAACGGTGCGAAGCTCGTCGCGGGTCAAGCTCTCGCCGCCACCCTCGATGCTTTTGACCCCCAGCAGCTTGAGCAGGTTGTTGGAGATGACGTTGACCAGCCAGACCAGCGGATAGAGCAGCTTGAGTAGGGGCTCCAGGGCGCGTGACGCGGGGTAGGCGATGCGCTCGGGTTTGATGGCGGCATAGGTCTTGGGCGTGACCTCGGCAAAGATCAGGATCACGATGGTGAGGACCAGGGGGGCGATGGCGGGGCCGGTGACATCACCGAAGAAGTGAATGGCAAGCACCGTGGAGATGGCGGCGGCCAGGTTGTTGACCAGGTTGTTGCCGATCAGGATCACGCCGATGAGTCGATCCGGTCTGGCCAGCAGTCGCATCACGCGGCGGGCACGGCTGTCCCCGCTGTTGGCCTCGTGGTTCAGCCGGTAGCGGTTGATCGACATCATGCCAGTCTCGGAACTGGAGAAGAAGGCAGAAAGACAGATAAGTAGGAAAAGCAGGCCGAACAGCAATCCCAAAGGGAAGTCGTCGCTCAAGTCGAAGGGTCCTCGCTGACGTGTCAGCCACGTTTTTAGGGATTCGGCCCGTCACTGTCAAGGCGACTTCCGCCTGGCAGGCGATTAGGTGCGTTGAAGGATGACCTCCAGCACGAATTTGCTACCGAAATAGGCCAGCAACAGCACTGAGTAACCGCCCAGCGTCCAGCGTACGGCTCGCATGCCGCGCCAGCCCAGAATGTGATGACTGATCAAGAGAATGGCAAAGATCACCCAGGCAGCCAGGGCAAGGATGGTCTTGTGTGCCAGATGCTGGGCGAACATGCTTTCGACGAAAATGAAGCCGCTGACGATGGATAAGGTCAGCAGGATCATGCCAGCCCAGATCAGCTCGAAAAGCACCCGCTCCATGGTGGTCAGTGGCGGCAGCACCTGTACCACGCCACGGGTGTGGTGGTGGCGCAGCGCCTGGTTCTGCAGCCCCAGCAGGACCGCCTGGAAGGCGGCAATCGCCATTACGGCGAAGGCGAGCGCCGAGCTGATGGCGTGCAGGGCGATGCCCGGCGTCATGCCGCCGGTGCGCTCGGGGCTGGGCACGCCGACTGCCAGCAGCAGGGCCAGGCCGGACAGGGGGAATAGACCTATCGCTACATTGAGAACCGGCTTGGCCAGGCTCACCGCCAGCAGCAGGAGGACCATGATCGCCGTCAGGAAGACTGCGCTGGTCGACAGGCCTGGCAGCAGGCCGGGGCTCTGGTCAATCAGCTTGAGTGCAACAGGCAGATGGAATAACAGGCCCAGCAGGCCCAGGGCGCGGACCAGTACGGGGCGCTGCGGCACCCTGCGCAGCAGGGTGAGTCCCTGCCAGGAGGCAGCACCCAGATAGAGGATGAGGGCCATGATAGCCAGAGGAAGCGCCTGCATTCAGTTGTCATCCGTGCGCCGTTGGCGGCGTCAATGCATCTCGAAGGAGGAAAAGGTTTTTGCCGACATCACTATACCCAATCCGTGCAGCGCCGCACAGCTATGGCTGCCAGCTCCATGGAGACTGGCGGCCACAAGGCGTATAATTCTGCGTCAATAACTCTCTACCGCTAGTTTCAACGACTGTTTTACAGTATTGCGGGCAATGCGAGATGCCTGGCGAGCGTGACCGATCGTCGCACGACAACAATCACAGCGACGCCGGGCGGGTTGCCAGCCCTGCCAGTATCGTAGCCGGAGTGGCCCATGTTTCAGAATCTCAGCGAGCGGCTTTCGCAGACGCTCAAGTCCATCAAGGGTCAGGCGCGCCTGACCGAGGACAATATCAAGGATACCCTGCGCGAGGTGCGCCGGGCCCTGCTCGAGGCCGACGTCGCCCTGCCGGTGGTCAAGGACTTCATCGAACGCGTGCGCGAGCGTGCCGTAGGGCAGGAAGTGTCGAAGAGCCTCTCCCCGGGGCAGCAGTTCGTCAAGATCGTCCAGCAGGAGCTGGAAGCGACCATGGGCGAGGCGAACGAGGGGCTCTCGCTCAAGGGGGCGCCTGCCGTTGTCCTGATGGCCGGCCTGCAGGGCGCAGGCAAGACCACCTCGGTGGCCAAGCTGGCGCGCTACCTGCGTGAGCGCGAGAAGAAGAAGGTGCTGGTGGTCTCCGCCGACGTCTACCGCCCGGCAGCCATCGACCAGCTGGAGACACTGGCCGCCGAGGTGTCGGTCGACTTCTTTCCCTCCCGCTCTGACCAGAAGCCGGTTGCCATTGCCGAGGCCGCGCTCAAGCACGCCAAGATTCAGTTCCATGACGTGGTGATCGTCGATACCGCCGGCCGGTTGGCCATCGACGAGGCGATGATGGCCGAGATCGCCGAGCTGCACCGGGTCTGCCAGCCGCAGGAAACCCTGTTCGTGGTCGATGCCATGACGGGCCAGGATGCGGCCAATACGGCGAAGGCGTTCCACGAGGCACTGCCGCTGACCGGGGTTATCCTGACCAAGGCCGATGGCGACGCCCGAGGCGGCGCCGCGCTGTCGGTGCGTCACATCACCGGCAAGCCGATCAAGTTCATGGGCGTGGGGGAGAAGGTCGACGCCCTGGAGCCCTTCCACCCGGATCGGGTGGCCTCGCGCATCCTCGGCATGGGCGACGTGCTGTCGCTGATCGAGGAGGCCGAGCGCACCGTCGACAAGGACAAGGCCGAGCGGCTGGCGAAGAAGGTCAAGAAGGGGGATGGCTTCGACCTCGAGGACTTCCGCGACCAGCTCCAGCAGCTCAAGAAGATGGGCGGCATGGGCGGGCTGCTCGGTAAGCTGCCCGGCATGGGCCAGATGGCCGAGATGGCCCAGGGCCCCGGACCTGAGAAGGAGCTGGGCAAGCTGGAGGCCCTGATCAACTCCATGACACCCAAGGAGCGTCAGCGCCCCGAGATCATCAACGGTTCGCGCAAGCGGCGCATCGCCGCCGGTGCCGGCCTGCAGGTGCCCGATCTCAACCGACTGCTAAAGCAGCACAAGCAGATGCAGAAGATGATGAAGAAGGCAGGCAAGAAGGGCGGCATGCAGAAGATGATGCGCGGCATGTCGGGCATGATGGGCGGCGGTGGTCCCGGCGGCCCGGGGGGTATGGGCGGTATGGGTGGCCCTGGTGGCATGGGCGGCCCGGGCGGGTTCCCCCGTCGCTGAGCCGGTATCGGCCGCTGGGCGGCAAAAGGATTGTCGGTCGGGCTTTCCAAGACGGGCTGATTTCCGTAGAATGCTGCGTCTTCATGGCAGGACCGGACATCTGTCCGGCTGCACGCTTGATAAGCAACAGTGACCGAATGACGCGGAGGCTGGCCTGGTGGCCCGCTTCCGGGGCAGTATGTCGGCATCCGGCCGTTAGCCGGGGTCGTCACGCATCGGTATTAAACGTAACCTCAACTGAAGGACAGTTAACGCCATGGTTACCATTCGTCTGGCACGTGGTGGCGCCAAGAAGCGTCCCTTCTATCATCTGACCGTGACCGATTCGCGCAATGCGCGCGATGGCCGCTTCATCGAGCGTCTGGGTTTCTTCAACCCCATCGCCCGTGGCGGTGAAGAGCGTCTGCGCGTCGATCTGGACCGCGTCACTCACTGGCAGAGCCAGGGTGCCCAGCTGTCCGATCGCGTGGCAGAGCTGGTCAAGGAAGCCCGTAAGCAGGCCTGAGCCTGTCGCTTTGCGGTGACGTCATGAGTGAGCAAGCCGAACGCATCGAGTTGAACGACCATGTGGTGCTGGGCAAGCTGACCAGTCCCTATGGCGTCAAGGGGTGGCTCAAGGTCTACTCCCACACGAGCCCGATGGACGGCATTCTGGAGTATCCCGAGTGGGTGCTGCGGCAGGGCACCGCCCTGACCCGTCATCGCCTGTTGCAGGGCCGTCGGCACGGCAAGGGCCTGGTCGCGCTGCTGGAGGGCGTCGACGGTCGCGAGGCTGCGGAAGCCATGGCCGGTGCCGAGATCCTGCTGCCCAAGTCGGCACTGCCCGGCCTGCCCCGCGGCGATTACTACTGGCATCAGTTGGAAGGGCTGGTGGTAGCGACCCGTGAAGGCGAGGTGCTGGGGCGCGTCAGCTACCTGTTCGAGACCGGGGCCAACGATGTGCTGGTGGTAAAGGGCGACCCGGAAGGGGAGCCGCCGGCCATCGACGATCGTGAACGCCTGCTGCCTTATTTACCCGACGAGGTGATCGTCGAGGTGGACCTGGCCGCTGGGACCATGACCGTGGACTGGGATCCGGCGTTTTGACGGATGAAGCGACCTCACGGGGTTTGTCCATGTGGGTTGGCGTGGTGTCGCTGTTTCCCGAGATGTTCGATGCCATCACTCAGCATGGCGTGACGGGTCGGGCAGTCAGCCAGGGGCGTGTGGCGCTGGAGTTCTACAATCCGCGCGACTATGCCACCGACCGACATCGCACCGTGGACGATCGCCCCTATGGGGGTGGCCCCGGCATGCTGATGAAGGTCGACACGCTGCGTGCGGCCATTCATGCCGCCCGCGATCGGGCTATTGTGGCAACCGGGCAGCAGCCACGTGTGATCTATCTGTCGCCCCAGGGGCGCCGGCTCGATCAGCAGGGTGCGCAAGAACTGGCCTCGGGCCCACCGTTGGTGGTGGTGGCCGGGCGCTACGAAGGCATCGATGAGCGCGTGGTAGAGAGCGACATCGATGAAGAGTGGTCGATCGGCGACTATGTGCTCAGTGGCGGCGAGCTGCCGGCCATGGTGCTGATCGATACTGCGGCAAGGTTGGTCCCCGGCGTGCTGGGGCATCAGGATTCCGCAGTGGAGGACTCCTTCAACGAGGGGCTGCTGGACTGCCCGCACTACACACGCCCGGAGGTGATCGACGGGCGGCGGGTGCCGGATGTGCTGCTCAGCGGGCATCACGGCGAGATCCGGCGCTGGCGGCTCAAGCAGTCGCTGGGGCGGACCTGGCTGAGGCGGCCCGATCTGCTCGAGGGCAGGACGTTGAGTCGAGAGCAGCAGGCGCTGCTCGAGGAGTTCATCGAAGAATACGCGCTGTCTACTAGGTAGCCTGTCTACCCGGTTGACGGAGCGGAGGTGCAGGACGCTGACTCGCATTGAGCTCGCGGACCTGCGTCACCCATCATTTCCCGCGCTCTCGAGCCATATTCGAGCGCCGGGATCACGCTTCGCCACCAAGGCGGTGAAGCCATGTTATCGAGGAGTTATGTCATGAGTAGCAAGAACAAGGTGATCCAGGCGCTTGAAAACGAGCAGATGAGCAAGGAAGTGCCGGCTTTTGCTCCGGGCGACACCATTGTCGTTCAGGTCAAGGTCAAGGAAGGCAACCGTGAGCGTCTTCAGGCCTTCGAAGGCGTGGTGATCGGCAAGCGCAACCGCGGCCTGAACTCCGCCTTCACCGTGCGCAAGATCTCTCACGGTGTCGGCGTCGAGCGTACCTTCCAGACCTACAGCCCGCTGGTCGACTCCATCAGCGTCAAGCGCCGCGGCGACGTGCGTCAGGCCAAGCTCTACTACCTCCGCGACCGCAGCGGCAAGTCTGCCCGCATCAAGGAAAAGCTGGGCTAAATCCAGCTGGCCGACGGCGCACCCGAGCGTGCGCCTCCTGCGAAACCCCGTCACCGCTTGTGCGGGGCGGGGTTTCGTTGCATTAGGTCCGTCAGCGTCGGGGAGAGCCTGCATGTCGCACGCCGATGAATCTCATGTACTGATCGACACCTTTCTCGACGCGCTGTGGCTTGAGCGGGGGGCGAGCGATCACACGCTGACGGCATACCGTCATGACCTTGCGGCCTGGGTCGAGCGCCTGGGGGAAACGGGTGGCTCCCTGCTTGCCCCCGGCGATGCCGCGCTACCGGCCTGGCTCGACGAGCGGCGAGCAGCGGGTTATCGTCTGCGCAGCAATGCCCGGCTGCTTTCCAGCCTGCGTAGCTTCTATCGCTGGGCGCTGTCCGAGTCGCGCACCGACCGCGATCCGCTGGCGGACGTGCGCCTGCCGCGGGTGCGGCCGAACCTGCCGGATACCCTTGAAGAGGCGGAGGTGGAGCGCCTGCTGGCCGCCCCCGATCTCTCGACGGACCTGGGCCTGCGTGACCGGGCCATGCTCGAAGTGCTCTACGGCTGCGGGCTGCGCGTCTCGGAGCTGGTGGGGTTGACCGTGGATGCAGTCAATCTTCGCCAGGGCGTACTGCGTGTGCGCGGGAAAGGGGACAAGGACCGGCTGGTCCCCCTGGGGGAAGAAGCCGTACACTGGGTGTCACGCTATCTACGCACGGCCCGCGGGGCGCTGATTGCCGATATCACTCGTCCAGCACTTTTTCCCGGTCGAGGTGATAACTGCATGACGCGGCAGGCATTCTGGCATCGCATCAAGGCTCATGCCCGGACCGCCGGGATCACGCGACCACTGTCGCCCCACACCCTGCGGCACGCCTTCGCGACGCATCTATTGAATCATGGGGCCAATCTGCGTGTCGTACAGCTGCTGCTCGGTCACAGCGACCTGTCGACCACTCAGATCTATACCCATGTCGCGCAGGCACGACTCGAAGCCCTGCACGCCGACCATCATCCTCGAGGCTGACTCATGATCGCTCTACCACGCCGTATCGCCAGCACCCTGATTGCCCTGTCGCTACCCTTGATCGCCCTGTCCCTGCCCGCAAGCGCGTTGGCGGGCGACGCGGCTCTGCTGGCTGAGCGCCTTCAGGTGGGAGGCCAGCCCATGCCGGTGGCCAGTATCCGTGACACTCCCATGGAGGGTATCTATCAGGTGCGCCTGGAGACCGGTGAATCCTTCTACAGCGATGTGGAAGGGCAATACTTTCTGGTCGGCGACCTCTACGAGAACAGCGACCAGGGGCTGGTCAACCTGACCGAGCAGTCCCGCAACGACGAGCGGGTGGCGCGCCTGGCCGACGTGGCCGAGGGCGAGCGGGTCATCTTTCGCGGCACCGGCGAGAGTCGGGCAGAGATCGTCGTCTTCACCGATACCACCTGCCCCTACTGCCGCCAGTTTCATGAAGAGGTGCCCGACCTCAACGCCATGGGCATCGAGGTGCACTACCTCGCCTTTCCGCGTGTCGGCATGGATGGGCAGGGCGCCCGCGAGTTACAGCAGATATGGTGTGCGGACAATCGCAGCGAAGCGATGACGGCGGTCAAGCGCGAGGAAGCCCTGTCGAGTGTCGGCGACTGCGACAATCCGGTCGAGGCACAGTATCATCTCGGCATGGAAATCGGCGTACAGGGTACACCGGCCATTGTGCTGCCCGATGGCCGCATGGTGCCGGGCTATGTGCCCGCCGATCGCCTGGCCGCAATGCTAGGCCTCGAGGGCTGACAGGCACTGAACCAATCAGTGACATTGATACACAACAGGGGAGCGGGACATTGAAACCGGTGAGAGTGGGAATCTGTGGTCTAGGGACCGTCGGCGGCGGCACATTCAACGTGCTGACGCGCAATGCCGACGAGATTGCGCGGCGTGCGGGCCGTCCGATCGTCATTGAACAGGTGGCACATCGCAGCCTGAACCCGGAGTGTGACCTCACCGGTATCAAGACCACCACGGATGTCTTCGAGGTGGCCCGCAACCCCGATATCGATGTTCTGGTGGAGCTGGTCGGAGGCTATGAGCTGGCCCGCGAGCTGGTGCTGACGGCCATTGCCAACGGCAAGCACGTGGTGACAGCCAACAAGGCGCTGATCGCCGTGCATGGCAACGAGATCTTCCACGCCGCCCACGAGCAGGGCGTCATCGTCGCCTTCGAGGGTGCCGTGGCGGGTGGCGTTCCGGTGATCAAGTCGCTGCGCGAGGGCCTGGGTGCCAACCGTATCGAATGGGTGGCCGGTATCATCAATGGCACCGGCAACTACATCCTGACGCACATGCGCAGTGAAGGACGTGCCTTCGAGGACGTGCTGGCCGAGGCCCAGGCGCTGGGCTATGCCGAGGCGGACCCGACCTTCGACGTGGAGGGCATCGACGCAGCCCACAAGCTGACCATCCTCGCCTCCATCGCCTACGGGGTGCCGTTGCAGTTCGAGAAGGCCTACACCGAAGGCATCTCCCGGGTCACCTTCGACGACGTGGAGCAGGCCGACAACCTTGGCTACACCATCAAGCACCTGGGCATCTCCAAGCGTACCGATGCGGGCCTCGAGCTGCGCGTGCATCCGACGCTGATCCCCAAGGAGCGCCTGCTGGCCAACGTGCATGGGGTCAAGAACGCCATCGCCATCATGGGCGATGCCGTAGGGCCGACCCTCTACTACGGTGCCGGTGCCGGGGCGGAGCCGACCGCCTCGGCGGTGGTCGCCGACCTGCTCGACGTAGCCCGCGACATCGCCACCGACCATCACTACCGGGTGCCCTATCTCGCCTTCATCGGCATCGGTGACGACGACGGCAGCATGCCGATCCTGCCCATGGAGGACATCGTTACCGCCTATTACCTGCGCCTGCTGGCGGTCGACCGTCCCGGCGTGCTGGCACGGGTGGCGACGATCCTCGCCGAACAGGGCATCTCCATCGAGGCCCTGGTGCAGAAGGAGGCCACCGAAGGCGAACTGGTGCCGATCATTCTGCTGACCCATCGCACCCGCGAGAAGAACATGAACGAGGCGATCCGTCATATCGAATCCATGGCCGATATCGCCGGGCCGGTAACGCGGATCCGTGTGGAATCGCTGGATGAGCAGGAATAACGCCATGCGCTATATCAGCACCCGCGGGCAGGCGCCCGCGCTCTCCTTCGAAGAGGTCGTGCTCACCGGCATGGCCAGTGACGGCGGCCTCTACGTACCGGAGGAGGTCCCCCAGCTCTCGGCCGAGGCGCTCGAGGCCATGGCGGGGCTCTCCTATGCGGAGATCGCCTTTCGTGTCATGAAGCCGTTCGTCAACGGCGAGATCGATGACGAGACCTTCCGCGGCATCGTGCGCGATGCCTACGCCACCTTCAGCCATGACGCCGTGGTACCGCTCAACCAGCTCGACGCCAACCACTTCCTGCTCGAGCTGTTCCATGGCCCCACGCTGGCCTTCAAGGACGTCGCCCTGCAGCTGCTCGGCCGGCTGCTCGATCACTTCCTGGCCAAGCGCGGGGAGCGTGCCGTGATCATGGGCGCCACTTCCGGAGACACCGGGTCGGCGGCCATCGAGGGCTGCCGCCACTGCGACAACCTCGACATCTTCATCCTGCATCCGCACAACCGGGTCTCCGAGGTGCAGCGTCGCCAGATGACCTCGGTGCTGGCCGACAACGTCTTCAACGTCGCTATCGAGGGCAACTTCGACGACGCCCAGGCCATGGTCAAGGCGAGCTTCGCCGACCAGGGCTTCCTGAACGGCACCCGTCTGGTGGCGGTGAATTCGATCAACTGGGCGCGGATCATGGCCCAGATCGTCTACTACGTGGCTGCCGGCGTGGCACTCGGCGCGCCGCATCGCCAGGTGAGCTTCTGCGTGCCGTCGGCCAACTTCGGCAATGTCTTTGCCGGCTACATGGCCTATCGCATGGGCCTGCCGGTCAAGCAGTTCATCATCGCCACCAACGCCAACGACATCCTGCACCGCACGCTGGCCGCCAACGACTTCTCCAAGCAGGAGCTCAAGGCGACCCTGGCGCCCTCCATGGACATCGTGGTGTCGTCCAACTTCGAGCGACTGCTGTTCGAGGCCTACGAGCGTGATGGTGACGCCGTGCGCGGCCTGCTCGAGCGCTTCCAGTCCGAGCCCACGGCGCTGGCCGAGGCGCCGCTGGCCAGGCTGCGCAAGCTGTTCGCCAGCCACAGTGTCGATGACACCACCATCCTCGAGGTGATCCGCGAGGCGCACCATCGCACCAAGGAGGTCCTCGATCCGCATACGGCGACCGGCTATCGTGCCGCCGAGCGGGCACGGGCCGATGCCCAGACGCCGATGATCACCCTGGCCACGGCCCATCCGGCCAAGTTCGCCGAGGCGGTGGTCAAGGCCGGCTTTCCCGGGGTGCCGCTGCCGCCGCATATGGACGACCTGCTGGAGCGGGAGGAGCGCTACACGGTGCTGCCGGCGGAGCTGGCTGAGGTTCAGAAGTTCGTGGTGGAAAACCGCCGCTAGTTAAGAGCGTGGCAGTAATGCCCATCAAGCTAGCGAGGGGCGAAGGGGACAGGTCGAAGAGGAGGTCATTTGTCAGAGATGACAAATGTAGCGCCCAGGGATGGGTTTACAGCGCCTCCTCGTAGAGCTGTCGCCGGCAGGCCCCGAGCGGTGCTGCAGCGCCTCCTCTACGACCGACCCCGGCGTCCCTCGCCATGGATGCCAGCCCCGAGCGGTGCTGCAGCGCCTCCTCGGTGGTACGGCACTCCGGGACCTGTCCCCGGCGCCCCTCGCATCTGTCTGCGCCCGTAGCCTACCGGGCAGGCGTTTGATCACTTGGCCTCGTCTCGTTTTCTTTCTCATACCGAACCACAGGAGCCACGCTTGGACGTGATTGCGCCCCCCGACCTGCACGCCCGACTCAGGCCACGGCTGCTGCCTCGGCCGCGCAACCAGGCGCTGTATGCCCGCGCCCAGGCCGAAGGCCTGACCGAACTGCAGGCCCGCGTGCTTGCCGGTCGCCTGGCCGGCTACGAGGGTGAGCTGGCGCCCCTGACCCAGCCCAGCCTGCGTTATCTCGAGCACCCGGAGCGCCTCGCCGACGGTCGCCGTGCCGCGGAGCGAATCGCCCAGGCCGTGGTCGAGGGCGAACATATCGGTATCCTCACCGACTACGACGTCGACGGCATCACTTCCCATGTTGTCATTCGGCGTACCCTGGTCGAGCTGTTCGGCGTGCCCGAGGCGCGCCTGCACAGCCTGATCGGCCACCGTATTCACGACGGCTACGGCATCAGCCTGCCGTTGGTGGAGCGCACGCTGTCGCTGAAGCCGCGGCCAAGCCTGGTCATTACCGCCGACTGTGGCAGCTCCGACGAGCCGCGCATCGCCCGGCTCAGGGCGGCCGGCATCGACGTGGTGGTCAGCGACCATCACGCCCTGCCGGCGGAGGGGCCACCGGCTTCGGCCCATGCCGTCGTCAATCCGACGCGAGACGACTGCGACTATCCCGACGCCACCATCGCCGGCTGCATGGTGGCCTGGCTGGTCATGTCCCTGGCGCGCCAGGTGCTGATCGAGTGGGGTGCGCTGCCCAGCGCCACGCCCAAGCTCTCGCCCTGGCTCTCCTACGTGGCACTGGGTACCGTAGCGGACTGTGTCTCCCTGGGGGCGAGTCCGGCCAATCGCGCGGTGGTCAGCCACGGGCTGACGCTGATCAACCGCATGGAGGCGGCCTGCTGGCGCGCCATGGCGGCCAGGCTGGGGGAGGACAGCACCCCCTTCACGGCCGAGACCCTGGCCTTCCAGATGGGGCCGAGGATCAACGCCCGCTCGCGCCTCGACGACCCCTACGCCGCGCTGCACTTCATGCTTGCCGCCGATGACAGCACGGCAACCCGGCATCTGGAGACGCTGGACCAGGACAACCAGTCGCGCAAGGCCATCGAGGCCGACATGACCGAGCAGGCGCGGCTGCTGGCGGTGCCGCAGCTTGACGCCAATCATCCCGCCATCGTGGTGTTTCTGAAAGGTGGCCACGCCGGGGTGCAGGGCATCGTCGCCTCGCGGCTGGTCCAGGCCTATGGCCGGCCCGCCCTGGTGATGACCCCGGCGGCGGCGCCGGGCATGCTTACTGGTTCGGGACGCTCCATCGAGGCGCTGCACCTGCGTGACGCCCTGCAGCGTACCTTCGAGTTGGCCCCCGAGGCGCTGCCACGATTCGGCGGGCATCGCGGTGCGGCCGGGGTCGGCGTACCGGCCGACCGGTTCGATGCCTTTCGCACGGCCTTCTTGCAGGCGGTGGGTGAACAGCTGGGCGGGATCGAGCTCTTTCCTCACGTGCTCACCGACGGCGAGCTGATGCCGGCCCAGTTCGACCTGTCGACGCTTGACGAGCTGGAGCGGCTGGGCCCCTACGGGCGGGAATTCGATGCACCTCTGTTCGAGGGCGATTTCCTGGTGGAGGCGCTCAGGCCAGTGGGTGCCGACGGCAGCCACCTGATGATGACGCTCTCGGCGGGAGCCGTGAGCCTGCGGGCGATCTGGTTTCGCGCCCTGACCCCCGGTGAGCTGCCGGCCTTTGGCCTGGGGGATCGGCTGCGCTGCGCCTATCGGCTCAGTCGCAACCGCTGGAAGGGGCGAGAGTCGCTACAGCTGATGGTGGATTACGCCGAGCCGTTGGATGGTTGAAAGGCGCGATTCCCGGTCCGGTGAGCGAGGTCAATGAAACCGCTGGCCATTGTCGCTAGAATCCGGCCCCATTCGGCCCTGCCGCACTCACCATCAAGGAATTCGTGAATGGATCCACAAGATCTATCGGCCGACCCCCATCGCCCCTACGAGGACGTGATGGCCATGCTGGTGGGCACGCTGTTCGTTGCCCTCGGTGTCACCTTCTATACCCAGGCGCTGCTGCTGACCGGCAGCACCGCCGGGATGGCCTTCCTGCTGCAGTACGCCACCGGCTGGCGCTTCGGGGTGTGGTTTTTCCTGATCAACCTGCCGTTCTACTATCTGGCCGTGAAACGCATGGGCTGGTCATTCACCCTGCGTACCTTTGTCGCCATCGGCCTGGTTTCCCTGTTCTCGGAACTCACTGGCAAATGGATCACCATCGAGAGCCTCAATCCGCTCTATGCCACCTTGATGGGGGGAAGCCTGATCGGCATCGGCATGCTGGTGCTGTTTCGCCACCGCACCAGCCTGGGCGGCATCAACATCCTGGCGCTCTACCTGCAGGCACGCTATGGCCTGCGTGCCGGCTATGTGCAGCTCGGTATCGATGGGCTGATCATGCTCGCCGCCCTGCTGGTGCTGCCGGCCGACCGGGTCGGACTTTCGGTGCTCGGTGCCGTGGCGCTTAATTTGATTATTGCCCTGAATCACAAGCCAGGGCGATATATGGGCGTTTCCTAATAATTAGGCCAGACGCCTGGCGTGGCCAGCTCGATCAGGTGACCGTCCGGGTCACGAAAGTAGAGGCTTTCGCCTCCCTTGGGCCAGTGGGTGCGGCCCTCGATGGCCACGCCGTGGTCGTCGAGCTGGGCCTCCCACTCGGGCAGGGAAGCGGCCGAGATGGCAAAGGCGAGATGCACCCGGCCCTTTCCGTCATGGGGTGGAATGGTGCCCATGTCGTTGGGCAGTTTCACGGTTTCCAGCGTCTCGCCCTGCAGGAACAGCAGCAGCACTGAGCCCCTGCCGGCGTCGTAGGCGGTGAAGCGATGGTCGGCGTTGAAGGGTTCCAGGCCCATCACGCCTTCGAAGAAGACCCGCGCCCGATCCATGTCGTCGACGTAGAGCGCGGTCTCGAGTACGCCGTTGAGTCTAGGCATGGCGTTCTCCCTGCGGCTTTATTCCTATAGCGTAGCAGCTCCCCTTCCGCCTACCTGCGAGCCAGGCTCAGCGGCGCCACCAGAACCACCAGACGATGGCGGCGATCATTGCCAGGCCGGCAAGATTGACGATCCAGCTCATGACAGTGCCTCCTCTGTCTCGACAGGGGCTGACTGGCGGCCGGAGCGATTATCGCCGCGAGTCTTGAGCAGCCTCAGCCGGTTGGCGTTGCTCACTACCGTAATCGAGGAAAGCGACATGGCCGCCCCGGCGATCATTGGCGACAGCAGCATGCCGGTGAAGGGGTAGAGCACCCCGGCGGCGATGGGGATGCACAGCACGTTGTAGCCGAACGCGCCGACCAGATTCTGCTTGATGTTGCGCAGGGTCATGCGACTGATCTCGATGGCATCGGCGATGCCGTGCAGGGAGCTGCGCATCAGCGTGATACCGGCGCTCTCGATGGCGACATCGGTGCCCTGGCCGATGGCGAAGCCCACGTTGGCCCGGGCCAGGGCGGGGGCGTCGTTGATGCCGTCGCCCACCATGCCGACCACTTCGCCGGCCTGCTGCAGGCGCTCGATTTCGGTGTGCTTGTCCTCGGGCAGCAGCCCCGCGCGGAAGTCGTCGATGCCGACCTCCCGGGCGATGGCCGCTGCGGTGTGTTCGTTGTCGCCGGTGAGCATCACCACCTTCAGGCCGTCGGACTGGAGCCGCTTCACTGCTTCCACGGTATCGGCCCGCAGCGGATCGCTGATGCCGAACAGGGCGGCCAGGCGGCCATCCACGGCGAGGTAGACTACGGTGCGCGCCTTGCGCTCCAGTCCAGCGGCAAACTCCTCGCCGGCGGAGAGGTCGAGCCCAGCCTCTTGCAGCAAGCGCGCATTACCCAGCAGCAGCACTTCGCCCTGCGGCCCGGTGGCCTTTACGCCGCCCCCGGTGACGCTGTCGAAGTCGCTGATCGCGGCTGCCTCGGCGCCGGCTTGCTCGGCGTGCTGCATAAGGGCGGCAGCCAGCGGATGCTCCGAGCCGCGCTCCAGTGCCGCCACCAGCCCGAGCAGCGTCGCCTCGTCGTCGGCAAGCCTTTCGCCGGGAAGTCCTTCGCCAGAGCGCCCATTGTCAGTGAGAAAATGCGCCTCGGTGACCCGGGGCTTGCCTTCGGTCAGGGTGCCTGTCTTGTCCACCACCAGGGTGGTGAGACGGCTGGCAGTCTGCAGCGCCTCGCCGTTTCTCACCAGTACGCCGTGCTCGGCGGCCTTGCCTACGCCGATCATGGTGGAGATGGGCGTGGCCAGGCCCAGTGCGCAGGGGCAGGCGATGATCAGCACCGTGGTGGCGGTCACCAGCATGTGGATCAGCCGCGGCTCGGCGCCGAAGTTGAACCAGGCCAGCGCCGTTAGCACGGCAATGATCATCACCGTGGGCACGAAGATGCTCGACACCTTGTCGGCCAGCTCGCCGATGGGTGGGCGCGAGTTCTGAGCCAGGGCCACCTGCTCGGTGATTTGCCCCAGGCGCGTGTCGGCGCCGACACGGGTGGCGCGATAGATCAGGCCGCCCCGGCCGTTCACCGTGCCGGCATTGACCTCGTCGCTCTCGCCCTTGCTCACCGGCAACGGCTCGCCGGTGAGCATGGACTCGTCGATATGGCTGGCGCCGCTGGTCACCACGCCGTCCACCGGCAGGCGCTCGCCGGGTCGCACGCGGATATGGTCGCCCTCACGCACTTCCTCGATGGGCAGCTCTCGCTCGTCGTCGCCGCGAATCACCCGCGCCGTGCGGCTCTGCAGGTCGAGCAGGCGCTTGAGCGCCTCGCTGGTGCGTCCGCGGGCGCGCAGCTCCAGGGCATTGCCCAGCAGCACCAGGCCGATGATCATCGCCGAGGCTTCGAAATAGATGCCGTGCGCCACGTGTGGCAGCCAGGGTGCGAAGGCCACCACCGCCATGGAGTAGAGCCAGGCGGTGCCGGTGCCCATGGCGATCAGGGTGTCCATGTTGGCCTGGTGATGCTTGAGATTCTTCCAGGCATTGACGAAGAAGTGTCGACCCGGCACGACGAGAACCGCCAGCGTCAGCAGGCCGATCACCAGCCAGAAGAGCCGGCCGGTGCCGACGGGGTGGGGGTGGTAGAAGAACATGCTGGCCATCAGCGGCACGGCCAGTGCCAAGGACCAGAAACTGCCGCGCAGGCGGCGGCGATAGGTCTCGGCATCCTTGGCGGTGCGGGCCTCTTCGGCCTGGCGCAGGTCGACGATGGGCTCGGCATCGTAACCGGCCGCCTGTATGGCTGCGACCAGCGCGTCGGCATCGACACGGCCATGTACCTGGGCCACGCGGGTGCCGAAGTTCACCGATGCGTTGGCCACACCCGGCGTGCGCGAAAGCGCCTGTTCCACGCTTTTCACGCAGCTGGCGCAGGTCATGCCCGAGACCGACAGGCGGTGGGTCACGCTGCCTTCGCTGCGTGCTGCCGGCTCGGCTTCGCTTTCCTGGAACAACGCGGCGGTGGGCGCCTCGCCTGGTGTCGCGTCGGACTCGCCGCCGGGTGCTGCCCCGGGCGGATAACCTGCCGCATTGAGGGCATCATCTAACTCGGCGTCGTCGAGGGTGGTGTTCACTAGCAGGCGTTTCTCGGCGGGAAAGCCGGTGACCTCGGCCTCGGGGTCGAGCGCCTGGATCGCCTCGCGCATGCGCTTCACGCAGCCCTGGCAGTTCATGCCCGGCACGTTGCGCTCGAGATCAGAGAGGGTCATGTGCGTTCCTCGTCGGCGTGGAGGCATGCCTCGGGAGCTGCCTCGGGGAAACTTTCGATCAGGCGGCACAGGCTGTGACCGTCAGGGGTGCCGTCGGGCATCTCGGCCCAGGCGTCGAGTGCCTGCTCCATGCGCGCCGCCAGCGCTTGCAGCTCGGCAATGCGGGCGCGGATCTGCGGCAGCCGGCTGGCCAGCAGGTCGCGCACCATGGGGCAGGGCGAGTCGCCCTGGTCGGCATGGGAGAGGATGTCGGCGATTTCAGCCACGCTGAAGCCCAGCGTGCGGGCACGCTGGATGAAGCGCAGCCGCTCCAGGTCGGCCTGGTCGAAGAGCTGGTAGCCGTTGTCCGGGTCGCGGAGGGGGCTCAGCAGCCCCTCTCTGGTGTAGTGACGCACCGTCTCGGCGGTGACGCCGGCACGCCGGGCCAATTCGCTGACCTTCATGGAAACACTCCTGGCATCTGTGCGATGTGAGCAGTGTAAAACCTATGGGTGACACAAAGGTCAAGGGGCTGCGCGACCCGGACATGTATTGTCCTGGGCCTTGAAAGTTCATGTTTAGGCGGTGGGTTAGGCTAAAGTATGAGGAAAATCGGCATTAAAACGAACGTTTGGCCTTGATCCCGACCCCCCTTTGGGCGAAAACTGTGTTCAGTAGCAAAGCACCCCGGCGAGGGTGCATTTCATAACCAGCTCCAGCTCGTCTGGAAGAGGACGTCGAGACATGCACAACAAGTTCAACAAGCTTACCTGGGCCGTGGCGGTTGCTGCCGCTGCCTTCGCCAGCCAGGCCAACGCTGGCGGCTACCAGATCAACGAGCAGAGCGTCAGCGGCCAGGGTTACGGCCACGCCGGGCGTAGCTCTAACGTCAACGACGCCACCATCGTCTTCGGCAACCCGGCGGGGATGTCCTTCCTCGACCGCGCCCAGCTGACCGCGGGCGGGACCTACCTGAATGTCAACAGCCGCATTCGCAATGCCGAGGCGACTCGCAGTGCGCCTGGCGTGGGGGTCTTAGACGAGCAGGTGGGGGGAACTTCCGAAGGTGATATGGTACCTGGCACCCTGATTCCCTTTGCCTTCTATGCCCACCCGGTCAATGAGCAGCTGGCCTTCGGTTTCGGCGTCTATGCACCGTTCGGTTCCAAGACCGAATACGAGGACGGCTTCGTTGGACGCAACCTGGGCAACTATACCGAGCTGCGAGTCATCAGCGCCCAGCCTACCGTCTCCTATCGCTTCAACGACCAGTGGTCGGTCGGTGTAGGTCTGACGTACAACCGGGTCGAGGGCGAGCTGCATCGTCAGGTACCGGTTGCCACTGGTCTTTTAACTACCACTGAGGCCGATTCCCGCGTAGAAGGCGATGATGATGCTTGGGGTTATAACCTTGGGGTCATGTACCAGCCTGTACCGGAAACAACCTTAGGCCTGACCTATCGCTCCAAGGTGGATTACACCTTGACCGGCGATTTTCGTGCCGTTGCCCAGGATATTGGCGTCGAAGTCACGGATAACGCCTCGCTTGATCTGACGACGCCCGAAACGATCAACTTCTCCGTGACCCAGCAGATGAGCGACAACCTCAAGCTGATGGCCGGTGCCTCTTGGACACGCTGGAGTCGCTTCGACAGGATCCTGATCGAAGGAGAATCCATTCCAGAAATCACCCGTGAGGAACAAGACTACTCCAACGCCTGGGCATATGCTGTGGGTGGTGAGTATCAGCTCAACCCGCAACTGGCACTTCGTGCCGGCGTGACTCTCGATTTTACCCCTACCAGCGACCAATATCGCAGCGCACGGATTCCTTCCGACGACCGCCGCATCTTTTCCATCGGTGCCGGTTGGACGCCCGTTGATAACCTGACGCTGGACTTCGCCTATTCCTATCTGACTGAGCGTAGTACGCAAGTCGATCAGGTCAGGACGGATGGGTTCCAAGGAACGCCGCCTGTTACCTCTACCTATACCGCCGACTACAAGAACGAGGCCCATGGCTTTGGTGCTCAGCTGACCTATCGCTTCTGAGTCATTCAAACGATTGATGCTAATCAAGCGTTCGTACTGGACCCGGCTTCGGCCGGGTCCTTGCATTGAGGCCGTGCGGTGGATGCGTCCCATTGGCGAATTCGCTACACTAGCTGCCTTTTCCGTGCCGCTGTCGCTCAGGTTGACGCCTGTGACGCGGCGGCCGTTTTTCCCATGCGATTCAGGCGAGCGAGCCCATGCTGGAAACCAACCCCATTCATAACCTCATCAAGGACCTGTCCGAGCGGACAGACGTCCTGAGGGGGTATCTTTGACTATGCCGAACGCAAGGATCGGCTAGAGGAAGTCTCACGCGAGCTGGAGGATCCAGCAGTCTGGAACGATCCGGACTATGCCCAGAAACTGGGCAAGGAGCGCGCCTCGCTGGAGCAGATCGTCCAGACCATCGATGAACTCGACCAGGGCCTGGCGGATAGCCGCGACCTGCTCGAGCTGGCCGAGATGGAGGCGGACGAGGACACCGTCGCCGAGGTCGAGAAGGAGTTGAATGGCCTCAACGCCAGCCTCGAGAAGCTCGAGTTCCGGCGCATGTTCTCCGGCGAGATGGACGAGAACAACGCCTACCTGGATATTCAGGCGGGCTCCGGCGGCACCGAAGCCCAGGACTGGGCCAACATGCTGCTGCGCATGTATCTGCGCTGGGCTGAGCATCACGGCTTCAAGGCCGAGATCACCGAAGTCTCCGCCGGCGAAGTGGCGGGCATCAAGTCGGCTACCGTGCATGTGCAGGGCGACTACGCTTTCGGTTGGCTGCGTACCGAGACCGGCGTGCATCGGCTGGTGCGCAAGAGTCCCTTCGACTCCGGCGGCCGTCGCCACACCTCCTTCGCTTCGGTATTCCTGTCGCCGGAAGTGGACGACAGCTTCGAGGTCGAGATCAACCCGGCGGACCTGCGCACCGACACCTATCGCTCCAGCGGCGCGGGCGGCCAGCACGTCAACACCACCGACTCGGCCGTGCGCATCACCCACGAGCCTACCGGCATCGTGGTGGCCTGCCAGAGCCAGCGCAGTCAGCACGCCAACCGCGACTTCGCCATGAAGCAGCTGAAGGCGAGGCTGTGGGAACATGAGATGCAGAAGCGCAACGCTGCCAAGCAGGAGGCCGAGGACTCCAAGGCCGATATCGGCTGGGGCAGCCAGATCCGCTCCTATGTCCTCGACGACCAGCGCATCAAGGATCTGCGCACCGGCGTGCAGACCAGCAACTGCGACAAGGTATTGGATGGCGACCTGGATCAGTTTATCGTCGCCAGCCTCAAGCAGGGTCTATAGCGCCCCGGATGTGCAGCAGTTCCACCGAATATTGTGATTTCAAACAGGTAGCGACATGGCCGACCCCCAGAGCCCTTCCGAATCCCCCCTGCAGGACGAGAACCGCCTGATCGCCGAGCGTCGCGCCAAGCTGGCCGATCGCCGCAAGCTGGCCGATGCGCGGGGCGAGAGCGCCTTCCCCAACGACTTTCGCCGTGACAGCCAGGCCGCCGAGCTGATCGCCGAGCTCGGTGACAAGGAGAAGGAGGCGCTGGAGACCCTGGGGCGCGAGGCCGCCGTGGCCGGGCGCATCATGCGCAAGCGGGGCCCCTTCCTGGTCATCCAGGATGCCACTGGGCAGATCCAGCTCTATATCGACAAGAAGGGGCTGTCGGAAGAGACGCTGGAGGACATCAAGGGCTGGGACATCGGCGATATCGTGGCCGGCCGTGGTCCGGTACACAAGTCCGGCAAGGGCGACCTCTACGTGATGATGGCCGAAGCCAGGCTGCTGACCAAGAGCCTGCGTCCGCTGCCCGACAAGTTCCATGGCCTGACCGACATGGAAGCGCGCTACCGCCAGCGCTACGTCGATCTGATCATGAACCCCGACTCGCGCAAGGTGTTCGAGACCCGGGCCGGGGTGATCAGCGCCATGCGTCGCTTCTTCGAGGAGCGCGGCTTCATGGAGGTGGAAACCCCCATGCTGCAGCCGATTCCCGGTGGCGCCACCGCGCGCCCTTTCATCACCCACCACAATGCGCTGGACATCGACATGTACCTGCGCATCGCACCGGAACTCTACCTCAAGCGCCTGGTGGTGGGCGGCTTCGAACGGGTCTTCGAGATCAACCGCAACTTCCGAAACGAGGGGCTCTCTACGCGGCACAACCCCGAGTTCACCATGATCGAGTTCTACCAGGCCCATGCGAACCACAACGACCTGATGGACCTCACCGAGGAGATGCTGCGCAGCGTCGCCCGGCAGGTGCTGGGCACCACCACCGTGATCAACACCGTGCGTAACAGCGAGGGCGAGGTGCTCGAGACCTTCGAGTACGACTTCGGCAGCCCGCTGAAGCGTATCACCGTGTTCGACGCCATCCTCGAATACAATCCGGACATCCACGCCGAGGCGCTGGCCGATGCGTCCGCCGCGCGCCAGATCGCCGAGCGCCTGGACATCGACGTCAAGGATGGCTGGGGGCTGGGCAAGGTTCAGATCGAGATCTTCGAGAAGACCGTCGAGCACCGCCTGAAGCAGCCGACCTTCATTACCGAATATCCCACCGAGGTGAGCCCGCTGGCGCGGCGCAAGGACAGCAACCCCTTCGTCACCGAGCGTTTCGAGTTCTTCGTCGGTGGACGCGAGATCGCCAACGGCTTCTCGGAGCTCAACGACGCTGAGGACCAGGCCGAGCGCTTCCGTGAGCAGGTGGCCGAGAAGGAGGCCGGCGACATCGAGGCGATGTACTACGACGCCGACTACGTGCGTGCGCTGGAGTACGGCATGCCGCCCACCGCCGGCGAGGGCATCGGCATCGACCGGCTCGTCATGCTGTTCACCGACAGCGCCTCGATCCGGGATGTACTGCTGTTCCCGGCCATGCGCCCTGAGGTGGATTGAAGGGGCTATGCTTCGGCCTGGCCTTTCCTCGCCACTCTCCGCTACTTGCTGTGCTAAGCGAGGGGCGCTGGGGATCAAGCCGAAGAGGAGGTCCTACGCCAGGGATGGCGTAGGTAGCGTACAGGGATGTATTCACAGCGCCTCCTCGAAGGCTTGTCGCCAGTTCAGCCCACGAGCGTCGGGTTATGCGATAGCGGTGGCGGTGGCGAGCGGGGGGAGGAGTTCATTTGCCAAGGAAGACAAATGTAGCGCCCAGGGATGGGCTCGGTGCGCCTCCTCGTAGCCCTGCCCCTGGATCAGCCCCGAGCCTGCTGTGCCCCCAAAGCAGAAGTATTGGTAAGCAGCGGCACTAGCACCCATAATGATCACCGTTTCGACGTCGAGGAGACCGTGATGAAACTGCTCAACCGCTCCGCCCTGAGCGTCAGGCCGACCCGGCATTTCGTGGAATGGATCAATGCGCTGGAACCCACGGTGGGGGACGACGACCTCACTCTGGCCGACGTCGAACGCGAAAGCACCGTCTACCTGATCCCCGAGATGGACACGCCGGAGTCGCTGGAAGGCTTCGTCCGGGAGCGCTACCTGGAGATCCTCGAGACAGAGCTGAGGGCCTGGGAAGAGGACGAGCGTCAGTGGCCCGAGGCCGTGGACTGGGCCCTGTTCCAGCGTTTCCTGCAGGTCGAGCACAGCTATCTGGCCATTGACCTGGACAATGAGGCGGCGCTGGAGATCTCCGAGGTGGACGACTCGCTGCTGCTGGAAACCGATCAAGACTGAGCCAGGCCCTTATGGCTGGCGCATGGTGAAACCGGCTGCGGCCGGTTTCCTCGTTATGGACCCTGGCGTGTTGGAAACCGAATGAGCCGACTCTTCGAGACCCGGCCTGGCGACGATGGGCTACCGGGCCCCGAGCGGCGCCTGGCGGTACTGGCGCTGATTCTCGGCACGCTGATGGCCGTGGTGGACACCACCATGATCAACCTGGCGCTGCCTTCGATCGCCCGCGACCTGGAGGTGTCCGCCGCGCGTGCCGTCTGGGTCTCCAATCTCTACCAGATCGTCTGTGCCGCCTTCCTGCTGGTGTTCGCCTCCTTCAGCGAGATGATCAGCCGTCGCCGGCTCTACGTGGCGGGCCTGGCACTCTTCGTGATTGCCTCGCTGGGTGCCGCCCTGGCGCGCAGCCTGGAGCTGCTGCTCGTCTTTCGCGCTCTGCAGGGGCTTGGCGCCGCGGCGACGCTCTCCATCGGCCCTTCGCTCTATCGTTCCATCTTCCCCACCCGACTGCTGGGCTCCGCGCTCGGGCTGAGCGCGCTGATGGTTGCCGGGGGCTATGCGTCCGGCCCTGCCCTGGGTGGATTGGTCTTGTCGGTGGCCAACTGGCCCTGGCTGTTCGCCCTGCATATACCGTTAGGCCTGATCTCGCTGTGGCTGGCGTGGCGGGCGCTGCCGCGGGAGCCGGGTCGGCGCGGTGGCTTCGATGGTCGGGGAGCGCTGGGCTCGGTGATCATGCTGGGCAGCTTCTTCCTGGCCCTGGATGCCCTGGGGCACAACGCACCGGCCTGGCAGTGGCTGGGCTGGCTGGCCTTGAGCCTGGTGGCCGGGTATCTGTTCCTGCGTCGTCAGCGGCGCGCCAGCCATCCGCTGCTTCCTCCCAGGCTCTTTCAGGAGCCCCGCTTCAGCCTCGCGGTGTCGGCCTCCGGGCTCGCCTTCGTGGGGCAGGGCCTGGCCTTCGTGGCATTGACGTTCCTCTATCAGCAGGAGATGGGCTTTACACCGCTGGAGACCGCCTGGCTGTTCACCCCCTGGCCGCTCGCCATCATGCTGGTCGGCCCCTTTGCCGGCCGGCTGGCGGACAGGGTCAATCCCAGCATTCTGGCCAGTACCGGGCTGCTGCTGCTGCTGCTGGGTCTGGCCTCGCTGGCGCTGCTGGAAAGTGACGCCAGCGTGCTGGACAGCCTGTGGCGAACGGCGCTTTGCGGCATGGGTTTCGGGTTGTTCCAGCCGCCCAACAACCGCGAGATGATGACCAGTGCCCCGCGGGAGTTGAGTACCGCCGCCTCGGGGGTGCTCAGCACCACTCGCACCGTGGGGCAGTCGCTCGGCGTGGCGCTGGTGGGTGCTTTCCTGGCTGCCAATGCGCCGGTACAAGCTACCCTGTGGATCGGCTGTGTGGCCTGTATCCTGGCCCTGGCCGCGAGCCTTGCTCGAATGCCGCTGGCCGGCGCCGCCCAGGTGAGCTCGCGGCAGACGACGTCGCCACCTAGATAGTACAATGAGGCCTTATCCTTCTCCATGGAGCCCCTATGAGTGTCCAGGCCGATATCGAAGCGAAACTGCAGGCCCTCGAGCCCACGTTTCTGACGGTGGAGAACGAGAGTCACCGGCATGCCGTGCCGGCCAATTCCGAGACCCACTTCAAGGTCACGCTGGTTTCCGCGCATTTCCAGGGGTTGATGCCGGTGAAGCGCCATCAGCGACTCTATGCGGTGCTCTCCGATGAACTTGCCGGCCCTGTGCATGCCCTTGCGCTGCATCTCTATACCCCGGACGAGTGGGAAGCTCGCGGCGGTGCGAGGCCTGAATCGCCCGACTGTCGTGGCGGCAGCGCGTGACATCGGAGCCGCAGCGGCTGCAGTATCTGGAAGCCATGGGCCTGACCGCCTGGGTGGCCAGATACAGACTGCCCAATGCCCGGCCCTCCGAGGCGTGTGAGTGGGTCACGCAGGCTCCCGCCGCCGCGGTTGCGCCTGCCGAGCGCCTGCATGCGCTGCTGGAAGAGGCCGAACCGCCAGCAGCGAAGCAGCCCGCCAGTGTGACTTCCCCACCGCCCAGCATGCGAGCCGTGCAGCCGGGTCGAGCCAGGCAGATGCTGGGTGGAGATGCCGGGGAAGCTGGATCCGGCCCGGAGGCGGGCATCGAGGCAGTCGGCCCGCCGCGTGAAACCCCGCTAAACCAGGAGCCGCTGCGCTTCTCCTTGCAGGTGGCGTGCCTGGAAGACCGCTGGCTGCTGCTGAAGCCGGGGGACGAGCCGCCGACGGAAGTTCACCTGAACCTGCTCGGCAATCTGCTGCATGCCGTGGGGATTTCCCTGTCACGCTCACCCCGCTTCCAGGGCTTTCGCTGGCCTCCGGTGGAAGGGCTGCCCGCAGAGGCGCCACTGGAAGAGGCGAGGGAAGGGGTCCAGGCCTTCATTGCGGGAGCGGGTCGGCACGGCTGGGCACCGGAGCGGGTCTTGCTCTTTGGCAGCGACGAGACGCTCGAGCAGGTACTCAACCTGGACGGCGAGCACTGCGAACTGCTGGACCTGCCCGGCTGGCGGGCACCCGACCTCGATGAGCTGGCGAACAGCGCCGAGGCCAAGCGCGGCCTTTGGCCATCGCTGGTTGCGTGGCGTGAGGCCTGGTGCAGCAACAGCAAGGGTGGAGCGCCGTCGGACACTGGTGACGAGGCTCCAGGGCATGATTGAAAGCGTACTCCGGCGCCTGGGTGTGGCCGACCTGGAGCGCCTGGTGGCGCTGGAGCGAACCCGCCCTCGCCCCTGGGGCCGCGATCAGCTCGAAACGCTCCTGACTGACGAAGCGGTTTGCGTTCTGGGTGTCGAGGCGGAGGGACAGCTCGCCGGGCACGCCGTGGTGGCTCGCCTGCCTTTCGAGGCCGAGCTTCAGGCCATGCTGGTGGCACCGCCCATGCGTCGCCGCGGCCTGGCTGCGAGCCTGCTCACGGCAGTGATCGACCAGGCGCTGCGCTGGGAGAGCGAGCGATTGCTGCTGGAAGTCAGGGAGAGTAATGCGGGCGCCATCGCCCTCTATCGCCAGGCGGGTTTCGACGAGGATGGCAGGCGTCGTGGCTACTATCCCGCCTTGTCGCTCCCTGGGCTGGAATCGCCCGATCATGACGCTATCGCTCAGCCGCCGGCCGGCGGGAGAGCCGTCATGCCATCAGGATCAGGGCCAGAGGGGACTTCGGGCGCCGGCGCGGGGCGTGAGGATGCGATACTGATGTCGCGCCGGCTGCTGTAGGCTGGATCAGTCGTTGCTTGTTTCTACCTCTTCGAACTTGCCCAGCAGCGCGGTTAGCCGACGCTCCCACTCCTCGCGCTCCTGCTTGAGGCGGCTGTTCTCCTCGCGCAGCTCCTCGGCTTCCATCTTCAGCAATTCCAGTGCTTCTACGGCGCTGGCGACTTTCTGTTCGAGCCGATTGAAGAGTTCGGTGCTCATCCTGTCCTCCTGAAAAGACGTCCTGTGCGGCGGGCCCATGCCCGCCGTCGATCTCCGACGCGCAGCGTAACGCCGAGGGCCTCGGCTCGGCAAGCGTTGCCGAAAGGCGACGATGAAGCGTCAACTGCCGTCGGCCGGAAGCCGTCGATAAAGCCGCCCGGTGCTGTCCCCGGCGCGTATCTCCCGGTGGAGCTGCCAGCTGACCGGCACCTGGGGAGCCAGCTCCGATTCGGTTTCAAGATAGATATAGGCCTCCTCCGCCAGCCAGCCTCGCTCCAGCCACTCGCAGCAGGGCTGGGCCAGCTGTTGGCGAAAGGGTGGGTCGAGAAATACCAGCGTGAATGGCGGGGTGGCGTCGGTGGGGGGAGCGGCCAGAAAAGCGAGCGCATCGGCGTTAACCACTCGGCCGCGCTGAGTAGCGCCGAGGGTCCCGAGGTTTGTGCAAAGTGCCTGGGCGACGCGGGCGTCGCGTTCGACGAACAGCGCCTCCCGTGCGCCGCGGGAGATAGCTTCCAGGCCCAGGGCGCCGGTGCCGGCGAAGAGGTCCAGCGCACGCGCCCCCGGTGTCACTGGTGCCAGCCAGTTGAACAGCGTTTCCCGAACGCGGTCGGGGGTCGGGCGCAGGCCGGGACTGTCGAGCACCGGCAGCAGGCGGCGACGATACTCGCCACCAATGAGGCGCAGGCGACCGCCGCCATGACTCTTGCGGGGCTCGCTGGCAGTGCGGCGGGAGCGGGAAGGCGTACGGTGTCGTGTCATGGCCGAATTGTACCCCTCGACTTGTCCACAGTCATGGTGCGCGGTGGTAGGATGTAGCGATCATTCACCCGTGAGGCTGAATTCCCCCATGTTCGGTTTTTTCAAGCGCAAGAAGCAGCAGGAAGAGCAGCAGCAGCGGCCAACGGATTCGGAGCACCTGGCCGAGGAAGAGGCATCGGCGACACCGGCCCCGGCGGCTGAGGAAACCTCCCCCGAGCCGGCCCCTTCGGAGCCGGCAATCACCGAGGCGCAGCGGCCCGAGGAGGTTGCCATGGCCGGCCCGGCGGCCGCCGAGGCGCGTGAGGGGACCGATGCGGTCGATTCCCTCGGCCAGGAGGAGGAGAATGAGGTGCTGCGCGAGGAAGCGTTGTCGCCCGAATCCCAGCCCGCCACAACCCAGCCCGAGCCACCGACACCTGAGCCGTCTGGGTCCGAGCCCGAAGCCGAACCGTCGACACCCGAGCCTGAGCCCGGGCCTGAGCCGGCCCGCACGCCGCTGCAGGAAAAGCCGGTCTCCGAGAAAAAGGGCTGGTTCGCACGCATTCGCTCTGGCCTGGGCAAGACCCGCGCCAACCTCACCGATGGTATCGCCGGGCTCTTCCTGGGCAAGAAGCAGATCGACGACGAGCTGATCGAGGACCTGGAGACCCAGCTGTTGATGGCCGACGTGGGCATCGAGGCCACCACCGAGATCATCGACCGGCTTACCGAGCGTGTATCGCGCAAGGAACTCAAGGACCCCCAGGCACTGTATCGGGCGCTGCAGGACGAACTGGCCGTGATGCTCGATGCGGTGGCGCAGCCGCTGGCGCTGCCGCCCAAGGGTGAAGGCCCCTTCGTCATCCTGGTGGTGGGGGTCAACGGCGTGGGCAAGACCACCACCATCGGCAAGCTGACCCAGCGCTTCCAGCGCGAGGGCAGGAGCGTGATGCTGGCTGCCGGCGATACCTTCCGTGCCGCCGCGGTGGAGCAGCTCAAGGTATGGGGCGAGCGCAACAGCGTACCCGTCATCGCCCAGCACACCGGTGCCGACAGCGCGTCGGTGATCTATGACGCCGTCGCCGCCGCCAAGGCGCGCAAGGTGGACGTGCTGATTGCAGATACCGCGGGCCGGTTGCACAACAAGGGGCACCTGATGGAAGAGCTCAAGAAGGTGCATCGGGTGATGGGCAAGCTGGACGGCACGGCGCCCCATGAGGTGATGCTGGTGCTCGATGCCGGCACCGGCCAGAACGCCCTCTCCCAGGCGGCCACCTTCAACGAGGCCGTGCCGGTGACCGGGATCACCCTGACCAAGCTCGACGGCACCGCCAAGGGCGGCATCATCTTCGCCCTGGCCAAGCAGCTCGGCACGCCGATCCGCTTCATCGGGGTGGGCGAGAGCCTGGACGACCTGCGGCCCTTTGCGGCGCGGGACTTTGTCGACGCTCTCTTCGACCAGGACAACGATAGCGACGCTGCCTCCGCATGATCGTCTTCGAACACGTGGGGAAGCGTTACGGTGGGCGTTTCGACGCGCTGGCCAACCTCGACTTCTGCGTGCGCCGGGGCGAGATGGTCTTTCTCACCGGCCACTCCGGTGCCGGCAAGAGTTCCCTGCTGCGGCTGATCATGCGCCTGGAACGGCCGACCCGGGGGCGGGTGCTGGTAGCGGGCCACGATATCGCCCGGCTGCACGCCAGCCAGGTGCCGTTCTACCGTCGCCAGATCGGCGTGGTCTTCCAGGACCACCAGCTGCTGCTGGACCGCTCCATCTTTCACAACGTGGCGCTGCCGCTGGAAATCCGCGGCGTGGAGCCCCGCGAGGCAGCGCGCCGGGTGCGGGCGGCATTGGACAAGGTTGGTCTGTTGCATCGCGAGCGTGCGCTGCCCATTGAACTCTCCGGCGGCGAGCAGCAGCGGGTGGGCATCGCACGTGCTGTGGTCAACAAGCCATCGCTGCTGCTGGCCGATGAGCCTACCGGTAATCTGGACCCTCAGCTCTCTGCCGATATCATGGCCCTGTTCGAGGACTTCAATCGGATAGGTACCACCGTGGTGATTGCCAGCCACGACCTGGCCCTGATCACCCGGCTGCGGCATCGCATGCTGCGGCTGCGGGATGGTCGACTGGTGGCTGACGAGGAGGCAGCATGAGCCGAGGTGCCGCTCGTCAGCCACCACGGGGGGCGCGCAGCCAGGGCCAGGGTCCGCGCGCCGGCAGTCGGCTGCGCGCCTGGGGGCGCCACCATCGTGCCATGTGCCTGGACAGCGCCCGGCGCCTGCTCAGCCATCCGGTGGGCAGCCTGCTGACCATGCTGGCGATCGCCATCGCCCTGGTGCTGCCGGCGGCGCTGTGGCTGGCGCTGGACAGCGCCCGGCTGCTGGACGCCGAGCTGGAGGAGAGCGCCACCCTGACCGTCTACCTGGCACATCAGGTCGATGAAGCCCAGGCTGGACGCATCGACGAAGCAATCGCTGCCCATGAGGGAGTGGCGCGTACCCGCCTGATCACTGCCGCCGAGGGCATGGCCGAGTTCCAGCAGGCGCTGGGCCTGGCCGACGCCCTGGGTCGACTCGATGACAACCCGCTGCCGGCAAGCGTGGTGGTCACACCGGTGGACCCGGCGCCTGAGGCGGTACGCGAGCTGGCCGAGTCGTTGCAGGGTATGACCGGGGTGGATGAGGTGCGCCTCGACCTGGCCTGGCTGGAGCGGCTGCGCCACCTGGCTGAGCTCGGCAGTCGCGTGGCCCTGGCGCTGGGCGTGCTGTTCGGGCTCGGAGTGCTGCTGGTGGTGGGCAACACCATTCGCCTGGCGGTGGAGAGTCGTCGCCGGGAAATCGAGGTGGTGATGCTCATCGGCGCGACCCACGCCTTCGTGCGCCGCCCCTTTCTGTATAGCGGTGCCTGGTACGGCCTGGGAGGTGGCCTGCTCGCCTGGGGGCTCCTGGGCCTCGGCAGCGAGTGGCTGGCGGCCCCCGTCAGCGCCCTGGCGGCCAGCTATGGTGCCACCTTCCAGCTACCTCAGTTGGGCGCCGCGGGCTCGGCAACGCTGCTGATCTGCAGTACACTATTGGGCTGGCTGGGTGCCTGGATCGCTGTGAGCCGCCACCTCGCGGAGGTTCGGCCGCGGTAAAAAGCGGAGATTCGGCCGCGTTAGAGCGGAGATTCGGCCGCGTTAGAGCGGAGATACGGCCGCGGTAAGGGCCAGTGTGTCGGCTCGCTGGCACACACCCGCGGAATCTGCCACGCTAGCCAGTAAATGCGGAACATTCTGTGGTCGTGGCCGTCAAATATGGCGGTCACGAACAGTACGCACCAGGGTTTCGAGGGAGACAACCTGCATATGAGCACCAGTCTTCTACCGGTGGGACAGTTATCACCGGGCCACGACCTAAACGGGTATATTCAGGCGGTAAACGGCATCCCGATGCTGACCGCGGACGAGGAGCGCGAGCTCGCCTATCGCCTTTATGATGAGGGCGACCTGGAAGCGGCGCGCCGGCTGGTGTTGTCGCATCTGCGCTTCGTCGTGCATATCGCGCGCAGCTACTCCGGCTATGGCTTGCCCCAGGCCGATCTTATCCAGGAAGGCAATGTCGGCCTGATGAAGGCGGTGAAGCGCTTCGACCCGAACCAGGGTGTACGCCTGGTCTCCTTTGCAGTGCATTGGATCAAGGCGGAAATCCACGAGTTCGTACTGCGCAACTGGCGGATCGTCAAGATCGCCACTACCAAGGCCCAGCGCAAGCTGTTCTTCAACCTGCGCAGCGCCAAGAAACGCCTGGCCTGGCTGAGCAATGATGAAGTCAATGCCATCGCCAAGGACCTGGACGTCAAGCCTGAAGTGGTGCGCGAGATGGAAGGCCGTCTCTCGGCTCACGATGCCGGCTTCGATGCCTCGCCCAGCGATGATGAAGAGTCAACCTACCAGTCGCCGGCACACTATCTCGACGATGCCAGCTCCGATCCGGCCACCCTGCTCGAGGACAGCGACTGGGAGGACGATGCCAGTCGCCGGCTGCAGTTCGCCCTCGAGGCGCTGGACGAGCGCTCCCGCGACATCCTGCAGCGCCGCTGGCTGGCCGAGAGCAAGGCCACCCTGCACGAGCTGGCCGACGTCTACGGCATTTCGGCCGAACGTATTCGCCAGCTCGAGAAGAACGCCATGAAGAAGATCCGCCAGCAGCTGGGTGATACGCTGGCCGCTTGAGCCGCATCGCTCCCGCTCGCATGGACATCGAAGCCCCGGTCACTCACCGGGGCTTCGTACATAGGGGCTATGTGAATAGGGATTACGGACGGGGGCGTGGAGTCAGGCGCTCTGTCGGGCCTGGCGCATCAGCTGCGCCGAGAGCAGGGCCCACTGGTCCTCCCAGTGTTCGGTGGGAAGGCGCCGGAAGTCGCTGCGAACATACTGGGAGATGCGCCCCTCTACCTGGGCCATCAGCAGGTTGGCTGTCGCCGACACCGGCAGGGTGGGGCGGAAGCCTTCCCGCAGCTCGGCTTCTCGCAGCACCTGCTTGAGCTGGGTCTCCAGGCGCTCGAAGAGCTGATGGATACGCAGGCGCAGCCGGGCAGTCTCACCGGTCAGGACATCGCCGCCGAGCAGGCGTGACAGGCCGGGATTCTTCTCGGTGAAGGCGAGCAGCAGGGTGAGGATCTGCCCGCAACGCGGCACGGCGTCGGGGACTTCCTCGAGAATGCGGGTAATGCGCTCGAACAGCGTCTCTTCGATAAAGGCGATGAGCCCCTCGAACATACGCGCCTTGCTAGGAAAGTGGCGGTAGAGCGCTGCCTCGGACACGCCCACCTGGCGTGCCAGCGCCGCAATGGTGATGCGCTTGCCGCTGTCTTCCTCCAGCATCAGCGCGAGTGCCTGCAAAATCTGCTCGCGGCGGCTGGGTGGGGGAGTTGCCTGCGTCATGTTGGTATCTTTTTTTGGTTGTATTGCGGTACTGAAGGTGTGTCCGCCACGGCACGGTGCCGCGCGGACATCGCGTTCAGCCGGCGTCGTTGCCGTGGCGTTCGGCATCGGTGATCAGGGTGCCGACACCGGCGTTGGTGAATATCTCCAGCAGGGTGGCATGGGGGACGCGGCCGTCGATGATATGGGCGCTCGCCACGCCCCCCTTGACCGCATCCAGGGCGCAGCGAATCTTGGGCAACATGCCGCCATGTATGGTGCCGTCGGCGATCAGCGCGTCCACCTGGACGGTGGTCAGCCCGGTGAGCACTTCGCCCTCGGCATTCATCAGGCCGGCGACATTGGTCAGCAGCATCAGCTTCTCTGCGCCCAGTGCCTCGGCGACCTTGCCGGCCACCAGGTCGGCGTTGATGTTGTAGCTGTTGCCCTTGGCGTCGACCCCGATGGGGGCGATCACCGGAATGAAGTCGCGCTCGGCGAGCATCTCGATCAGGTCGGTGGAGATATGCTCGACTTCACCGACATGGCCGATATCGATGATTTCGGGAGCGGTCATCTCGGGGGTCTGGTGTTCCACCTTGAGCTTGCGCGCCCGGATCTGTGAGCCATCCTTGCCGGTCAGGCCGATCGCCTTGCCGCCGGCCTGGTTGATCAGGTTGACGATGCCCTTGTTGACCAGGCCGCCAAGGACCATTTCCACCACGTCCATGGTCTCGGCGTCGGTGACCCGCATGCCGTTGACGAAGCGTGACTCGATCTTCAGCTTGGTCAGCAGATCGCCGATCTGCGGGCCGCCACCGTGGACCACCACCGGATTGATCCCGACCTCTTTCATCAACACCATGTTGCGGGCGAAGGAGTCGATCAGGGTGTCCTCGGTCATGGCGTTACCGCCGTACTTTACGACGACGGTCTTGCCGGTGAAGCGCTGGATATAGGGAAGTGCTTCGGAGAGCACTTCCACTACCAGGCGCGGATCACGCGTTGTTTCGGTCATGTTCCTTCCTTAAATGAACGGGGTGCTGCCGTCAGCTCGGCAGCGTCAGCGCCGGGTCGACCTGCTTGAGGGCGTCGGCAAACCGTGCATGAATGCGGGCCAGCGCGTCATCGCTCTTGCCTTCGAAACGCAGGACCAGGACTGGCGTGGTGTTGGAGGCACGACACAGGCCCCAGCCGTCCGCGTAGTCGACTCGAATGCCGTCCAGGGTGGTCTTGACGCCATCGTCACCGAAGTCACCTTCGCGAGCCAGCTTCTCGACCAGCTCGAACTTGGTCTCGTCGGTGACGTGAACGTTGATTTCCGGCGTGCCGATATCCTGGGGGTAGCGTGCGAAGAAGGTGTCGGCGTCCTGATCCTGCCTGGACAGGATTTCCAGCAGCCGGGCGGCGCCGTAGATGCCGTCGTCGAAGCCGTACCAGCGCTCCTGGAAGAAGATGTGTCCGCTCATCTCGCCGGCCAGCAGGGCGCCGGTCTCCTTCATGCGCGCCTTGATCAGCGAATGGCCGGTGCGCCACATTTCCGGCGTGCCCCCGGCCTGCTCGATCACGCCGGCCAGGTTGCCCGTACACTTGACGTCGAAGATCACCTTCGCGCCCGGGTTACGTGACAGCATGTCTTCGGCGAAGGCCATCATCAGGTGGTCGGGGTAGATGAGCTGGCCGGTCGGCGTCACCACGCCGAGCCGGTCGCCGTCGCCATCGAAGGCCAGTCCGATATCGGCACCGCTTGCCTTCACCTCGCGGATCAGGTCTTGCAGGTTCTCGAGCTTGCCCGGGTCCGGGTGGTGGTTGGGGAAGGTGCCGTCGATCTCGGCGAACAGGGGGATGGTATCGGCACCGAGCCGTTCGATCAGCTTCGGGCCCAGCTCGCCGGCCACGCCGTTGCCGCAGTCCACCACCGCCTTGAGCGGGCGCGCGAGCGTAATGTCGCCGAGAATTCGCTCCAGGTAGGCGTCGCGCAGGTCGTCCTGGCGCACGCTGCCCTGGCCCTCGCTGAGGTCGCCCGACGCGATGCGCCGGTAGAGCGCGGTGATGGCCTCACCGGAGAGGGTCTCGCCGCCCAGCACGATCTTGAAGCCGTTGTAGTCCGGCGGATTGTGGCTACCGGTGACCATGACGCCCGAGGCGGTGCCTTCCAGAACGTGGGTGGCGAAGTAGAGTACCGGTGTGGGCACCATGCCGATATCGATCACGTCACGGCCGGCGGCGGTCAGTCCGCGGGTCAGCGCCTCGCTCAGCCGGGGGCCGGAGAGGCGTCCGTCCCGTGCCACCACCACGGTGGATTCGTTGCGGGCAGCGGCTTCCGAGCCGATGGCACGACCGATCAGCTCGACGGTCTCCTCGGTGAGGGTGTCATCGACGATGCCGCGAATGTCATAGGCACGGAAGATGGAGGCCGGTACGGGGCTGTTCATGACTGGGCTCATAGCGGTTCCTTGTCAAACAGGTGTGTTTTCATGTGCCAGGTTGCGAGGACCCTGCCGGGCGGCCCGCTCCATGGGACGGCCGGCGCGGTGTTTCGACTATCAGCGACGCCCCGAGCTGCCGAAGCCGCCTTCGCCGCGCAGGCTGGCCTCGAAGCCATCGACGATCTCGAGTTCGGCTTGCACCACCGGGACCAGTACATACTGGGCCAGACGCTCGAAAGGCTCCAGTACGAAGGTAGTGGTGCCGCGGTTCCAGGTCGAGATCATCAGCTCGCCCTGGTAGTCTGAGTCGATCAACCCCACCAGGTTACCGAGTACGATGCCATGCTTGTGACCCAGCCCGGAGCGGGGCAGGATCATGCCGGCGAGACTGGGGTCGCCGATGTGAATGGCGAGACCGGTACGTACCAGTTCGCACTGGCCGGGTTCGAGGGTCAGCGGCGCATCGAGCAGCGCGCGCAGGTCCATGCCCGCGGAGCCCAGCGTGGCGTAGCGGGGCATGTAGTCGTGCAGGCGCTCGTCGAGCAGCTTGACCGCAAGCCTGGGCCTGTCGGTCGGTGGGGTGACGGGCGGTATGGGCTGAGTCTCGGGCATGGTGGTTCCGTTGTGTGCGGCTACATTCGATTTGCGTTTGTCGCGCTCAGTGCGTCGGGCCGTCGGGCAGGCAGCTCAGGGCTCGCCTCAGAATAGCGTCGGCCAGCCGTGTCTTGGTCTGAGCCGGCAGGCTTTCGCTGCTTTCTCCTTCGCCATCACGCCACAGCAGCAGGGCGGCATTGTCATCGGCACCGAAGCCGAGACCTTCGGCAGAAACATCATTGGCGACGATCATGTCCAGCTGCTTGCGCGTCAGCTTATCCCGGGCGTAGGCCTCCAGGTCGCGGGTCTCGGCGGCGAAGCCCACCACCAAGGGGCGGTGGCTGGCCGGTTCGCGCTTGAGGGCGACATCGGCAATGATATCCGGATTCTTGATCAGCTTCAGCGTCAGGCCATCCTCGCCTTCCTGCTTCTTGATCTTGTGCTCAGCGACTCCGTCGACGCGATAGTCGGCCACCGCCGCACAGCCAATGAAAATATCGCACCCGGCGATCAGCCGGAGGCAAGCCTCATGCATCTCCCGCGCCGTTTCCACGTCGATGCGATTGACTCCATCGGGCGTCGTCTGTGTCACCGGGCCGCTCACCAGGGTGACCCGGGCGCCCAGTCGAGCGGCGGAAGCGGCCAGGGCATAGCCCATCTTGCCGGAACTGTGGTTGGAGAGGTAGCGCACGGGGTCCAGCGGCTCCCGGGTGGGGCCGGCGGTGATCACGATATGCAGCCCCTGCGCCGGCAGCTCCTGCGGCGGCGTCTCGGCGGGCTGAGCGAGGAGTTCTGCAACGATGGCTTCGGGCTCCAGCATGCGCCCCGGCCCCACGTCGCCGCAGGCCTGGTCACCGCTGTCGGGCCCCAGCAGGCGCCAGCCATCCTGCTGCAGGCGCTCGGCGTTGCGCTGGGTGGCCACGTGGCGCCACATGGCCTGGTTCATGGCCGGTGCCATGACCTTCGCGGCCTCGCTGGCCAGGCACAGGGTCGTGAGCAGGTCGTCCGCCATGCCCGTGGCCAGGCGCGCCATCAGGTCGGCGGTGCCGGGGGCGATGAGCACCACATCCGCCCAGCGAGCGAGCTCGATATGGCCCATACCGGCCTCGGCCTCGGGGTCGAGCAGAGAGGTGCGCACCGGCTCTCCCGTCAGCGCCTGCAGCGTCAACGGGGTGATGAAGGCCTGGGCGCCCTCGGTCATGACGACGCGCACCTCGCAGCCCGCCTGCTTGAGCAGGCGGGCGAGCTGAGCGCTCTTGTAGGCGGCAATGCCGGCGCTGATACCGAGAAGGACGCGCCGACCAGCCAGCCCGTTGCCTGAAGGAAGCGTTGACATGGCTGATTCCTGAACTGAAATCCGACCGCTTACCATACCATCGTGAGGGGCTTGGCGCAGCCGCGGTAATCTTTTGTGTTGCGTCTATAATGCCTTGTTAACAAGGATGCATGAGGAGAGGGCAGGGATGTCGATTCGTGATTGGCCCGAGGGCGAGCGCCCGCGGGAGAAGCTGCTGGCGCTGGGTGCCGAGGCACTGTCGGATGCCGAACTGCTGGCAATCTTCCTGCGGGTGGGCGTGGCCGGACGCTCTGCCGTCGACCTGGCCCGCGACCTGCTGCTGGCGTTTGGCGGGCTGCGCCAATTGCTGGAGGCCGACCAGTCGCGTTTCTGCGCCGAGCGGGGGCTGGGCACGGCAAAGTTCGTCCAGCTGCAGGCGACCCTGGAGCTCTCCAAGCGCCATTTGGCCAGCCAGCTTGCCCGTGGCGATGCCCTGACCTCGCCGAGCCTGGTGCGGGCCTATCTGGCCGCACAGCTGCGTCACCTGGGGCACGAGGAGTTCGCCGCGCTGTTTCTCGATACCCAGCATCGGGTCATCCAGTTCGAGTCGCTGTTTCGCGGCACCCTCGACAGCGCTTCGGTCTATCCCCGTGAAGTGGCACGACGCGCCCTCGAGCTCGGTGCCGGTGCCATCATCTTTGCCCATAATCACCCCTCCGGCGTGGCCGAGCCCTCTGATGCCGACCGGCGTATCACCCACCGGCTGCGCGAGGCGTTGGGGCTGTTCGAGATCCGGGTGCTGGATCACTTCGTCGTGGGCGACGGTGAGGTGGTGTCCTTCGCAGAAAGGGGGTGGCTTTAACTCTTCCTGATTACGACTCAGCAGGCGCCTGGTGGAGGCCGACGCGTTGGCGGTGATCGTTGGCGTCGGCAACACCGCCGGGAGGCCTGCGCTTCTAGTGAAGCTGCTCCTGCATAAGTAAAAGCAGCTGTAGGAGCGCTGCTCCGCATCGCGACTGGCGCCGCCAGGCGCCTCGGCGGAGGCCTCAGGGCTGGCGATGGCCGCCAACCTCGGCAACATTGCCGGGAGGCCTGCGGCCTCCAGTCGTGAGCTGAAGCTTCCTCCTACAGCGGCGTGGCAACGTTGGTGGAGAAAGTCGCTAAGGGAGGACGATTTATAACGTCTTGACCATCCGAGCTCTTTCAGTGTGGCTCAAGATTGGCCCGATGGCTGATCGAGGCGGGTAACTCTTTGTCGCCGGCAAAGCCCTAGGGCATGAAAGCTTGCGGGAGTAGGGGGCAAAGAGTGTAGAATACGCGGCTGCTATTGCCTGACGGGGTGTACTCTGCTATAAAGTGCAGCCTTTGAATTCCCTTGGGTCAAATGACAACGGGCTCGTTCCCGGTTTGCCCGACAGGTTTTGAACACTCAGGTTGAAATCACCTGGCCAAGCGGTTGGAGGCTCCCATGTCCAAAGTATGTCAGGTTACCGGCAAGCGCCCGGTGACTGGTAACAACGTTTCACACTCCCAGCGCAAGACCCGTCGTCGCTTCTTGCCGAACCTGCACTCCCACCGCTTCTGGGTGGAGTCAGAGAATCGCTTCGTGAAGCTGCGCGTCTCTTCCAAGGGTATGCGTATCATCGACAAGAAAGGTATCGACGCTGTGCTCGTCGATCTGCGCAAGCGCGGCGAAGCCGTCTAAGCGATACAGTCCAGGGAGAGAGCAGTCATGCGTGACAAGATCAGAATGGTGTCCAGTGCCGGTACCGGTCACTTCTACACCACCGACAAGAACAAGCGGAACACTCCGGACAAGCTCGAAATGAAGAAATTCGATCCGGTGATCCGCCAGCACGTGATGTACAAGGAAGCCAAGATCAAGTAAGCCTTGGTCGTCTTCCGCAGGTGTTCAAACCTGTTTTCTGAACCCGGCCCATGCCGGGTTCAGGCGTTTGTGAAAACACCACTGATGGGCGGCGTAGGGCAGTCCATCGACCGAGTTGAGCGAGCGACCCCATGCCCGAGCTTCCCGAAGTCGAGACAACCCGCCGCGGCATCGCCCCTCACGTGGAGGGCCGCGAGATCGTGGAGGTCATCGTGCGCCAAGGGCGCCTGCGCGTGCCTGTGCCCGAAGACTTCATCGATCGCCTGGTAGGCTCGCGCATCGGCAATCTGACGCGGCGCGCCAAGTACCTGCTGCTGCCTATTGAGTCCGGCCAGCCGGCCGGCAGTCTGATCTGGCACCTGGGCATGTCAGGCAGCCTGCGCATTGCAAGGCTGGGCGAACTGCCAAAGAAGCATGACCACATCGACCTGGTGTTCGACGATGGCGGGCTGTTGCGCTACCACGATCCACGCCGCTTCGGTTTCGTCGACTGGCTGGCCGGTGGGGTAGAGCAGGACCCGCGCCTGGCACGCCTGGGTCCCGAGCCACTCTCCGGCGCTTTCGACGGGGAGCGGCTATATCGCCTCTCCCGCGGCCGGCGCATGGCGGTGAAGCCGTTCCTGATGGACAACGCGGTGGTCGTGGGCGTGGGTAACATCTACGCGGCCGAAGCGCTCTTCCTGGCCGGTATCGACCCGCGCCGTTCCGCCGGGCGGATTTCCCTCGAGCGCTATGAGCGGCTGGCGGCAGCGGTTCGGGAGGTGCTTGCGGCCGCCATTACGCAAGGCGGGACTACCCTGCGCGACTTCGTCAGCGGCACCGGCGAACCCGGCTATTTCAAGCAGCGGCTCAACGTCTACGGTCGTCATGGGCAGGCTTGCCGGCGCTGTGGCGGCGAACTGCGACTGGTGACCCTGGGGCAGCGTGCCAGTGTTTTCTGTATCGAGTGCCAGCACTGATCGGCGGCTGCCGTCGACCGGTACCATTTTTTCTGAACTTCCGGGTGCTGCCAGGCATCGCCCGCACTTGCCGAGAAGCATCATGACGAACAACGTGACCCAGAACCTGCGCCTGAAGAAAAACGCCGATCGCCGCCTCAAGGCCGGCCACCTGTGGCTCTACTCCAACGAGATCGACATCGAGGCGACGCCGCTGAAAGGCATGGAGCCGGGCGCCCAGGTGATTGTCGAGGCGGCCAACGGCAAGGCGATGGGCGTGGCCTACGTGAACCCCAACTCGCTGATCAGCGCACGGGTCGTCTCTCGCGACCCCAGCATGCGTCTCGACCGCTCGCTGCTGGTGCATCGCTTCAACCAGGCGCTGGCGCTGCGCGAGCGGCTCTACGCCAAGCCCTTCTATCGGTTGGTACACGGTGAGGGCGACCTGCTCCCCGGCCTGGTCATCGATCGCTTCGACGACGTTCTGGTGGTTCAGCTCAACACCCTTGGCATGGAGCGGCTCGGTGAGGAGGTCGTCGCTGCGCTGGACAAGGTGCTCTCGCCGCGGGTCATCGTGTTCAAGAACGACTCCTCGGGTCGTCGCCAGGAGCAGTTGGAACGACAGGTCGAAGTGGTCAAGGGCGAGCTCTCCGGCCCGGTATTGATGGAAGAGAACGGCGTGCGCTTCAGCGTGCCGGTGCTCGACGGCCAGAAGACAGGCTGGTTCTATGACCACCGCGCCAATCGCGCCTGGCTCAATGGCCTGGTGGCCGGCAAGCGGGTGCTCGACGTATTCAGCTATGTGGGCGGCTGGGGCGTGCAGGCGGCGGCGAACGGGGCCAGCGAAGTGCTCTGCATCGACAGCTCCGCCCAGGCGCTGGAGCATGTCGCAGAGAACGCAACCCTCAACGGCCTGCAGGAGCAGGTGGCGGTAGGCGAGGGTGACGCCTTCGAGGCCCTGGCGGCACTCAAGGCGGATGGCGAGCAGTTCGATGTGATCGTCCTCGATCCGCCTGCCTTCATTCGCAAGCGCAAGGATATCCCCAACGGTGAGCGCGCCTATGCCAAGCTCAATCGTGAAGCGATGCGGCTGCTGGGCCGCGATGGCCTGCTGCTGTCTGCCTCCTGCTCCATGCACCTGGCGCCGGAGCGGCTGATGGAAGTCGTGCGGGGAGCGGTGCGTCATCAGGACCGCCATGGCCAGGTGGTATTCCAGGGGCATCAGGGATCGGATCACCCGGTGCACCCGGCGATTCCTGAAACGGCCTATTTGAAAGCCTTCGGCGTCAGGGTGTTCAGGGATTGACATGAACGCCTACGTTCGCGTCTTCGCCCACTCCAATGCGCTGCTGGTCAGCCACGTTCGCAACGTGCTGGCCGCGGCGGATATCCCGGTGGAGCTGCGCAACATGACCCTGGGCGGTGGCGCCGGCGAGCTGCCCCTGGGGGAGTGCGAACCGGAGGTCTGGGTGGCACCCCACAATCGGGCGCGTGCCGAGGCGCTGATACAGGATGCCATGGCAGAAGGCGATGATCGCGCTGACTGGACTTGTCCGGGGTGTGGTGAAACCCTTGAGGGGGTCTTCGAGTCCTGTTGGCAGTGTGGAACGGCAAGGGAGTGACGGATGAGCCTGGATTGGGATCTGCCTACCCCGTTCGTGATCGATATCGAGGTCGATGCCACCGATATCGATGAGTATGCCCACGCCAATAATACCGCCTACCTGCGCTGGATCGAGCGGGTCAGCTGGGCGCATTCGGAATGCCTGGGCCTCGATCTGGATCGCTACCGGGCGCTGGACCGGGCCATGGCCGTGCATCGTCACGAACTCGATTACCTGGCACCGGCCTTCGAGGGTGAGCGCCTGAAACTGGCGACCTGGATCGTCGATTGCGACGGCCGCCTGACCCTGACTCGCCGCTTCCAACTGATACGCCCGGCCGACGGCCGTACCCTGCTGCGGGCACGGACACGATTTGCCTGTATCGAGCTCTCCAGTGGCCGGCCGCGACGGCTGCCGGTCGAGTATGCGGCGACCTATGGCGATGCGCTGGTGGCCGAGTAAGTCTTCGTTGATTTCCTGACAAATGCTTTTCTGATGAGATGATTTTCTGCACAAATTCTGAGTTTTGCGATTTTTTATCGTATTGATCCGTGGATACTTCGTGTATGGACTGGCTGTGCTGTAATGGAAGCCAAGAGCAACAATAACGCTGTCCATGCCTCAGGAGTTTCCATGAAGATTGCCGTGCCGAAGGAAATCAAGAACCATGAATATCGCGTCGCCCTGACCCCGTCCGGGGTGCGGGAGCTGGTGGCCCGTGGCCATTCGGTTGCCGTTCAGACCGGCGCTGGCGAAGGCGCCGGCTTTCCCGATGCCAGCTACGAGGCGGCGGGCGCCAGCCTCGAGGCAAAGGTGGACACCCTCTGGCGTGACGCGGAGCTGATCCTCAAGGTCAAGGAGCCCCAGGCGGAGGAGTTGGCGCGTCTGACAGCTGGCCAGACGCTGTTCACCTACCTGCACCTGGCTGCCGAGGAGACGCTGACGCGGGGCTTGATGGAGAGCGGTGCCACCTGCATCGCCTACGAGACCATCACCGACCGCCAGGGTGGCCTGCCGCTGCTGGCGCCGATGAGCACCGTGGCGGGGCGTATGGCGGTTCAGGCCGGGGCGCACAGCCTGGAGAAGGCCCAGGGCGGTGCCGGCGTGCTGCTACCCGGCGTTCCCGGCGTTGCTCCCGGGAAGGTGGCGGTGATCGGTGGCGGGGTGGTGGGCGAGAACGCGGCGCGCATGGCGCTGGGGCTGGGCGCCGAGGTCACGGTACTCGATAAGTCCATTGAACGCCTGGAAGTCCTCGACGACCGTTACCAGGGGCGCATGAAAACCGTATTCTCCACTGCCGATGCGCTGGACCAGGTAGTGCGCGAGTCCGATTTGATCGTGGGGGCCGTTCTGATTCCCGGTGCCGCCGCCCCCAAGCTGATCACTCGTGCGATGCTCGCTGACATGAAGCCCGGCAGCGTACTGGTGGACGTCGCCATCGACCAGGGTGGCTGCTTCGAGACCAGCCGTGCGACAACCCACGACGATCCGACCTATATCGTCGATGGCATCGTCCACTACTGCGTGGCCAATATGCCGGGGGCGGTGGCCCAGACCTCCACGCTGGCACTGACCAACGCCACCATGCCCTTCGTCATCGCCCTGGCTGACAAGGGCTGGCAGCAGGCGCTTGCCGACGATGCACACTTCCTGCCGGGGCTCAACGTCCACGACGGCCAGGTCACCTACCGTGCCGTGGCCGAGGCCTTTGGGCTGGAGAGCGTCGACCCCTCTAGCCTGATTCGGTAATCGTCGAGTGCGCCTCAATAAGTGGCACTTTGGCGAGCGGCACCGTGGACAGGCCTTAGTGGAGGCCTGGTGCCATGGAAGGCCTCTTGCTCTTGTGGGGCAACAAGCCCAACTGGCTGTGTACGGCTGAGCCGCAGCCAGCGGGGCTGTTCCGGCGGCAAAGGTTGCCAATGAGGCGCTGTAAATCCTTCCCTGGACGCTACATTTGCCTTCCCTGGCAAATGACCTCATTGGCAACCTGCCCCCGGCGCCCCGCTATCCTGGCCAGTCGCCTTGTCCGCCTCCTCGCGTTACCATAGCGGGCATTTCCGCTAGCAGAGTCCGCCTTTCATGAGTGCAGCATCCCAGAAGACACGCGTTCTCACCGGCATCACTACCACCGGTACCCCCCACCTGGGCAACTATGTCGGGGCGATCAAGCCCGCCATCGCCGCGAGCCAGGATCCCACCGTCCAGTCCTACTACTTCCTCGCCGACCTGCATGCGCTGATCAAGTGCCAGGATCCCCAGCGGGTGCAGGAGTCGCGCCTGGAAATTGCCGCCACCTGGCTGGCGCTGGGCCTGGATACCGACAACGCCATCTTCTATCGTCAGTCCGACGTGCCCGAGATTCCCGAACTGACCTGGATGCTCTCCTGCGTCTGCGCCAAGGGGCTGATGAACCGCGCCCATGCCTACAAGGCGGCGGTGGCCGAAAACGAGGCGGCCGGCAACCAGGATCCGGACAAGGGCATCACCATGGGGCTGTTCGGCTATCCGGTCCTGATGGCCGCGGATATCCTGATGTTCAACGCCCACAAGGTGCCGGTGGGCCGCGATCAGATCCAGCACATCGAGATGGCCCGCGATATCGCCGGGCGTTTCAACCATCTCTACAAGGGCGACTTCTTCACCCAGCCCGAGGCGGTGGTGGACGACAACGTCGCTACGCTGAACGGACTCGACGGACGCAAGATGTCCAAGAGCTACAACAACACCATTCCGCTCTTCGTCGCCGAGAAGAAGCTGCTCAAGCTGGTGCGCAAGATCAAGACCAATTCGCTGGAGCCGGGTGAGCCCAAGGATCCGGACACCTGCACCCTGTTCCAGATCTACTCGGCCTTCGCCAGTGTTGAAGAGACGGCGGCCATGCGCTCGGAGTACCAGGCTGGTATCGGCTGGGGCGAGGCCAAGAACCGGCTGTTCGAGATGCTCAACGAGCAGCTGCGTGAGCCCCGGGAGCGTTATCTGGCGCTGATGGAGGATCCGGGGCATATCGAGCAGGTGCTGCTCAAGGGTGCAGAGCGGGCGCGCGCCGAGGCCGCGCCGTTCATGGATCGTCTGCGTCATGCCGCGGGGCTTGGCCGCTTCGTCTGACGGCCCAGACCAACCGCACCACCATGAGGGCGCCTTACGGGGCGTCCTCGCGCTTTCAGGCTGCACTTACCCGTCGCACTGTTCCCGCGCATTCCGAGCGGCTAGGCTTAACGAGTCGCAGTATTCGCGAATAGGTATCGTTGCCTGAGCCATTCGGCTGCATCAATCGAGGGAGTCAGCTAATGAACACGACGCTGGAGACGGGCAGGCCGCTGGTCGCCTCCCAGGTGCTGGCCGTGCTGCTACTGGCGGGTGCGCTGGCGATCGGTGTCGCCTTCGAGGCAAGAATGGGTGTGCTGATGGTGGTGGGGGCCGCCCTGGGCGTGGCGCTCTACCATGCCGCCTTCGGCTTCACGGCCGCCTGGCGGGTCTTTATCAGCGAGCGCCGTGGCCGTGGCCTGCGTGCCCAGATGGTGATGCTGGCCATTGCCGTGCTGCTGTTCTTTCCTGCGCTGGGTGCCGGCACCCTGTTCGGTCGCGAAGTGACAGGATTCGTCGCGCCCATCGGCGTTTCGGTGGTGGTGGGCGCCTTCCTGTTCGGCATCGGTATGCAGCTGGGCGGCGGCTGCGCCTCGGGCACCCTGTTTACCGCCGGCGGCGGCAATGCCCGCATGATGATCACCCTGCTGTTCTTCATCGTCGGCTCGGTGATCGGCAGCGCCCATTTCAGCTGGTCGATGGCGCTGCCGGCATTCCAGCCGACTTCCCTGGTGAATGAATTTGGCACCGGTGGCGGGATTCTGGTCAGTCTGGCCCTGTTTGCGGCTATCGCCTTGGTCACCGTCATCATGGAGAAGCGCCGTCATGGCCAGCTCGAAGAGGCGCCGAGGGTCAATGTTCTCAACCAGCGCTGGCTCGTGGGCCCCTGGCCGCTGCTGGCTGGGGCCGTAGCGCTGGCGCTGCTCAATTTCGCCACGCTGGCTCTGGCCGGGCGGCCCTGGGGTATTACCTCGGCCTTTGCACTGTGGGGTGCCAAGGGTTATGAGCTGCTGGGCGGCGACGTCAGCGGTTGGGGCTACTGGCAGGCACCCGGTAATGCCGCGGCGCTTCGCGCCAGCGTATGGAGCGACATCACCACGGTCATGAACGTGGGCATCATCCTCGGCGCCATGATGGCGGCCACCCTGGCCGGGCGGTTCGCCCCCAGCTTTCGTATTCCACTGAAATCATTGGCTGCCGCAGTGATCGGCGGGTTGATGCTTGGCTACGGGGCTCGCTTGGCCTTCGGCTGCAATATCGGCGCCTATTTCAGCGGCATTGCCTCGGGTAGCCTGCACGGTTGGGTGTGGCTGGTGGCGGGCTTCGCCGGCAACATGGTGGGTGTCAGGCTGCGCCCCCTCTTCTTTTCCGGTGGGCCGAGCCAGCCGCCACGGGTAAAGGGTAGTTGAGCCGGCCCCGGACGGGGCGGAGCATGATAAAGTTGGTGGCAAGGCGCCGTTAGAGCGCCCGTAGCCCGGATTCCAGTCAACGCATCGAGATCACAGATGACCACCGAACAAAGACGCCCACTCTACATTCCCTATTCCGGCCCTTCGCTGCTCGAGATGCCGCTACTCAACAAGGGCAGTGCCTTCAACCAGGAAGAGCGGCTGGAGTTCAACCTGATCGGCCTTCTGCCGCAGAACGTGGAGTCCATCGAAGAGCAGGCCGAGCGAGCCTATCTGCAGTACCGGCAATGTCACAGCGACCTGGATCGCCATATTCACCTGAGGGCCATTCAGGACGACAACGAGACGCTTTACTACCGACTGGTCTCCGAGCATCTCGAGGAGATGCTGCCAATCATCTATACCCCTACGGTGGGGCAGGCTTGTGAAGAGTTCTCCAATATCTATCGTAACCACCGGGGCCTCTTCATTGCCTACCCGGACCGGGAGCGAATGGACGACATCCTGCGCAGTGCTACCAAAGACAGGGTCAAGGTCATCGTCGTGACAGATGGCGAGCGAATTCTCGGCCTCGGTGACCAGGGCATCGGCGGCATGGGGATTCCCATCGGCAAGCTGGCGCTCTATACCGCCTGTGGTGGCATCAGTCCCGCCTATACGCTGCCGATAATGCTCGATGTGGGCACCAACAATCAGGCGCTGCTGGACGATCCCATGTACATGGGCTGGCGGCACCCGCGAATTTCCCAGGAGGAGTACGACGCCTTCGTCGATTCGTTCATCGATGCGGTGAAGCGTCGCTGGCCCAACGTTCTGCTGCAGTTCGAGGATTTCGCCCAGGCAAACGCTGTCCCGCTGCTGGAACGCTATCGCCATGAGCTATGCTGCTTCAACGACGACGTTCAGGGCACGGCATCGGTATGCGTCGGCACCCTCATGGCTGCCTGCCAGGCGCGGGGGGAGACCATGGCGGATCAGCGTGTCGTCTTCGTTGGCGCCGGGTCGGCGGGCTGCGGCATTGCCGAACAGGTCGTGGTGGCAATGCAGACGGAAGGCCTCTCCGAGCGAGAAGCGCGAGGGCGCGTGTTCATGGTGGACCGGGAAGGCCTGGTCACCAGTGACCAGGCCTGGCTGCGCGATTTCCAACGCCGGCTGGCACACGACCCCGCCATGACCGAGGGCTGGGATGGGCAGGCACTGGCCGAAGTGGCTCGGCAGGTGAAACCCACCGTCATGATCGGTGTCTGCGGCCAGAAGGGCATCTTTACCGAGGAGGTCGTGCGTGCCATGCATGCCGGCTGTGAACGGCCACTGATCATGCCGCTCTCCAACCCAACCTCCCGCGCCGAAGCGACACCCTGGGATGTCCTGAACTGGACCGACGGCCATGCGCTGGTAGCCACCGGGAGCCCTTTTCAGCCTGTGGTCTACGATGGCAAGACCTACCCCATCGCCCAGTGCAACAACGCCTATATCTTTCCCGGCATCGGCCTTGGAGTCGTGGCCAGCGGGGCCAGGCGCGTCACCGATGCCATGCTGATGGCCGCCTCACGTGCATTGGCACGGGAAGCACCGCTGGTCAAGGACGGGGAGGGTGCCCTGCTGCCGGCGCTTTCGCAGATCCGCGAGCTCTCCAAGGCCATCGCCTTCGACGTCGCCGCCCAGGCCCAGGGTGAAGGTGTCGCGCTCAAGACCGACGGCATCAAGCTGCGTCAGGCCATCGAGCGCAGCAGCTGGGAGCCGGAATACAGGCGTTATCGTCGCCGTTCTTTCTGAGTGGAACTTGACAGCGCTGCGCCACGCCGAGGTTCGGCGTGGCCTTTCCTGGTCTCATGCCAGTCGACGCGCCGCGTGTAGCGTTGATTCAATGCAGCGCGTTGGCCGGCAAGCGGACGCCAGCTGTTCTAGGCTGCAAAGAAAGGCTGGCGATTATCGAAGGAAGGCCGGCAGGGGGGGAAGGTGGCAGAAACAGACGAAGGGGACAGCACTACCGCCTACATGGCACCCGATATACCGTCCGACGAGGCAGCGCGGCTGGAGGAGCTGCACAGCCTCAAGCTTCTCGACAATACCTCCGACCTGCGTTTTGACCGCTATACCAATCTGGTCGCGGATATCTTCGACTTCCCCATCGTACTGATTACCCTGGTCGATCGTGATCGCCAATGGTTCAAGTCCAGCTGTGGGCTGAGCATGCGTGAAACCAGTCGCGACATCTCGTTCTGCGCCCACGCCATCAATGGCCATGATGTCATGGTGGTACCCGATGCCCGGGAAGACTCTCGCTTTGCGGGTAACCCCCTGGTGACAGGCGGTACCGGTATTCGCTTCTATGCCGGCGCTGTTGTCCACGGCCCTTCCGGCCAGCCGCTGGGCACCCTCTGCGTGCTGGACCGCAAGCCACGCTCGTTCGACGAAGCGCAGTGTCGCCGCCTCAGGGAATTTGGTGATCTGCTCGAAAGTGAAATCGCACACCGCCATGATCTGGAGATTGTGCGCGCCTCGATTCAGTTTTCAGCCTACTACGATCCACTCACGGGCCTGGCCAATCGCCGCCTGCTGCAGGACCGCCTGAGTCAGTTGACTGAGTGGGCCGACGGCGAGGAACGCCCCGTCGGTGTGCTGCTGTTTAATATTTCCGGACTGCGCTTGATCAACCAGAGTTTCGGTAGTGAGGTCGGGGACGACCTGCTCTGCCAGTTCGGGAAGCGCCTTCAGGCCCTGTGCCCGCCGGGCGGCACCCTGGCACGCCTTCAGGCTGATGAGTTCATTCTCTGCTTTTCGCCTCACAAGGGTGATGATCGATACATCGATGCCATGGCCAGTCAGGCCAGAGAAAAGTTGAGCCGTCCCTTTCTGGCTGGGGGGCGCCAGCACTACCTGCAGGTCAAGATCGGTGCCAGTGTCTTTCCCCAGCATGGCACGACGCCGGCGGGGCTGATCGAGCGGGCATCGGCGGCGATTCGTTTCACGGCAAGTGGGGAGACGCCGGGTATCTGCTTCTTTACCCATGAGGAGGCGCTGGATATCTCGGAGCGGCTGAGGATCGAGTCACGGCTTCAGCTCGCCCTGGAAAATTGCGGCCTGGAGCTGGCCTTCCAGCCCATCATCGATCTGTGGACCGGCCAGGTTGCTGCTGTGGAGGCGCTTTGTCGCTGGGAAGATGCAGAGCTGGGCAGGGTCGGTCCGGATCGCTTCATTCCCATTGCCGAGCAGAGTGGCTTGATCCACCTGCTGGGAGGCTGGGTCCAGCAGGCAGCCTGTGAACAGATTCGGCAATGGCAGCAATTGGGCCAGTGCCGGATTCCGGTTGCCATCAACGTGGCCGCAGCGGAGCTGCAGCATCCGGATTTTGCCAGAGACCTGCTGGCCATGCTGGATGCCCAAGATATCGATGCCGGGCTACTCTGGCTTGAAATCACGGAACACTCCCTGGTGTCGGATAGTCCGCTGCTGGCACGCAATCTGGCATTACTGACACAGGCGAAGATCCATCTGAGTATCGATGACTTCGGCACCGGGTATTCGTCGCTTTCCTATCTATGCCGCCTTCCCATCAGCGGCTTGAAGATCGATCGATCCTTCATCGAGCGTCTGCCCGGGGGAGAAAAGGAGCTGGCACTTGCCCGGTCGATTATCCGCATGGCTGATGCATTCGGTCTCGAGACGGTGGCAGAAGGGGTTGAGGATGAGCAGCAGCTGGCATGCCTGATTGATCAAGGGTGCCGTTTTGCCCAAGGGTTCCTCATTGCCCGACCTGTCTCTGCCGGGGAGGTGCCCGCATTGTGTCGACGTGCGTTGGTCCCTGGCCTCGCCCCGCCCGGCTCTTCAGGCAAGCGGTAGAAAGCTCGAGAAGGGCGTCCTTGTACTCTGACCTGACCTCGGCGGAAACCGGCGAGGTCAGGTCTATCCAGGGATGTGATTCAGGCCGTCCCGATCATTTTCCTCAGCACGTAGTGCAGGATGCCGCCGTGACGGTAGTACTCGAGCTCGTTGGCGGTGTCGATACGGCACAGGGCCTCGAGTTTCTTCTCGCCCTTGTCACCTTTCACCGTGACCTTCACCTTGCCTCCCGGGGTGAGGGCGTCCAGGCCTTCGATGGAGATCGTCTCATCGCCGGTCAGCCCCAGGGTCTTGCGGTCCTCGCCTTCCGGGAACTGCAGCGGCACCACCCCCATGCCGATCAGGTTGGAGCGGTGGATGCGTTCGTAGGACTCGGCAATCACCGCACGCACGCCGAGCAGCCGGGTGCCCTTGGCCGCCCAGTCACGGGAGGAGCCGGTGCCGTACTCCTTGCCGGCCACCACTACCAACGGTGTTTCTTTCTCCTGGTACTTCATGGCCGCGTCGTAGATGGCCATCTGCTTGCCCGTCGGCACATGGCGGGTCTCGCCACCGACCACGCCGTCGAGCATCTCGTTCTGGATGCGCACGTTGGCGAAGGTGCCGCGCATCATCACCTCGTGGTTGCCGCGACGTGAGCCGTAGGAGTTGAAGTCCACCGGCTTGATTCCCCGCTCCTGCAGGTAGCGCCCCGCCGGGCTGTCCGGCTTGATCGAACCGGCCGGCGAGATGTGGTCGGTGGTCACCGAATCGCCCAGGATAGCCAGGATGTTGGCGTCCTTGACGTCTTCGATGGGGTTGGGGTGGCGCCCCATACCCTCGAAGAAGGGCGGGTGCTGGATATAGGTGGAGCCCTCCGACCACTCGTAGACCTTGCTCTGGGGCACCTTGAGCGCCTTCCAGGTCGCGTCGCCCTCGAACACCTCGGCATATTCACTGCGAAACATCGAGGTCTTGACCTGCTCGACGGCGTTGGCGATGTCAGCCTGTGACGGCCAGATGTCCTTCAGGTAGACCGGCTTGCCGTCCTTGTCCTCGCCCAGCGGCTCGCTGGAGAGGTCGAGGCGGACGTTACCGGCCAGGGCGTAGGCCACTACCAGCGGTGGGGAGGCGAGCCAGTTGGTCTTGACCAGCGGGTGGATGCGACCCTCGAAGTTGCGGTTGCCCGAGAGCACCGAGGCCACGGTAATGTCGCCATCCTCGACCGCCTTCTCGATGGGCGGCGGCAGCGGGCCGGAGTTGCCAATGCAGGTGGTGCAGCCGTAGCCGACCAGGTTGAAGCCCAACGCATCGAGGTCATCGCTGACCCCGCCGGCCTCCAGGTACTCGGTGACCACCTTGGAGCCGGGCGCCAGGGAGGTCTTGACCCAGGGCTTGGTCTTGAGCCCGCGGGCCAATGCGTTACGGGCCAGCAGGCCGGCGGCCATCATCACACTGGGGTTCGAGGTGTTGGTGCAGGAGGTGATGGCGGCAATCACCACGGCGCCGGGATTGAGCTTGAAGGATTCGCCGTCGTACTCGACATGCTGGCTGTCGTGGTGCTCGTAGCTGTCGTGGACGCCCACGGCAGTCTGGCCGCCCTCGGAGAAGAGCTTGCCCTTCTCTTCGCTGTGGGGCTGCTTGCCCTGGTCCCCCTCCTCCATCAGTTTCTCGAAGGTGGCTTTCATGTCCTTGAGCGCGACCCGGTCCTGAGGACGCTTGGGGCCGGCCAGGCTGGCTTCGACCTCGCTCATGTCCAGATGCAGGGTGTCGCTGAAGATCGGCTCGTGGCCGGGTTCGCGCCAGAGGCCCTGCGTCTTGCAGTAGGCCTCGACCAGTGCGATCACATCGTCGTCGCGGCCGGTCAGTCGCAGGTAGCTGAGGGTCTCCTCGTCCACCGGGAAGAAGCCGCAGGTGGCCCCGTATTCCGGTGCCATGTTGGCGATGGTGGCACGGTCGGCCAGCGGCAGGTCGGCCAGGCCGTCGCCATAGAATTCGACGAACTTGCCCACCACGCCACGGTTGCGCAGCATCTGGGTGACGGTCAGCACCAGGTCGGTGGCGGTGATGCCCTCCTTGAGCTTGCCGGTGAGCTTGAAGCCGACCACCTCGGGAATCAGCATCGACACCGGCTGCCCAAGCATGGCTGCTTCGGCTTCGATGCCGCCGACGCCCCAGCCGAGCACGCCCAGGCCATTGATCATGGTGGTGTGGGAGTCGGTGCCCACCAGGGTATCGGGGTAGGCAAAGATCTTGCCGTCTTCCTCCTTGGTCCACACCGTCTTGCCCAGGTATTCCAGGTTGACCTGGTGGCAGATACCGGTACCGGGCGGCACGACGCGAAAGTTATCGAAGGCGTCCTGGCCCCAGCGCAGGAATTCATAGCGCTCGCGGTTGCGCTCCATCTCGATGGCGACGTTGTCCTTGAACGCGCTGGGATTGCCGAACTTGTCGACCATGACCGAGTGATCGATGACCAGGTCCACCGGCGACAGCGGATTGATGCGGGCGGGATCTTCGCCGAGCGCTTCCACCGCCGCCCGCATGGAGGCCAGGTCCACGACCCCGGGCACGCCAGTGAAGTCCTGCATGAGCACCCGTGCCGGACGATAGCCGATCTCGCGGTCGGAGCGGCCCTGCTGCTGCCAATCGACCAATGCCTGGAGGTCCTCGCGGGAGACACTGTCGGCGTCAGAGAAACGCAGCTGGTTCTCCAGCAGGATCTTCAGTGTCATCGGCAGGCGGTCGATGTTGCCCAGCGCCTCGGCTGCCTTCGGCAGGCTGTAGAAATGATAGGTGGTGCCGTTCGCGTCCAGCGTCTGCCGGGTGTCCGGTATCTCGTCACGGCTCATGTAAGCCTCCTGTCACGGTAGTGAACGGTCCTTTTCTTCGAACTCGTGTTTAGAACATGGTCATCATAGGCTCCCCTTTCAAGCGCTGCCCAGGCTTTCTATGCTGAACGAAAGTTCGTTGTGTGGCGCCGACGTTCCGCCGGAAGGAGGAGCTGGCGCTCAGGGAGACCTGGTTATGAATGAAGAGCGCCTCGATACGCGGCCGATACACTGCCCCTACTGCAACATGCCCTTCGAGCTGCTGGTGGATGCTTCTCAGGGGAGTCACGAGACCTGGGAGGACTGCCCCTACTGCTGCGCACCCATCCAACTGCGCATTATCGTCTCACCCTACGATGGGGAACTGGAGGACGTCCTGGTGGGGCGTGACGACGAGGTCCTTTAGCGGGTCGGTGCGGGATGCGCCGCCCGGGGGGTTGGGCTGCTACAATGGCTCTCTTTGCTTTCGGGGGTCCGGCGCTGGCGGTTGCCATGCCGCAAGAACAGGGCCGGCAACCGATACTCATCTATCCAGCGAGTCACGAGGTTCTCCATGAGCGAAGCGCGTCACGAACGCCTGATCATTCTCGGATCCGGCCCGGCCGGCTATACCGCTGCGGTCTATGCGGCCCGTGCCAACCTCAAGCCGGTGCTGATCACCGGGATCCAGGCCGGCGGCCAGTTGACGACCACTACCGACGTCGACAACTGGCCCGGCGACGACGCCGGGGTACAGGGCCCCGAGCTCATGGAACGCATGAAGCGCCACGCCGAGCGTTTCGATACCGAGGTGCTGTTCGATCACATCCATGAGGTCGAGCTGCGCGAGCGCCCCTTTACCCTCAAGGGTGACAACGGCGCCTATACCTGTGACGCGCTGATCATCGCCACCGGTGCCAGCGCCCGCTACCTGGGGCTGGAGTCCGAGCAGAAGTTCATGGGGCAGGGGGTCTCGGCCTGCGCCACCTGCGACGGCTTCTTCTATCGCAATCAGGAGGTCGTGGTGGTGGGTGGTGGCAACACCGCCGTGGAGGAGGCGCTCTATCTGTCCAATATCGCTTCCAAGGTGACCCTGGTGCATCGCCGCGACACCCTGCGCGCCGAGAAGATCCTGCAGGACAAGCTGCGCGAGAAGGCCGAGAACGGCAACGTGGTACTCGAGTGGAATCACGTGCTGGAGGAGGTGCTGGGTGACAATACCGGCGTCACCGGGGTGCGGATCAAGTCCACCCAGGACGGCAGCACCAAGGAGATCGCCGCGCCGGGCCTGTTCATTGCCATCGGCCATAGCCCCAATACGGGCATCTTCGAGGGACAGCTGGACATGGCCGGCGGCTACATCAAGGTGCAGTCGGGTCTGGCGGGCAACGCCACGGCCACCAGCGTGCCGGGCGTGTTTGCCGCCGGGGACGTGATGGATCACGTCTACCGGCAGGCGGTCACCTCTGCCGGTACCGGTTGCATGGCGGCACTGGATGCGGAGCGTTATCTGGACGAACTGTAACGACACGAGGTGAATACGTGTTGCCGTAAAAAAGAGCCAAGGATAGGCTTTGTGGTATCAGCCCGCGGCTTGTCCGGCGAAAGGCCTTTGAGGAGGCGCTGTAAACCCTTCCCTGGGCGCTACTTTTTCCATCCTTGGAAAAAGACCTCCTCTTCGGCCTTTCCCCGGCGCCGCTTGCAGGGTGTCGACGCTACTCTTTTTCGCGGCGCTAGTAATGCGGCGGCACCTCGTCCTGTGGGGACGGTGCCGCCATATCGACCTCCTGCAGCGCCTGCTGCTGGTCGCGCAGCTTCTGCTGCATCACGCTGTTGATCCTTTCCAGCTGCATCAGGCGCTTCTCCTGGGCCGCCACGGCTTCATCCAGCGTATCCAGCCAGTGCTCCTGGTGAGCGATGCGGCTTTCCAGTGCCTCCAGGCGCGATAACAGCCAGGCGGACGTCTCATCGGGGCTCATGCTAGAATCGTTGCGCTGTGTGTCTCTGTTCATCGTGACACCTTCGTCCGGCGATGTGGCCATATGTCGTATCGTCGTCTGAGAACCTGTCGTTTCACCAACAAGATTTCACCAATAACATTTCACCACAACAAGTGAGCATTACGGATCCATGAATCGCAAGGTTATGTTTCGTTGCACTCTCGTCAGTCTGCTGCTGGCCGCTCCGGCGCCGCTGCTGATTGCCCTGTTCATCTACTTCACCGGCGGCGATACGTCGCGCCAGCTTTTTGCCACCCTGGAAGTCGGCGGCGTCACAGTGGTTTATCTTGCCACCTTGGTAGCCGTTTTCCTGCTGCTGCTGGCTGCCACGCTTTTCGTGCATGACGTGAGCCCGCAGCTTGCCGCCATCGCCGATGTCGAGAACGACGATCGCGAGATCGGCGAGGTCAAATGGTTCAATGTCAACAAGGGGTATGGCTTCATCAAGCGTGACAGCGGGGAGGACGTCTTCGTCCATTTCCGCGCCATCCGCGGCCGCGGACACCGGACCCTGGCCGAGGGACAGAAGGTACGTTACTACGTGATCGAGAATGAGAGGGGGCTTCAGGCCGACGACGTCACCGTGATTACTTAGGCGGAGAAAAGCGGCTTTCGCGAGGTTTGTGGTGCCGCTCGGTAGCTTCTTACAGGTTAATCGTATCCGCTTTTTCCTCATCGCCCCGCCTGTTACGGAACAGGCGGGGCGATGTCGTTTGGGTCACTGGCCGGGATCGGGCCATTCGATGACCGCTTCGCTGCCGTCGGGTAGCACGCGCCAGAAGCGGTCGGGGTCGTCGCCGGGCTGCCAGCTGCCAAGCGAGCAGCGCACCTCGCAGCCGAGGCGGGCGGCGGCTTCCCGGGCGCAGTCGCAGTCGCGCGGCCAGGGCGTATGGGCACTATCGAACCACAGGCTGGCGTAGCCGTCGGCGGCGTTTTCCACCAGCAATACCGGCACGCCATGTCCGTCATGGCGGCCACGGGTCTGCCACTTCCTGCGCCCTGCTGCGCTCAGTGGAGCGCAGTCGAGGCGCTCGCCGAGCCAGGCATTCAGTGCTTCCAGTGGAGCCTTGGCCAGGTAGATCTCGATATCCGGGTAGTCAGTCATGCGAACCCTCAGGGCTTGGCGGTGCCGTTGACGAAGAGCTTGGCCAGGATCGCTTCGTAGATCCGGCTCAGATCGTCCAGGTCGGCGGCTCGGACCTGCTCGTTGGCCTGGTGAATGGTGGCGTTTTGCGGCCCCAGTTCCACTACCTGGCTGCCCAGGGTGGCGATGAAGCGTCCGTCCGATGTGCCGCCGGAGGTCGAGAGCCTTGGCGTGCGGCCGAGTACTGCCTCGACGCCATGCACGGCGGCGTCTACCAGCTCCCCCTCCGGCGTCAGGAAGGGCTCGCCATTGAGCGTCCAGTCAATATGGTACTCGATGCCAAAGTCGCCAAGTATGGCAGCGGTGCGTTCACGCAACTGCTCATGGGTCACTTCAGTGGAGAAGCGGAAGTTGAAGACCACTTCCACGTCTCCGGGTATCACATTGGTGGCGCCGGTGCCCGCGCGGATATTGGAAATCTGGAAACTGGTGGCGGGAAAGAAGTCGTTCCCCGCATCCCAGTGCTCGCGGACGAGTGCGTCCAGTGCCGGCATGGCCTGGTGAATGGGATTTTGCGCCAGGTGCGGATAGGCCACGTGGCCCTGTTTCCCTTTGACATGCAGCACGCCGCCCAGCGAGCCGCGCCGGCCGTTCTTGATCACATCGCCGAGAAAATCCGTCGAGGAGGGTTCGCCCACCACGCAATAGTCGAGCCGTTCGTTGGCCTCGCGCAGGTGCTCGACCACGGCGCGGGTGCCATCCACCGCAGGTCCCTCTTCATCGGAGGTGATCAGGAAGCCGATCTTGCCGTGGTGGTCGGGATGGGCCGCGACGAACCGCTCGACAGCGGTGATCATCGCCGCCAGGCTGCCTTTCATGTCGGCGGCCCCCCGCCCTCGAAGCATCCCCTGGTCATCGATGCAGGGCTCGAAGGGGGGATATTCCCAGTGTACATGTGGGCCGCTGGGTACGACGTCGGTATGGCCGGCGAAGGCCAGCACCGGGCCGTGATGGCCACGTGTCGCCCAGAAATTCTCCACGTCACCGAACGGCAGCCGCTCGATATGGAAGCCGATACGCTCGAGCCGCTCGATCATCAGCGCCTGGCAGCCAAGGTCGTCGGGGGTCACCGACGGGCGACTGATCAGCTCGATGGCGAGCGCCAGTGTCGGAGAGAGGGACTCAGTTGTGGGCATGCAGCGCCTCGTTGAGTGCGATGGCACTCTTGTTGGTCAGGCACTCGATGCGACCGTTCTGCGAATTTCGGCGCAGCAGCAGGTCGTCATGACCGGCAAGGTCGCGGGCGGCCACGGTCTTGACCTCCTGGTTCTGGTCGTCGAGCAGGGTGACCTTGGCACCGGCAGTGATGTAGAGCCCGGCCTCGACGGTGCAGCGGTCGCCGAGCGGAATACCAATCCCCGCATTGGCGCCGATCAGGCAGCCCTCGCCCACCTTGATGACGATGTTGCCACCGCCGGAGAGGGTTCCCATGGTGGAGCAGCCGCCGCCCAGATCGGACCCCTTGCCGACCGTGACGCCGGCGGAAATGCGACCCTCGATCATGCCTGGGCCCTCGGTGCCGGCGTTGAAGTTGACGAAGCCCTCGTGCATCACGGTGGTGCCTTCGCCCAGATAGGCACCCAGTCTTACCCGGGCCGTGTCGGCAATACGCACGCCGCTGGGTACCACGTAGTCGGTCATCTTGGGAAACTTGTCGACACAGTCCACCGAGAGTGAGCGCCCCTCAAGCCGGGCCTTGAGGCGACGGGCGGGCAGCTCCTCGATGTCGATGGGGCCTTCGCTGCTCCAGGCGATGTTGCGCAGCAGGCCGAACATGCCGGTCAGATCGAGCTGGTGAGGCTTGGACAGGCGATGCGACAGCAGATGCAGCTTGAGATAGACCTCGGGTGCGCTCTGTGGCGGCAGGTCGCTCTCCAGGAACATGGCGACCAGCGGCCGCTGGCTGGCGGCAAAGGCGTCGACCAGCTCTGCCTGGGCGGTATGGCCGGCGGCCTTGAGGGCCTCTCCCAGCGCGGCGCAGTGCTCGGGCAGGAAGCTGACCGTGGCGTTGCCGGCGGGGACGTCGAGTACCTTGCCGACGGCGTCGATCAGGCTTTCGTCAGGATTGAGCAGGGGAGCGGGATAGTAGACTTCCAGCCAATCGCCCTGGGTGTTCTGGGTGCCGATTCCGAAAGCAAAGCTCAGCATGGGGTGTCCTCGTGGAAGGTAAGGGGGAGTCGTCAGCCCTTCAGGGCGTCATAGTCGCCGTCGTGATAGCCGACGATGATAGAGTCACCGGTATCGAGCATCGGACGCTTGAGCAGGGTGGGATTGGTCATGATCAGCGAGCGGGCCTTGTTGGCGTCGACCTCCTTCTTTTCCTCTTCGGGAAGGTTGCGCCAGGTGGTGCTGCGCCGATTGAGCGCTTCCATCACCGGTACACGCGCGAGGATATGTTCGAGCAATGCCGCCGACAGGCCATCCTCGCGCAGGTCGTGAACCTGATAGGGCAGGCCCTTCTCATCCAGGGCCTTGCGCGCCTTGCGGCAGGTATCGCAGTTCTTGATCACGAAAAGGGTAAACATCATGCCCTCCTTTCAATGAAGCGGCGAATGCGTTGCGCCGCTTCTACTGTTGGCTCGATTTCAGCCACCAGGGCCAGGCGTATGCGTCCCGCGCCGGGGTTGTCGCCATCGGCCTCCTCGCAGCCCATCCCCTCGCGGGTAGCTGGGCGACCCATATAGGAACCTGGCAGCACGCTGACATGCGCCTCGGCGAACAGCGCCCGGGTAAAGGCCTCGTCGTCGCCCCCCGGCACCGCGGGCCAAAGGTAGAAACTCGCCTCGGGGACCGGGAATTCCATGACCGGTGCGAGTATCTCGGTGACGGCAGCGAACTTTCCGCGATAGGCGTCTCGGTTGGCACGCACATGGGTTTCGTCGTTCCATGCGGTGATCGATGCGTACTGCAGCGGCAGTGACATGGCGCAGCCATGGTAGGTGCGGTAGCGCTTGAAAGGGGCGATCAGCTCGGCGTCGCCGGCGACGAAGCCGGAGCGCAGCCCCGGCAGGTTGGAGCGCTTTGATAGCGAGTGGAACACCAGGCAGCGACGGTAGTCGTGTCGTCCCAGGGCGGCGCAGGCCTCGAGCAGCCCCGGTGGTGGCGCGCTCTCGTCCAGGTAGAGCTCCGAGTAGCACTCGTCTGAGGCGATGATGAAGTCGTGCTGATCTGCCAGGGCAATGAGTGTCTTGAAATCATCCAGCGGCGTCACCGCGCCGGTGGGGTTACCCGGCGAACAGAGGAAGACGATCTGTACCTCGCGCCAGGTCTCGGCGGGCACGGCGTCGAAGTCGGGGCGAAAGCCGTTCTCGGCCCGACAGTCCAGGTAGAGCGGCCGGCCACCGGCAAGCAGGGTGGCGCCCTCGTAGATCTGGTAGAAGGGATTCGGTACCGCGACTCGGGCCGGGCGCGAGCGATCCAGTGCGGCCTGGACAAAGGCGAAGATCGCCTCCCGGGTGCCGTTGACCGGCAGCACCTGGTGCTCGGGATCGAGCCCCTCGAGGCCGAAGCGCCGGCTCGCCCAGCCGGCGATGGCGCCGCGCAGTTCGGCAACGCCGGCCGTGGCCGGGTAGCGGGCGAAATCGAGCTGGTGTTCGTAGAGGGTCTTCAATGCCCCGGCGAAGGGGGCATGCTGCGGCTCGCCGATGGTCAGCGGGATGTGGGTGAGGCCCGTTGGGGGCGTCACGCCAGCCTTGAGCTTGGCAAGCCGCTCGAAGGGGTAGGGCTTTAGAGCGTCGAGATCGGGATTCATCGGTGTCCAGGGCGCCGTGGGCCGGCGTCGTATTTGCGTTGTCATGCAGGGCACGGCGCTACGGGCGTGCGGGCAGAACGCCGATTATAGGGAAGGCCCCGGCTTGCCTCAAACCCGCGAGCAGCAGCAGATCCGTGTTAAGTCCGCCAGGCTGCTAGCCGGAAACGTCCAGCACCTCAATCAGGCGCTCACGCAGGCGCTGCTGACGCTCGGGGTCGGTCAGTGGCATCCCACCCTTGTCGGTGATGAAGAAAACATCTTCAACCCGCTCACCCAGGGTGGCGATCTTGGCCGCCGAAAGGGCGATGTCCTGCTCCATGAAGATACGCCCCACCCGGGCCAGCAGGCCTGGGCGGTCCGGGGCGGTGAGCTCCAGCAGCGTGCGGTCATTGGCCGGGTCCTGTTCGATCCGCACTTTTGTGGCGACATGAAAGTGACGCAGCTGGCGCGGCGTGTGGCGGGTAACGATCTGGGGATAGTCTTCCGGATCGTCCAGCTCCTCCACCAGGTGGCGGCGGATTGCCTCGATACGCTCGGCATCACGTATCGACTCGCCTCGGCTGTCGAGAACGATGAAGGTGTTGAGCGTCCAGTCATTGCTCGAAGTGGCGATGCGGGCGTCGTGGATGGAGAGCCCCAGCTGTTCCATGGCGGCGGCGGTGGCGGCGAACAGGTCGTCCACCGAGCGGGTGTGAATGAACACCTTGGTCCCGCCGTCGGACATGTCATCGGTAGGGGCGCTGATCAGGATCAGCGGCAGCTGTGAGTCGCCGTGGGCAAGAATGCCCATGGTCTGCCAGGCGATCTCGCTGGGCGCGTACTGGAGGAAATAGTCCTCGCCGAGGGACTCCCAGAGGCGGTCGACCCGCGGCAGCTCTGCCCCCACCGTGGCCAGCAGTGAGCGTGCCTCGCCCCGGGTCTCGCCGACCCAGTCCTCGCGATCCAGGGGATTGTCCAGGCCGCGGCGCAGGGCACGCTTGGTCTCGGCGTGGAGCTGGCGCAGCAGCGAGGCGCGCCAGCCATTCCATAGCGTCGGATTGGTGGCGTTGATATCGGCTACCGTCAGCACGTAGAGGTAGTCCAGGCGGATTTCGTCGCCGACTCGGGAGGCGAACTCGCGGATCACGTCGGGGTCGGTGATATCGCGTTTCTGGGCCACCATCGACATTACCAGGTGATTTTCCACCAGCCAGCTGACCAGCCGTGTGTCGCGGCTGCTCAGGCCATGACGCTCGGCGAAGCGCTCCACGTCGCGGGCGCCGAGAATCGAGTGGTCGCCGCCGCGGCCCTTGCCGATGTCATGATATAACCCGGCGATCCACAGCAGTTCGAGCTTTGGCAGTTGATGGACCAGGGTGGCCGCCACGGGGAATTCGTCGTGGGCATCGGGTTCGCGAAAGCGCTGAATGAACTTCAGCAGGCGCAGGGTATGCGCATCGACGGTATAGATGTGAAACAGGTCGTGCTGCATCAGCCCCACGGCCTGGCCGAACTCCGGCAGGTACTTGCCCAGGACGCCGTAGCGATTCATGCGCCTCAGCTGCCGCGCCACGTTGCCGCCGGAGCCGAGCAGCGACATGAACAGATGCTGGTGGTGGGGGTCGTCGCGGTACAGGTCGTCGATCTGATGACGGTGGTCGCGGATCAAGCGAATGGTGTCGGCGCGTACCCCCTCGATCTCGGGGTGTTCCGCCATCAGCAGGAAGAGCTCGAGAAGGGCCGAGGGGTGTTCACGGAAGACCGCCCGGCTGCGGGCCTGAATATACCCGCCTGCGATCTCGAAACGCTCGTTGAGGGGTACCGGTTCCAGGCGCTCACCGCTGCGCAGGATCGCCTCGTCGAAATGCTGCAGCAGCATGTCGTTGAGGCCCGCCAGCGCTGTGACGTGGCGGTAATAGCGTTTCATGAACTGCTCGACGGCCAGCCGCTCGGGGGTATCGCGGAAGCCGAACAGCTCGGCGATGGTGCGCTGATGATCGAACTGCAGACGGTCCTCGGCGCGATCGGTCAGCATGTGCAGCGCGTATCGCACCTGCCACAGGAAGGCCTGGCCCTGGCTCAGAATGCGCAGCTCGGCGTCATTCATGAAGCCGTTGGCCACCAGATCCTCGTAGCGCTGGCTGCCGAAGTGGCGCTTGGCCACCCAGCCAATCATCTGAATGTCCCGCAGCCCGCCCGGCGAACTCTTGATGTTGGGCTCCAGGTGATATTCAGAGTTGTTGAAGCGGTGGTGGCGGGTGATCTGCTCCTGCCACTTGGCCTCGAAGAACTGGTCGGCGGGCCACATGCGGTCGGCGGCGATGCGGGCTTTCATCGCGTCGCGAAGCCGCTCCGGGCCGGCCAGGGTGCGTGACTCCAACAGGTTGGTGATCACCGTGATATCGCCGGCAGCCTCGCGCTCGCAGTCGGAGAGCGAGCGCACGCTGTGTCCGATCTCCAGGCCGATGTCCCACAGGAAGGTGATGAAGGCGGTCAGCGGCTCCCGATAGGGCAGGTCGTCATCGTGCTCGAGCAGTAGCATCAGGTCGACATCGGAGTGCGGGTGCAGCTCGCCTCGGCCGTAGCCGCCCACGGCGAGCAGCGCCACGCCATCATCCGGCCATGGCTGCAGGGACCAGGCGATGGCGAGAAGGCGGTCGAGACACCAGGCACGGCCATGCACCAGGTCGCGGATGTCGGCGCCGGCGTGGAAGCGCTTGTCCAGCCGAGCCTGGATGTCGCCGAGGGCCGCCTTGAAAGGGGCGATGGGCGACCGGTTGCCGGTCAGTTCACTGCGAAATGCCTCGGCGTCGAATAGCGACTCATCCGGCGCATAACGATAGTGGTGCAGGAGCATGGGCGAGCGACTCAGTGGTCGAGGAAGGCGAGATCTTCTTCGCCGCGGGCAGTGAGTACCTCGACGCCGGTTTCGGTGACCAGCAGCGTGTGCTCCCACTGGGCGGACAGGCTCTTGTCCCGGGTCACGGCGGTCCAGCCATCGCGCAGCACCTTGGTCTGGTGCCCGCCGACATTGATCATCGGTTCGATGGTGAAGCACATGCCGGCTTCCAGCACGGCGTCGGCCTCGGGCGCATAGCCGTCATAATGCAGCACCTGGGGGTCTTCATGGAAGGTGGCGCCGATGCCATGGCCGCAGAAGTCGCGTACCACCGAGTAGCCGTTGGCCTCGGCGTGCTGCTGAATGGCGCGGGCCAGCGCGGAGAGGCGCACGCCGGGGCGGACCAGGGCGATGCTGTGGTAGAGGCACTCCTGGGTGACGCGGCACAGGCGCTCGCCCTGAATGCTCTCGCCGATGATGAACATCACGCTGGAGTCGCCGTGGTAGCCGTCGGCGGTCTTCACGGTGACATCGATGTTCATGATGTCGCCCTTCTTCAGCTTCTTGTCGCCATCCGGGATGCCATGGCAAACCACATGATTGATCGAGGTGCAGATCGACTTGGGAAAGCCGTGGTAGTTGAGCGGTGCCGGCGTGGAGCCCAGATCGTTGACGATGTAATCGTGGCACAGGCGGTCCAGCTCGCCGGTGGTGACTCCGGCCTTCACATGCGGTGCGATCATCTCCAGCACGCTGGCGGCCTGACGGCCGGCCTCGCGCATCATCTCGATCTCGTCGGGCGTCTTGATGGGAATGTTCATGGGGTCTCGGTTCTGAGGGGTTGTCGCGCCCGGCAAATAGCGGGTGTACGCGGCGGGCGACTTCATCTCGTCGGCGAACTATGGTATAAAGCCGCGCGCTATCCTGCAATCGTCGACCCTCGCTCAAGGCCGTGGCTCGGCTGAGCGTCGACAGCAGTGAGAGCGTGACAACGAGGCGCATACCGCGTTTCGACAATATAGCCTTGAAAAACACACACGCACCGGCACATGGTCCCGGGTGCTGCCGCGGCGCCGCCTCGGTAGTCGGATCCATGGGGTGCGTGGAGGCCTAACCCGATTTTCAGGAGTCATCATGGCACACGTCAATATGCGCGATCTGCTGAAGGCAGGCGCTCACTTCGGTCACCAGACCCGTTACTGGAACCCGAAGATGAGCAAGTTCATCTTCGGCGCCCGTAACAAGATCCACATCATCAACCTCGAGCACACTCTGCCGGCCCTCAATGAGGTGATCGACGTGGTCGAGAAGATGGCCGCGTCCAACAACAAGATCCTGTTCGTTGGAACCAAGCGCAGCGCCAGCAAGATCATCAAGGAAGAGGCCAACCGCGTCGGCCATCCGTTCGTCAACCACCGCTGGCTCGGCGGCATGCTGACGAACTACAAGACCATTCGTCAGTCGATCAAGCGCCTGCGCGACCTCGAGACCATGCGCGAGGATGGCACCTTCGAGAAGCTGACCAAGAAAGAGGTCCTGATGGCGACCCGCGAGCAGGACAAGCTCGAGCGCTCCATCGGCGGTATCAAGGAAATGGGCGGCCTGCCCGATGCCCTGTTCGTCATCGATGTCGATCACGAGCGCATCGCCATCAACGAAGCGAACAAGCTGGGTATCCCGGTCATCGGTGTGGTAGACACCAACTCCGATCCGGACGGCGTCGACTACGTGATCCCGGGCAACGATGACTCCATCCGCGCCATCCAGATCTACGTCAAGGCGATCGCTGACGCTTGCGCACGTGCGAAGGAAGGCCGTCCCGACGAGTTCGTCGAGGTCACCGAGAGTGAAGGCGGCGACGCGACTGCCGCTGCCGAGTAACGGCGAGCCAACCGGGCAGCGTGCCTGTCCGGTCGCGTCGGGTCTGTTTCAACCCCGGCCCGCTCTTCCGCCCCGGCATCGCCGGGGTGGGAATCCACCGGGCCCCGCAAGGGTCCGGCGCACTTATTTCCAGGTCGAACCGATCCAGGGTTCAACTATCAAGAGGTGAATACCATGGCAGCGATCAGCGCCTCCCAGGTCAAGGAACTGCGCGAGCGTACCGGGCTCGGCATGATGGAGTGCAAGAAGGCTCTCACCGAGGCCGATGGTGACATCGAGGTCGCCATCGAGAACCTCCGCAAGAGTTCCGGTCTCAAGGCCGCCAAAAAGGCTGGCCGCACTGCCGCCGAAGGCGCCGTGGTGACCCGTGTCGCCGAAGACGGAAGCTACGGCGTGGTGGTGGAGATCAACTCCGAGACCGACTTCGTCGCTCGTGACGACAACTTCAAGGCCTTTGCCGACAAGATCGCCGGCGCCTTCTTCTCCGCCAAGAGCGAAGACGTGGCAGCGGTGATGAGCGGCGAGCTCGAGACCGTTCGCGAGCAGCTGGTGCAGAAGATCGGCGAGAACATCAGCGTTCGTCGCTGCGCCGTCGTCGAGGCAGCCGAAGGCGGGCTGGTTGGCGAATACGTCCACGGTGGCCGCATCGGCGTGCTGACCGAGCTCAAGGGTGGCAACAGCGAGGTGGCCAAGGACGTCGCCATGCACGTGGCGGCGATCAATCCGTCCGTGGCACGCCCCGAGGACATGCCCCAGGAAGAGCTCGACAAGGAAAAGGCGATCATCCTGGCCCAGCCCGACATGGCCGGCAAGCCTGAGCAGATCGCCGAGAAGATGGTCGAAGGCCGCCTGAAGAAGTACCTGGCCGAGAACAGCCTGACCGAGCAGCCCTTCGTCAAGGATCCGAACCAGTCCGTTGCCGAGTTCGTCAAGGCCGCGGGTGGTGAGGTTCTCGGTTTCATCCGCTTCGAGGTGGGTGAGGGCATCGAGAAGGAAGAGGTCGATTTTGCCAAGGAAGTCATGGAACAGGCTGGCCGCAGCTAAGGTCAGAGGTTCCAGTTCGAAGAACGGCGTGCGCGGAAGCGCACGCCTTCTCGTATCCGGCCGGCGCGTCGGCCGTAGTAGAAACGCTTCATCCCCTTGCGCCCAGGAGAGTTGCCATGCCTACAACCGAACAGGTCGATAGTTCCGCCCTGCCCCGCTCCGAAAAATCCCGCAGTGAAAAATCCAAGTACAAGCGCATCCTGCTCAAGCTCTCCGGTGAAGCCCTGATGGGCGAGCACGAATTCGGGATCGACCCCAAGGTGCTCGATCGCATGGCACTGGAGATCGGACAGCTGGTCGGCATCGGCGTACAGGTGGGTATCGTGGTCGGTGGGGGGAATCTGTTCCGCGGTGCCGCACTCAACGAGGCCGGCATGGATCGCGTCACCGGTGACCACATGGGCATGCTGGCCACGGTGATGAATGCGCTGGCCATGCGCGACGCCCTGGAGCGTTCCAATATCCGCTCGCGGGTCATGTCCGCCATTCCCATGAGCGGGGTGGTGGAGCATTACGACCGACGAACCGCCATTCGCTACCTGACGTCCGGAGACGTGGTATTGTTTTCCGCCGGAACCGGCAATCCGTTCTTTACCACTGATTCGGCGGCCTGTTTGCGCGGCATCGAGATCGATGCCGACGTGGTGGTCAAGGCCACCAAGGTGGATGGGGTCTATGACAAGGACCCGGTGAAACACGCCGATGCGATCAAGTACGACATGCTGAGCTATGACGATGCGCTGGACCAGAAGCTCGGCATCATGGATTTGACCGCCATCTGCCTGGTGCGGGACCATGACATGCCGGTTCGCGTATTCAACATGAACAAGCCGGGCGCCCTGCTGAATCTGGTGATGGGCGGCAAGGAAGGCACGCTGATAGACAGAGGTTGACACTGTGATCGATGACATCAAGAAAGATGCTGAAAGCCGAATGAAGAAGAGCCTCGAGGCCCTTCACAGCAACTTCAACAAGATCCGTACCGGGCGTGCTCACTCCAGCATTCTCGACGCGGTGACGGTGGACTACTACGGTAGCCAGGTGCCGCTGAGCCAGGTGGCCTCAGTCAACGTGGAAGACGCCCGCACGCTCAGTATCGTGCCGTGGGAGCAGGGTATGGTGGCCAAGATCGAGAAGGCGATCATGACTTCCGACCTGGGCTTGAACCCGGCGAGCGCCGGCACCGTGATTCGCGTGCCCATGCCGATGCTTACCGAGGAGACCCGCAAGGGCTACATCAAACAGGCGCGTGCCGAGGCCGAGCATGCCCGCGTAGCGGTTCGCAATGTGCGTCGCGATGCCAATGGCGACTTCAAGTCCCTGCTCAAGGAGAAGGAGATCTCCGAGGACGAGCAGCATCGGGGTGAAGAGGCGATTCAGAAGCTGACCGACAAGTACATTGCCGAGATCGACAAGCTGCTGGAAACAAAGGAACATGACCTGATGCAGGTCTGAGGAGCGTCAGGCGGAAGCCCCTCAAGGGACTTCCGCCTGGCCCCGCCCATTCCATTGCGAGACATCATGACGTCAGCGCAGACCCCAGGATCCCAGGTGCCGCCGAACGCACCGGGTGGAGACGTGCCGCGACATGTGGCGATTATCATGGATGGCAACAATCGCTGGGCGCGAGCAAGGGGGCTCTCCGGCGTGCGAGGCCATCATGCCGGCGTCGAGGCCGTGCGTGCGGTGATCCGTCGTGCGGCCGAGCGTGGCGTGGAAACACTGACCCTGTTTGCCTTCTCCAGCGAGAACTGGCGCCGCCCGGAAGCCGAAGTGCGTGCCCTGATGGAGCTGTTCCTGATCGCCCTGAAGCGTGAAGTGAAAAAGCTCCACGCCAACGGTATCCGGCTATCGGTGATCGGCGACCGCTCTGCCTTCTCAGCGTCGATTCAGAAGTACATTGTCAGGGCGGAGGAGATGACTCGGGACAACAGCCGCATGCATCTGGTGGTCGCCGCCAACTACGGCGGACACTGGGACATCACCAGGGCCGCCCGGCGTCTTGCCGAGCGTGCGGCCGTGGGTGGGATTGATCCTGCGGCCATTTCCGAGAAGAGCGTTCAGGACGAGCTCTGCCTGGCTCAGGAGGCGCCGGTAGATCTCTGCATACGCACCAGCGGTGAGCAGCGCATCTCCAATTTTCTGCTGTGGCAGATGGCCTATGCCGAACTCTATTTCACGCCACTGCTGTGGCCCGACTTCGATGGTGCGGCACTTGACCTGGCCATCGACGACTTTCGCCGACGGCAGCGCCGTTTCGGCATGACCGACGAGCAGATCGAGGCCCAAGGTGCTTAGACAGCGAATTATCACTGCGGCCTGGCTGGCGCCGCTGATGCTGGCAGGCCTTTTCGGTCTGCAGGGGGGTGCCTTTGCCGCCTTTACTGCCGCCATCGTATTGCTGGCGGCCTGGGAGTGGACCAATCTTGCCGGGGTAGCGGAGCAGAGCCAGCGCCTGGCCCTCGTTGCTGGCCTGGCCGTGCTCATGCTGCTGTTCTGGGCGACAGGTGCCATGCTGGCCGTCTGGCCGCTTTGGCTGGCGCTGGCCGGGTGGCTGGCGAACCTCTACTGGGTGATGCATTACCCCGCCAAGGGGGAGCAGTGGCAGTCGACGTTGCGGCGGCTGTGCATGGGCGTATTGGTATTGTTGCCAGCATGGGTCGGCTTCAATATCTTGCGCGACGCCGGCGCCGTGTGGCTGCTCTTCGTGCTGTTGCTGGTCTGGGGGGCCGACATCGGTGCCTACTTCGCCGGCCGCGCCTGGGGGCGGCGCAAGCTGGCCCCCCGGGTCAGCCCAGGCAAGTCCTGGGAGGGGGTGTTTGGTGGGCTTGCCGTCACCTTCCTGCTGGCGCTGATATTCGCTGCCTGGCAGGGCCTGGGTATGGGCGGGGGCGTGGCGCTGGTGCTCGCTACCGCCGTGGTGACCCTGGTGTCGGTGCTGGGTGACCTGGTGGAGAGCATGCTCAAGCGCTACCGGGGCATCAAGGACTCGAGCAACCTCCTGCCCGGTCATGGCGGTGTCCTCGACCGCATCGACAGCCTGACGGCGGCCGTACCGCTGTTTGCGTTGCTCTCTCTCGGGGTTCTGTAGGTGTTGGCTATCACGGTACTCGGCGCGACCGGTTCGATCGGTACCAGCACGCTGGATGTGGTCGCCCGTCATCCCGAGCGCTATGAGGTTTACGCCCTCACGGCCCATCGCTCCCGCGAAGCCCTGCTGGCACAGTGCCGGTGCCACCGGCCGAGGGTGGCGGTGCTGGACAGGGAGGAGGACGCCGCCTGGCTGCGCCGTGAACTTGCCGAAAGCGGACTGAGTACGGAGGTGCGCAGCGGCGCCGAGGCGCTGGTCGAGGTGGTCGAGGCGGACGAGGTGGACGTGGTAATGGCAGCCATCGTCGGTGCCGCCGGACTGCTGCCGACGCTGGCGGCGGTTCGGGCCGCCAAGCGGGTATTGCTGGCCAACAAGGAGGCGCTGGTGATGTCCGGCGCCCTGTTCATGGACGCGGTGGCTCGGAGTGGCGCCCTGCTTCTGCCCATCGATTCCGAACATAATGCCATCTACCAGTGTCTACCTCACGAGCATCGTGGTGGTCTGGCGAAGCACGGCGTCACCCAGCTGCTGCTGACCGCTTCCGGCGGGCCCTTCCGGGGGTGGTCGCCGCAGGCGCTGGCGACGGTGACGCCGGAGCAGGCCTGCGCCCATCCCAACTGGTCCATGGGGCGCAAGATTTCCGTTGATAGCGCCACCCTGATGAACAAGGGACTGGAGCTGATCGAGGCCTGCTGGCTGTTCGACGCGCGCCCGGATCAGGTAAAGGTGGTGGTGCATCCCCAAAGCGTGATCCACTCCATGGCCGCCTACAGCGACGGGTCGGTGCTGGCGCAACTGGGTAACCCCGACATGCGCACCCCCATCGCCTACGGACTGGCCTGGCCGGAGCGCATCGATGCCGGGGTCGAAGCCCTCGACCTGTTCCAGGTCGCACGGCTGGACTTCGAGGCGCCTGACGAAGCGGCCTTTCCCTGCCTGCGTCTTGCCCGGGAAGCCATGGAGGCAGGAGGGACGGCGCCTGCGGTACTCAATGCAGCCAACGAGATCGCAGTCGATGCCTTTCTTGCCGGACGGTTGGGTTTTGGCGGCATTGCCGAGGTGGTTGAAAGGACGCTGGAGGCGCTGCCTGTGGCGCCGGCCGCCGACCTGGAGGCCATCCTGGAGGCCAACGCGCGGGCTCGCCACATGGCCAGCGACTGGCTGCAGCGTCGTTGAGCCAATCACCGGTGGCGACTGTCATCATGTTACCTAGAAGGAGGCTGACTTGGGCCTGATCCAGAATGTGCTGGCCGTCATCGTGGTGCTGGGCCTGCTGATTACTTTCCACGAGTACGGGCATTACTGGGTGGCGCGGCGCTGCGGCGTCAAGGTGCTGCGTTTCTCGGTGGGCTTCGGCAAGCCCATCTGGTCCCGGGTCGACCGCAACGGTACCGAGTTTGCCATTGCCGCCATCCCGCTCGGCGGCTATGTCAAGATGCTCGATGAACGCGAGGCGCCGGTGCCCGACGAGCAGTTGCATGAAGCGTTCAACCGCAAGACGGTGTGGCAGCGCATTGCCATCGTGGCGGCCGGTCCGCTGGCCAACTTTCTGCTCGCCATCGTTGCCTACTGGGCCCTTTTCGTCGCCGGCACCACCACGGTGGCACCGGTGGTCGGCGATGTGGCCGTCGACTCACCGGCCGAACGTAGCGGTCTGCGCAGCGGTCAGGAGATCGTCGCGGTGGAGGGCGATGCGGTACGCTCCTGGGACGACATCAATCTCCGTCTGATCGCCCGTATCGGCGCCAGCGGCGAACTGTCGTTCCAGGCGCGTGGCGATGCCCGCGAAGAAGCCCGCGAGTTTCGTCTGCCGGTGGAAAACTATCTGGTTCGCCAGGATCCTCCCCAGCCCCTTGCCACCCTGGGTATTACCCCCTGGCAACCGCCATTTCCGGCCAGGCTGGGCCAAGTCATCGACGGCGAGGCTGCCTCCCAGGCCGGGCTTCAGGCCGGCGATGAAGTCCTGGCGGTGAACGGCACGCCGGTCGATGACTGGATGGATTTCGTCAATATCGTGCGCACGAGTCCTGGCGAGAGCCTGGCCCTTGATGTGGCACGCAATGGCGAGCAGCTGAGCCTGACAATGGTGCCCGGCGAACGAGAGCTGGAAACCGGCGTTTCCATCGGCTACGTTGGCGCCGGCGTCGAGAGCGTGGAGTGGCCGGAAGAGTATCGGCGTGAAATTCGCTATGGTCCTGTGGAGGCCCTGGGTCAGGCGGTGGGGCGTACCAGTGACATGACGCTCTTGACCCTGGGCGCTATCCGCAAGATGCTGGTGGGGCTGATCTCACCTTCGAACCTGTCCGGCCCCATTACCATCGCCCAGGTGGCGGGTGATACGGCTCGCACCGGATTGGAAAGCTTTATCAGCTTCCTGGCTTACCTGTCGATTAGCCTGGCGGTGCTCAATCTGCTGCCAATTCCGGTGCTCGACGGTGGCCACCTGCTTTATTATTTCGTGGAAGCGGTCCGCGGCCGGCCGGTTTCCGAGCGGACCCAGGCGATGGGACTGCGTATTGGTTTGGCGCTGATAGCCACGCTGATGTTGATGGCGCTCTATTTCGATCTGATGCGTCTCTGGTAGCGAGCGACACGACCCCCAGCCGGGGGCACAGGGAGAGGTGGAGCCGGACTCCAACCTTGTCAGTCACCCGCACAAATGTATAAGGTGCCTGTCTGGACAGGCAGGCGGATCAACGCGAGCGAAGCGACTGCATGAATATCAAGACCCTCGGACTGGCGGCTCTGCTGCTGGCCGGTTCCAATACGGTGCTGGCCGAATCTTTTGAAGTGACCGACATTCGCGTGGAAGGGCTGCAGCGGGTTTCCGCCGCTTCCGTCTTCAACGCCTTCCCCGTCAGCGCCCGGGATCGGGTGGATGACCGCGAACTGGCGGAGGCGGCACGCAGCCTGTTCGCCACCGGCCTGTTCGACGATATCCAATTGGCCAGGGACGGTGACGTGCTTGTCATCCAGGTGGTGGAGCGTCCCACCATCTCGCGGCTGAACATCAGCGGTAACCGACAGCTATCCGAGGAGGACCTGCGTCGCGGCCTTCGCGAAGGTGGCCTTGCCGAGGGACAGGTGCTGCAGCTCTCCACCCTGGAGGAGATCCAGCGTGAGCTGGAGGGTGTCTACCAGGCGCAGGGCCGCTACAGTGCGCGCATCGAGACCAGCGTGCGTGAGATCGATGAAGGCCGGGTACAGGTCGATATCGATATCAACGAAGGTGCCGTGGCCAAGATCCGCCAGATCAACGTTGTCGGCAATCGTGATTTCGACGACAGCGAGCTGCGTGATGTCTTCGAGCTCAACGACCGTCCTGGCCGCTTCTTCGGCTGGTTCTCGCGTGACGAATACTCCCGTGAAGCCTTGTCCGGCGACCTGGAGCGGCTGCGCTCCTTCTATCTTGACCGCGGCTATGTGGACTTCGCCATCACCTCGACCCAGGTATCGATCAGCCCGGACAAGTCGCGGATCTTCGTTACCGTCAACATCGACGAGGGGCGGCAGTATCGTCTGGGCGACATTCGTTTCGCCGGCGACCTGCAGGTCAGTGAACGTGAGGCGCGGGATCTGCTCCAGGTGGAGAGTGGCCAGATCTTCTCGCGCAGCGACGTGACCGCTTCCACCGAAGCACTGCGTGCTCGCCTGGGTGCCGAGGGTTTCGCCTTCGCCCGGGTTGAAGGCGTGCCGGAGCCCGGTGCCGACGGCTCGACGGTAGACCTCACCATCAGTGTTCAGCCGGGACAGCGGGCCTATGTGCGGCGCATCAACTTCATCGGCAACACCAGTACTCAGGATGAAGTGCTGCGTCGCGAGATGATCCAGATGGAGGGCGCGCCCGCCTCCACCGAGTCGATCAGCCAGTCGCGCCGGCGCCTGGAGCGCCTGGGCTTCTTCAGTCAGGTAGACGTGGATACCCAGCCGGTGGCGGGTGAGTCCGACAAGCTGGACGTTACCTATACCGTCGAGGAGCAGCCCTCCGGTTCGATCTCGGCGAGCATCGGTTTCTCCCAGAGTGCCGGCATCATCTACGGGGCCTCGCTGGCGCAGAACAACTTCCTGGGAACCGGTAACCGGGTCAACGTCGGGGCTCAGCGCAGCGATACCTTCACCAGTCTCAACTTCGGCTACACCGATCCCTACTGGACACTGGACGGCATCTCGCGGGGCTACAATCTGTTCTATCGCGAAACCGACTATGCCGATTCGGATATCTCGACCTTCTCCACCGATGCCTACGGCGCGGGTATCAACTTCGGTTACCCGATCAGTGAACTGTCGCGGCTCAACTTCGGTGCCAGCATCGAGGATCTGACGGTCAAGACATACCGCGACACGCCCTCGGAGATCGTGCGCTACGTCGATGAGCAGGGCGCCGACGCCCAGAGCCTCAAGCTCACCGCCAGTTGGACGCGCAATAACCTTAACCGCGGCATCATGCCAACCTCGGGCAACTATCAGCGTCTGTCGCTGGAGACCGCTGCGCCGGGCAGCGATGCGGAGTATTACAAGCTGCGGGCACGGGCGCAGCAGCTGTTCGCCTTGAATGAAGAGGAGACCTGGGCGCTGAAGTTCGGCTCCACCCTTGGCTATGCCGACAGCATCGGCAGCGACCCCCACCCCTTCTACGAGAACTTCTTCGCCGGCGGCCTCGGCTCGGTTCGCGGTTTTACTGCCAACACCCTGGGGCAGCGCACCACGCCCCGAGAGGCGGGGCGAGACCGTACCCTGGGCGGTAACGTCCTGGTCGAGGGTAGTGCGGAACTACTCTTCCCGATGCCCTTCCTCGAGGATCAGAGGTCGCTGCAGACCGGCTTCTTCATCGATGCCGGCAATACCTTCCTGACCAGCTGTTACCCGGTGGTCGATGGCGATGGCCCTTCGAACTGCTCCTCCGGCGTTGACTTGGGCGAGCTGCGTTACAGTGCCGGTATCGGCCTTTCCTGGCTGACCCCGGTGGGCCCGCTGACTTTTAGTATCGCCGAACCACTCAACGACAAGAGCGGCGACGATACCCAGTTCTTCCAGTTCTCACTGGGTCAGACCTTCTGACCCGGCATTGATCAAGGAGCCGCTCATGCGCAAGTTGTCCGCCATTCTCTGTATTGGCCTGTTCAGTGCCTTGGCATTGCCGACCCACGCCGCCGAGGTTGCCGTGCTGGACTGGCGGCAGGCGCTGCTCTCGTCCGATGCGGCGCAGCGCTCCATGGAGCAGCTTGAGAGCCGCCTGCGCGGCCAGCAGCAGGAAGCCCAGGCGCTGGGTGAGGAACTACAGGGCTTGCAGCAGCGCCTGCAGGGAGGCAGTTTCTCCGATGCTGAGCGCCAGACGATGATGCAGGAGTTCCAGCAGAAGGGTGGTCGCTTCGAGCAGCTGCGCCAGCAGATCATCGAGGAGCAGATGCGCTCCGAGCAGGAATTCCTGCAGCAGTCCGAATCGAAGCTTGAGCAGGCGGTTGAGCAGGTCATCTCCCGGCACGGCATCCAGGTGCTGGTAGACCCCCAGGGTGTGGTTCACTCAGAAGTCGAGCTGCCGAACCTGACCAGGGAAGTGACCGATATCCTCAACTCGCTCAACTGAATCGTCACGGCGGCTTGCCGCCGTGCTCTGCTGACTATCGGGCCTTCATGACACAACCTGCTCTCCCACAGTTCACCCTCGCCGATCTCGCCGAAAAGCTCGGAGCGCGGTTGATGGGTGACGGCTCCCGCCGCATCTCGGGGCTGGCAACCTTGCAGGATGCCGGCCCTGAACAGATCGCCTTCGTGGCCAATCTCTCCTACCTGAAGAGTCTTAACAACACTCGTGCCGGTGCTGTCTTGCTCCACCCCGAGCACGCTAGCGAATGCCCGGTGGATCATCTCGAGCTCGACAACCCTTATCTCGGCTATGCCCATCTGTCGCGGCTATTCGATCCGTTCCTGGCCCGCCCGACCGGTGGTATTCACCCGACCGCCGTGGTGGCCGAAGACGCCCGGGTGGGCGTTGGGGTCGAGATAGGCCCCCAGGCCGTCGTCGAGTCCGGTGTTGAGCTCGGCGACGAGGTCGTGATCGGTCCCGGCTGTGTCGTCGGGGTGAATTCACGCATTGGTGCCCGGTCACGCCTTCATCCCAACGTGACCGTCTGCCATGGTGTGACTATCGGCGAGCGGGCCATTTTGCACAGCAACTGTGTCATCGGTGGCGATGGGTTCGGTTTCGCCCATGACGGAAAGCGCTGGCACAAGATCGCCCAGCTGGGCGGCGTGGTGCTGGGTGACGATGTCGAAGTCGGCAGCTGCTCCAGCATCGACCGCGGGGCGCTGGAAGACACGATCATCGGTAATGACGTCAAGATTGATAGCCAGGTGCAGATCGCCCATAACGTACACATCGGCGACCACAGTGCCCTTGCCGGCTGTGTTGGCATCGCCGGCTCGACCCGGGTGGGGAGCAACTGCATGCTCGGTGGTGGAGTGGGGCTTGCTGGCCATCTGACGATCTGCGATGGGGTACAGGTCACCGGCATGAGCCTGGTCACCAACTCGATTCATGAGCCGGGAGTCTACTCGTCGGGTACCGGCGCGATGCAAAATGCCCAGTGGCGCAAGAATGCGGTGCGCTTCAAGCAGCTCGACGATATCGCCCGCCGCCTGGCCAAGCTCGAAAAGCGCAACCAGGAGGGTTGAGACGAAGTCTGGCGACGTTATAATCCATCGCCTGCCTTTTCTTCCTGCAGGCACTTCGGAAAGCCGGATGCAACATGCCCATGCTGCTCCGGCTTTCCTACTTCCTTTCAGAGGTCGCTACGATGGTAATGGATATCAACGAGATTCGTGACTATCTGCCCCACCGATATCCTTTTTTACTGGTGGATCGGATCACGGAGCTGACACTTGGCGAACTAATCGTTGGCTACAAGAACGTCAGCATCAATGAGCCGTTCTTCAACGGCCACTTCCCGCATCACCCGATCATGCCTGGCGTACTGGTGCTCGAGGCCCTGGCTCAGGTGTGTGGCATCCTGGGGTTCAAGACGGTCAACAAGCTGCCCGCCGATGGCTATGTCTACTACCTCGTGGGTAGCGACAACGTGCGCTTCAAGCGCCCGGTCATGCCGGGGGACTGCCTGGTGCTGGAGGCTCGCGTGGAGCGTGAAAAGCGCGGCATCTGGAAATTCGCCTGCCGTGCTACCGTAGGGGGCGAGCTGGCCTGTGAGGCCGACATCATCTGTGCCGAGAGGAAGGTTGCTTGATACATACCACTGCCATCGTCGATCCCGGCGCGCGACTTGCCGAGGATGTCGAAGTCGGACCTTTTACCGTGATTGGTCCCGACGTCGAGATCGGGGCCGGTAGCCGGATAGGCTCTCATGTTGTGATCAAGGGGCCGACCGTGCTGGGCGCCCGCACTCGAATCTTCCAGTTCGCCTCGGTGGGTGAGGATTGCCAGGACAAGAAGTACGCCGGGGAGCCGACGCGACTGGTGATGGGCGACGATAACGTCATACGCGAAGGGGCAACGCTGCACCGTGGCACCGCCCAGGATCGCGGCGAGACTACCATCGGCTCGCGTAACCTGATCATGGCCTATGTCCACGTGGGGCACGACTGCCTTATCGGCAACGACTGCGTGCTGGCTAACCAGGTGACGCTGGCCGGTCATGTCACCCTGGGTGATTTCGTCATACTGGGTGGGCTCGCCGCGATTCACCAGTTCTGTCATTTCGGCTCCTATGCCATGGCCGGTGGCGGATCGATCATCACCAAGGACACCCCCGCCTTCGTGATGATCAACGGCAACCCGGCCAAGCCCCATGGGCTCAACCTCACGGGCCTCAAGCGCCGCGGTTTTTCGAAAGAGGCGATCCTGGCGCTGAGCGAGTCCTACAAGCTGGTCTATCGGCAGGGGTTGACCGTCGAGCAGGCCCTGGCAGCAATTCGCGGCCGTTTCTCTCTCCCTGAAACCGATGCCTTTGTCGCCTCCATCGAGGTGTCGTCCCGTGGCATCGTTCGCTGACGTGATACGGCCATGACGGTAAGACGTGTCTACATCGTGGCCGGTGAGCTTTCCGGTGACAATCTGGGCACTGGCCTGATGCGCGCCCTGAAGACCCGTCACCCGGACATCGAATTCCGCGGCATCGGCGGGCCGGGAATGATCGGCGAGGGCATGGATAGCCGCTTTCCCCTGGAAACCCTCTCGGTGATGGGACTGGTCGAGGTGATCAAGCACCTCCCCGAGCTGATCCGCGTGCGCCGCTCACTCAGGGCCGACGCCCTGGCCTGGCAGCCGGATATCATGATCGGTATCGATGCTCCCGACTTCAATCTCGGCCTCGAGCGCCAACTGCGCGAGGCGGGCATCACCACCGCGCACTATGTCAGCCCCACGGTGTGGGCCTGGCGCCAGGGGCGGGTCAAGGGTATCGCCCGCTCCGTCGATGCCATGCTCACCTTCCTCCCCTTCGAGGCTGCCTTCTACGCCCGCCACCGGGTGCCGGTGGCCTTCGTCGGCCATCCGCTGGCCGACGAGCTGCCGCTGACCAATGATCGCGCCTCGGCCCGGGCCGCGCTGGGGCTGGACGAGGGCGCGGCGATTCTGGCCCTGCTGCCGGGGTCCCGTGCCAACGAGATCCGCTTTCTCGGCGACACCTTCCTCGACGCCGCCGAGCAGCTGTGCCGAACCCGTCCCGGGCTCAAGGTGGTGATCCCCGCGGCGACGCCAAAGCGGCACGAAGAGCTGAGCGAGCTTCTGACGGCACGCCCCGGCCTCGCCGGTCGGGTGGTGCTACTCGACGGCCTTGCCCGGGAGGCCATGGTCGCGGCCGACGCCGTGCTGCTGGCATCGGGTACCGCGGCGCTGGAGGCGATGCTCTGTCACCGTGCCATGCTGGTGGCCTACAAGATGGCACCGGCCACCCACTGGCTGGCCAAGCGGCTGGTCAAGACGGAATGGATCTCGCTGCCCAACCTGATTGCGCGCGAGACCCTGGTGCCCGAGCTGATCCAGGAAGCGGCCAGTGCGTCGGCCATCGCTGCACGCCTCGGCGAGATGCTCGATGACGACGACTACCGCTTGGCGCTGGAGACGCGCTTCGCCTACATGCATGCCGGGCTGCAGCGCGATGCCAGTCGTCGCGCCTGTGATGCCGTCGAGGCGCTGGTGGAAGGGCGCGCGCTGCCCGAGAGCGTCTCGCCCGCCAGTGCCATCGCCGCTGCCGAGGCGGGGGCGAAGCCAGGACGTGACCGAGCGGGAGAGGTGGGAGAGGAGACGCCCCCGGAGCACGCAGAGACGAGAGAGCGCACCGAGCGATGAAACCATGTGACCTGCCACCCCTGACCATCGACTACCAGGGCACCCTGCTGGCAGGTGTCGACGAGGTTGGCCGAGGACCACTGGTTGGCGCCGTGGTGGCCGCCGCCGTGATCCTCGACCCGGCCAGGCCCATCGCCGGCCTGGCCGACTCCAAGCAGCTCACGGCAGAGCGCCGCGAAGAGCTCGACGCAGAGATTCGCGAAAAGGCCCTGGCCTTTGCCGTGGCCGAGGCGTCAGTCACCGAGATCGACGAACTCAATATCTATCACGCCACCCATCTCGCCATGCGCCGGGCTGTGGATGCCCTGCCGCTGGCCGCGGAGTACCTGCTGGTGGACGGTAATCGCCTGCCCGGGCATCATGTTCCCGGCCAGGCGGTGGTGAAGGGCGATGCTCGCCACCCGGCCATTGCCGCGGCTTCGATACTCGCCAAGGTGGCGCGCGATGCGCAGATGGTGGCGCTCGACGGCCTCTTTCCCGGCTACGGCTTCGCCCGCCACAAGGGCTATCCGACCCGCGAGCACCTGGCCGTCCTGGAGCGCCTGGGGCCGCTGCCTGAGCACCGCCGCTCCTTCGGCCCCGTCAAGCGCCAGTTGGCGCTGTTGTAGGTAGCTCCTGTTAGCGAGGGGCGCCGGGGATAGGCCGTAGGGGAGGTCCGATTCCATGGAAGGAATCGGTAGCGTACAAGGAGGTATTCACAGCGCCTCCCCGCAGGCCTATCCCTGGATCAGCCCCGAGCGAAGCAGGATGCGATAGCCTATGCCATGCCACAGGTCCAATAGCCTGGTTTTCGTACCGACCATTTACCGCCAAGCTTCGAGCCCCTTATGACCACGCCCTTCGTACATCTTCGCGTTCACACCGAATACTCGCTGGTCGACGGCCTGGTGCGGCTCAAGCCGCTGATCAAGGCCACGGCCGAGCGGGGTATGCCGGCCCTGGCCGTCACCGACGAGGCCAACCTGTTCGGCCTGGTCAAGTTCTATCGCGGTGCCCAGGGTGCCGGGCTCAAGCCGATCATCGGCGCCGACCTGTGGCTGGCCAACCCCCAGGATGAAGGCCACCCCTACCGCCTGACCCTGCTGGCCATGAACGACATCGGCTACAGAAACCTCACCGAGCTGATATCCCGTGGCTGGATGGAGGGGCAGCGGCAGGGTCGGGCACTGCTCGACCGCGCCTGGGTGCTCGAGCAGAGCGAGGGGCTGATCGCCCTGTCCGGCGCCCGCGACGGTGAGATCGGCCGTCATCTGCTCTCCGACCACCGGGACGAAGCCCGGGCGCTGCTGGACGAGTGGAACGCCGCCTTCCCGGGGCGCTTCTATCTGGAGCTGGTGCGTACCGGCCGGCCGCTGGAGGAGGAGTGCGTGCATCTGTCGGTGGCGCTGGCCATGGAGACGGGTACGCCGGTGGTGGCCACCAACGACGTGCGTTTCCTCGAGCGCGACGACTTCTGGGCCCACGAGACCCGGGTCTCCATCGGCGAGGGCCGTGCGCTCGACGACAAGCGACGCGAGCGGCGCTACACCGAGGAGCAGTACCTCAAGAGCCCCGAAGAGATGGCCGATCTCTTCTCGGATATCCCCGCAGCGCTCGAGAACAGCCTGATGATCGCCGCGCGCTGCAGCGTCGACGTGCGGCTGGGCGAGATATTCCTGCCCGAATTCGAGATTCCCGAGGGCATGACCCAGGACGAGTTCTTCCGCAAGGTCTCCCACGATGGCCTCACTGAACGGCTCGACTTCCTCTTCCCGGCCGAGCGCTACCCGCGGGACGGGGCGGAGTATGCCGAGATCGACGCCCGCTACCGCAAGCGCCTGGATTTCGAGCTCGACATCATCATCCAGATGGGTTTCCCCGGCTACTTCCTGATCGTGATGGACTTCATCCAGTGGGCCAAGGACAACAATGTCCCGGTAGGGCCGGGGCGTGGCTCCGGTGCTGGCTCGCTGGTGGCCTACGCCCAGAAGATCACCGACCTCGATCCGCTGGAGTATGACCTGCTGTTCGAGCGCTTCCTCAACCCCGAGCGGGTCTCGATGCCCGACTTCGACGTCGACTTCTGCATGGAGAAGCGCGACCGGGTCATCGAGTACGTGGCCGACCGCTACGGCCGCAACGCCGTGTCCCAGATCGTCACCTTCGGCACCATGGCCGCCAAGGCGGTGGTGCGCGACGTAGCCCGGGCCCAGGGCCGGCCCTATTCGCTCGGCGACAAGCTCTCCAAGCTGATTCCCTTCGAGGTCGGCATGACCCTGGCCAAGGCCATCGAGGCCGAGCCAGCGCTGAAGGAGTTCATCGACAACGACGACGAGGCCCAGGAAATCTGGGAGATGGCGATCAAGCTGGAGGGCATCACCCGCGGCACCGGCAAGCACGCCGGCGGCGTGGTGATCGCCCCCACCAAGCTCACCGACTTCGCACCGCTGCTGTGCGACGAGGAGGGCGCAGGCCTGGTCGTGCAGTTCGACAAGAACGACATCGAGGAGGCCGGGCTGGTCAAGTTCGACTTCCTGGGGCTGCGGACCCTGACCATCATCGACTGGGCGCTGGAGATGGTCGACAAGGTGCGTGCGGCGGCCGGCCAGGGGCCGCTCAACATCGACACCATCCCGCTGGATGACGCCCCCACCTTCGAGATGCTCAAGCGCGCCGAGACCACGGCGGTGTTCCAGCTCGAATCCCGCGGCATGAAGGAGCTCATCAAGCGCCTGCTGCCGGACTCGCTGGAGGACATGATCGCCCTGGTGGCGCTGTTCCGCCCCGGCCCCCTGCAGTCGGGCATGGTCGACGACTTCATCAACCGCAAGCACGGCCGCGCCGAGATCTCCTACCCCCACCCGGACTACCAGCACGAACTGCTCAAGCCGGTGCTCGAGCCCACCTACGGCATCATCCTCTACCAGGAGCAGGTGATGCAGATCGCCCAGGTGCTGGCAGGGTACAGCCTGGGACAGGCCGACATGCTGCGCCGCGCCATGGGCAAGAAGAAGCCGGAGGAGATGGCCAAGCAGCGTGCCGGCTTCATGGAGGGCTGTGCCGCCAACGGCATCGACAAGGAGCTCGCGGGCAATATCTTCGATCTGGTGGAGAAATTCGCCGGCTACGGCTTCAACAAGTCGCACTCGGCGGCCTACGGCCTGGTCTCCTACCAGACCGCCTGGCTCAAGTCGCACTACCCCGGCCCCTTCATGGCGGCGGTGATGTCCACCGAAATGGACAACCTCGACAAGGTGGTGCCGCTGATCGAGGAGTGCCGCCACCTGGGGCTGACCGTGACCCCGCCGGACGTCAACGTCGGCGGCTACAAGTTCACCGTCGATATCGAGGCGCGGGTGGTCTACGGCCTGGGCGCCATCCGCGGCGTGGGCGAAGGGCCCATCGGTGCCATCGTCGAGGCGCGTGAAGCCGATGGGCCCTTCAGCGATCTGTTCGACTTCTGCCGCCGGGTCGACCCCCGGCGCATGAACAAGCGTACCCTGGAGGCGCTGATCCGCTCCGGGGCGCTGGACAACCTCGGCCCCAACCGCGCGGTGCTCAGCGCGGCGATGGAAGCCGCGCTCAAGGCCGCGGCCCAGACCCAGGCCAACCAGAACCTGGGCATGATCGACATGTTCGGCGAGGCCTTCGCCGAGGAGTCTGAGGTGGATCCCTACGAGGCCTATCGACAGACCCGCGAGTGGACCGACAAGGAGCGCCTGGCCGGCGAGAAGGAGACGCTGGGGCTCTACCTCACGGGTCACCCCATCGACGAGTACGAACAGGAGCTCAAGCGCTTCGTCTCGACGCGTATCAGCGACCTCAAGCCTTCCCGTGAGCCGCAGCGGGTCGCCGGCCTGGTGGTGGGGGTGCGTACCATGAAGTCCAAGCGCGGCGATACCATGGCCTTCCTGACGCTTGATGACCGTACCGGGCGCATCGAGGCCTCGCTGTTCGGCGAGATGTTCGAGGCGCTGCGTGGCCAGCTCGACACCGAGCAGGTATTGATTGTCGAGGGGGAGGTCTCCAGCGACGACTACTCCGGCGGGCTGCGCCTGCGCGGCAAGGAGATTACCCCCATGGTGGCGGCGCGCAGCCGCTACGGCGAGGCCGTGGAGCTTTCGCTGGACGGCGACCGGGTCAATGGGCGGCTGGTCGACAACCTCCGCGACAGCCTCTCGCCCCACTGCGACGCGAGCGGGCTGCCGGTCCGGCTGCGTTATCGCAACGGCGAGGCGGTCGGCTGGCTGGAGCTGGACGAGCAGTGGCGGGTAGCGCCCTGCGACGAGCTGCTGATCGCGCTGCGTGAGGTGCAAGGGCAGGACGGCGTGAGGTTGAAGTATCGCTAGACTCTGTCCGAAAAGTGCCTGCGCTCGGTCATACGGCGTTAAAAAACGGCTTAAAATGCTCATTTACTAAAGTAAACTCCGCTTTTTCGCCGTTTTTTGCCTTGTCTGACCATCGCTCGTCGACTTTTCAGGCAGAGCCTAAGACTCACCTCACCACCTTGGCTGCGAGCGGCGCCGGGGACAGGTCGAAGCGGAGGTCCTTTTCCAGGGATGGAAAAGGTAGCGCCCAGGGACGGGTTCACAGCGCCTCCGCATAGACCTGTCGCCGGAAAAGCCGCGTTTTCACGCCTTGCGCGACTTCGTCAGGGTGCGATAATGCCGACACTCGAATTTATGGCTTCCGGGGCAAGAAGCGGTCAATGTACCCCGGCGACAGCAATGACAAGGCGGCTTAGCCACTATGAATCCCAACTATCTCGATTTCGAACAGCCCATCGCCGAGCTTCAGGCCAAGATCGAAGAGCTGCGCCTGGTCGGCAACGACAGTCAGGTCAACCTCAGCGACGAGATCAGCCGGCTCGAAGAGAAGAGCCGCAAGCTCACGGAGTCCATCTTCAAGGACCTGAGCCCCTGGCAGGTGTCGCAGCTTTCGCGCCACCCGCAGCGGCCCTACACCCTGGACTACCTCGAGCACATCTTCACCGACTTCGATGAGCTGCATGGCGACCGTCGCTTTGCCGACGACCCGGCCATCGTCGGCGGAGTGGCGCGCCTGGACGATCGCCCGGTCATGGTGATTGGCCACCAGAAGGGGCGTGAAGTGAAGGAGAAGGTTCGCCGGAACTTCGGCATGCCCCGCCCCGAAGGTTACCGCAAGGCGTGCCGGCTGATGGAGATGGCCGAGCGCTTCAAGATGCCGGTGCTGACCTTCATCGATACCCCCGGGGCATACCCAGGTATCGATGCGGAAGAGCGCGGCCAGTCGGAAGCCATCGCCTACAACCTGGCGGTGATGTCGCGACTCAAGACTCCCATCCTCGCTACCGTGGTGGGTGAAGGCGGCTCCGGCGGAGCGCTGGCCATCGGCGTCTGCGATGAGCTGACCATGCTGCAGTACTCCACCTATTCGGTGATTTCCCCGGAGGGTTGCGCGTCGATCCTGTGGAAGAGCGCCGAGAAGGCTTCCGACGCCGCCCAGGCCATGGGCATCACCGCCGAGAGGCTCAAGGAGCTGGGTTTCGTCGACACGCTGATTCCAGAGCCGCTGGGTGGTGCCCACCGGCATCCTGTCGATACCGCCGAACGGGTCAAGACGGCGCTGCTGGACAGTCTCGAGCGCTTGGAGGCCATGGATACCGAGGCCCTCCTGGAGCGCCGGTATGAGCGCCTGATGAGCTATGGCGCACCAGCATAAGAGAGAATCTCTTCAGGCTCTGATCGATGACGCCCTGGCGGAGACCCCGTCGGGGCGTGTCGTCTGGGTGGCCCTTTCCGGCGGACTGGACTCCTCGCTGCTGTTGACCCTGGCGGCGCATGCCATCCAGCGCCATCCCCGCCCGCTCTACGCGCTCCACGTGAATCATGGCCTGCAGGCTGGTGCCGATGACTTCGAGGCCCACTGCCGGCGGCTCTGCTCCCGTCTCGGGGTGCCGCTGTTCGTTGAGCGAGTTGACGTCTCGCTGTCGGGGGGGCTGGGCCTGGAAGGGGCGGCCCGTCAGGCTCGCTATTCGGCCTTCCAGCGCCGGGTCGCCTGCGGCGAGACCCTGTGGCTCGCTCAGCACCGCGACGACCAGGCCGAGACCTTCCTGCTCGCTGCCCTGCGCGGCAGCGGCGTGCGCGGCCTGGCGGGAATGCCGCCAGGCCGCGAGTGGCAGGGAAGGTGCCTGGTGCGCCCCCTGCTGGCGCGCTCCCGTGGCGAATTCGAAGCCGAGGCCCAGCGGATCGGGCTACGCTGGATCGAGGATCCCTCCAACGCCGACGAGTCACTCGATCGCAACTTCCTGCGCCGCAGCGTGCTGCCGCTGCTGCAGTCACGCTGGCCCCATGCCGGTGAGACACTGGCGCGCTCGGCAAGACAGGCTGGTGAAGCCGATGCGTTGCTCGACGAGCTGGCTGCGCTGGATCTCCAACGGCTGGGCGGGAACCCGGGGCAGCTGCCGGTGGCGGCACTCAACGCCTTGTCGCTCCCCCGCCAGCGGCTGCTGATTCGTCACGCCTGTCGTTCTCTATCGCTACCCACCCCTCCTGAGTTGCGCCTCGCTGCCCTGATGGCGCAGCTGTCGGCACGGCGCGATGCAGGGGTGCGGATCGATTGGCCGAACGGCGAAGCGCGTATCTGGCGAGAGTGGCTCTACCTGCTTAGCCCGAGCGGCCCGATGCCGGAGGGGGGGAGGATCGACTGGGACGGGTTGGCACCCCTGGAGACTCATCTGGGGCGTTGTGATCTCACGCTGCGGCGCCGTGAGGGAGGGCCGGCCGCGCTTCGGCTCTTGCTGCGCCAGGGCGGCGAGCGTCTGCGTCTGGCGGGACGCGGTTCACGTGACCTGAAGCGCCTGCTCCAGGAAGCCGACTTGCCTCCCTGGGAGCGGGGGCGGCTGCTGGTGGCCTGGCACGGTGATGTGGTCGTGGCGGTGCTGTTGCCGGAGCAGAAACGCTGGCTGTTCGTTGCGGAGGGTTGGGACGCTGGGCCGGAGTATCACTGAAGGCGGCTCAGCTCCTGTCGCCGACGAAATCGCCATTCCGCGCCATCATGTCGTAGAGCACCCCCTCCCGCAGCGCACCATCGGCGTAACGCAGCCGAGTAAGGCCGAAGCTCTCGAAGATGGCACCAAGAATGGCTACGCCGGCAGGAAAGATACGGGTACGGTCGTGCTTGAGTCCCTCCATGGCGACGTTATCGAGATGCCTAAAGGCGATCAGCCGCTGGCGCAGTTCGAGTAACCCCCGGCGTGTGATGGTTCCCTCCTCGGCACCGTCAAGATCACCGCTTGCCGCAAGGACTGAGGCGACGGCCTTGATGGTACCGCTGGAACCGACCGGGTCGGTCCAGCCGAAGGCCTGATAGGCGCGGCTGACCCGGTTGCACGCGGCTTTCGCGGCCTGCTCGGCACAGCGCATGCTGTCTTCACTGAGAGTCCCGTCCGCAAAATGTCGCCCGGTGAAGGTCACACAGCCGATGTCCAGACTCTCCAGATGCAGTGGCGCGAAGTTCTCGCCGATGGCGAACTCGGTGGAGCCGCCGCCGATATCGATGATCAGCCGCTTGCCGTTCTCGGCCAGGGCATGTGCCGCGCCCAGATAGATCAGGCGCGCCTCCTCACGGCCATCGATGATCTCGATGGGGCAGCCCAGCAATGATTCCGCGCGTTCGACGAAGGTCTGGCGGTTGCGTGCCGTGCGCAGTGCGCTGGTGCCCACGACCCGCAGTCGGCCCGGTGCGATGTCGCCCAACAGTGGAACGAAGCGAGCCAGGGAGCGCAGCGCGCGCTGCATAGCCTCCTCGCTCAATCGATTGGCCTGATCGAGTCCGGCGGCGAGCTGGACCTTCTCGCCCAGGCGTGCCACCGCCTGCAGCCTGCCCTCCTGGTAATTGGCGACCAGCAGGTGGAAGCTGTTGGAGCCCAGGTCGATCGCAGCCAGCCGCTGTCGAGGCGTGGTAGCGAGTGGCTTTTGTGGGCGAGGCCGTTCCATTGGCTGAGTCATCGAGGCATCCTGATGGCAGAGAGTCCAAGGTTGCGGCGACTCCCTTGTCGTGTCAATTAGCAGGGTGTGTCGGGTTATGGGGTTGCGTTCGTCGCCGCCCTTGACTAACATCGAGTCGTTCGCCTGTTCCGAATGCTTTCCGACCGAGACACGACGTCCGCGTCGCGGTCCTATATCAAGTCGTCAGACAGCCCCTTTTGTCGCTCGCTATCATGTGCCCGCAAGCCATGTTGGCATTTGAAGACGCCCAGGCGATTGTAGTCCAGGCGACAATTGTGCTGCTCCCTCGAACACGATACCGTTCCGGCGACCCTTCTAGTGCTGGTTAGTGCATGAAGTTAGGTCGTGATTTGCCGGTCATCACCTGCGAGTGGATGCCTTCCCAGGCTCTGAACGCACCCAAGCGGCGTACCGTTTTATCCCCCGTCACATTCACGGCGCCGTGCCGCCACGCTGACATGAGCAACTTCCGAACACACCGATGAATCTTACCGAACTCAAGCAAAAGACCGTCCCGGAGCTCCTGGAGCTTGCCCGCGAAATGGGCATCGACAACCTGGCTCGCTCGCGCAAGCAGGACATCATCTTCGCCATCCTCAAGAAGCACGCCAAGAGCGGCGAGGATATCTATGGCGATGGGGTGCTCGAAATCCTGCAGGACGGCTTCGGCTTCCTGCGCAGCGCCGACAGCTCCTACCTGGCCGGCCCCGACGACATCTATGTTTCGCCGTCGCAGATCCGTCGCTTCAACCTGCGCAAGGGCGATTCCATTTCCGGCAAGATCCGGCCGCCGAAGGAAGGGGAGCGTTACTTCGCGCTGCTCAAGGTCAGCCAGATCAACTTCGACAAGCCGGAAAACGCCAAGCACAAGATCCTGTTCGAGAACCTCACGCCACTGTTCCCCAACGAGCGGCTGCGCATGGAGATCGGCAACGGCTCCACCGAGGATCTGACGTCGCGCATCATCGATCTCACCGCACCCATCGGCAAGGGCCAGCGTGGGTTGATCGTCTCGCCGCCCAAGGCGGGCAAGACGCTGATGCTGCAGAACATCGCCACCTCGATCACGCGTAACGACCCCGACTGTCACCTGATCGTGCTGCTGATCGACGAGCGCCCCGAGGAAGTGACCGAGATGTCGCGCACGGTGCGCGGCGAAGTGGTCGCCTCGACCTTCGACGAACCGCCGGCCCGTCACGTCCAGGTCGCCGAGATGGTCATCGAGAAGGCCAAGCGCCTGGTGGAGCACAAGAAGGACGTGGTGATCCTGCTCGACTCCATCACTCGCCTGGCGCGCGCCTACAACACCGTGGTGCCCAGCTCCGGCAAGGTGCTCACCGGCGGTGTCGACGCCCACGCCCTGGAGAAGCCCAAGCGTTTCTTCGGCGCCGCGCGTAACATCGAAGAGGGCGGCAGCCTGACCATCATCGCCACGGCGCTGGTGGATACCGGCTCCAAGATGGACGAGGTGATCTTCGAGGAGTTCAAGGGAACCGGCAACATGGAAGCCCACCTGGACCGCAAGCTCGCCGAGCGACGCGTCTACCCGGCGATCAACATTCGCCGTTCCGGCACCCGCCGCGAGGACCTGATCGCCTCCGAGGACGAGATGCAGCGTATGTGGATCCTGCGCAAGCTGCTCAACCCGATGGAAGATACCGCGGCGACCGAGTTCCTGATCGACCGACTCAAGGATACGAAGACAAACCTCGAGTTCTTCGAGGCCATGAAGAGACGCTGATTCTGGCCTGCTGCGCTCGACGATACGGCGTTGGAAAACAGCTCAAGCTGCTCATTTACTAAAGTAAACTCCGCGCTTTCGCTGTTTTCCGCCTTGTCTCGTCTTCGCTCGCGACGGCCAGTTCTCAACTCTTTGAGGACTTTGTCGAGGTGAGCGGTGCCGGGGACAGGCCGGAGAGGAGGTCATTCTTCAGGGATGAAGAATGTAGCGCCCAGGGAAGGGTTTACAGCGCCTTCTCGAAGGCCTTGTCGCCGGGTAAGCCGCGGTTGCTTGACTGGCTTGGATGACGGGACGGCGGGTAAGAGAAAGGGGCGGCATGCTATGCTGCCCCTTTCGTCGTTCGGGAAACGGGATGGGATTGGTTCATGAAATACAAGGATCTACGGGATTTTATCGCCGCGTTGGAGGCTCAGGGCGAGCTGGTTCGCGTCTCGGCCGAGGTCGATCCCTACCTGGAAATCACCGAGATCTGCGACCGCACCCTGCGCGCCGGTGGCCCGGCGCTGCTGTTCGAGAACGTCAAGGGTCACGACATGCCGCTGCTCGGCAACCTGTTCGGCACGCCGAAGCGGGTCGCCCTTGGCATGGGTCAGGACAGCGTCGAGGCGCTGCGCGAGGTGGGCAAGCTGCTCGCCTTCCTCAAGGAGCCTGACCCGCCCAAGGGCATGCGTGACGCCTGGGACAAGCTGCCGATCTTCAAGCAGGTCATGAGCATGGGACCCAAGACGGTGCGCAGCGCTCCGGTGCAGGAGGTGGTGCTGGAGGGCGACGACGTCGACCTCGGCCGCCTGCCGATCCAGCACTGCTGGCCAGGTGATGTCGCCCCCTTGGTGACATGGCCGCTGGTGGTCACCCGCGGGCCGCACAAGAAGCGCCAGAACCTGGGTATCTATCGCCAGCAGAAGCTCTCCCGCAACCGACTGATCATGCGCTGGCTGTCACACCGGGGTGGAGCGCTCGACTTCCAGGAGTTCCAGCAGACGAACCCGGGCGAGCCCTTCCCGGTGGCGGTGGCGCTGGGCGCCGATCCGGCCACCATCCTGGGTGCGGTCACCCCTGTGCCGGACTCGCTCTCCGAATACGCCTTCGCCGGACTCCTGAGGGGCTCGCGCACCGAGCTGGTCAAGTGCGGTCATGCCGACCTGCAGGTGCCGGCATCGGCTGAGATCATCCTGGAGGGCTTCATCTACCCGGACGATACCGCGCCGGAAGGCCCCTACGGCGATCACACCGGCTACTACAACGAGGTCGACGAGTTCCCGGTCTTCACGGTCACGCGCATGACCATGCGGAAAGACGCCATCTACCACTCGACCTACACCGGACGGCCGCCGGACGAACCGGCCATTCTCGGCGTGGCGCTCAACGAGGTCTTCGTGCCAATCCTGCGCAAGCAGTTTCCCGAAATTACCGACTTCTATCTCCCGCCGGAGGGCTGCTCCTACCGCATGGCGGTGGTGACCATGAAGAAGCAGTACCCGGGTCACGCCAAGCGGGTGATGATGGGGGTGTGGAGCTTCCTGCGCCAGTTCATGTACACCAAGTTCGTGGTGGTGCTGGACGACGACGTCAGCGCCCGTGACTGGAAAGACGTTATCTGGGCCATCACCACGCGGATGGACCCTGCCCGGGACACCGTACTGGTGGAGAATACGCCCATCGACTACCTCGACTTCGCCTCCCCGGTGGCGGGGCTGGGTTCCAAGATGGGCCTCGACGCCACCGCCAAGTGGCCCGGCGAAACCGATAGAGAGTGGGGCACGCCCATCGTCATGGACGAGGCCGTCAAGGCCCGTGTCAGCGAGCGCTGGAACGATCTGGGCATCGCGCTGCCTTCCAACCCTGATGACAAGAGGCATTCATGACGGCAAGGACCCTGACCTGCCAGGTGACGGCAGTGGAGGATCTCACTCCCGACGTGTTCCGCGTCCGGCTGGAGGGACGCCCCGAGGCCATGGCCCACGACCCCGGCCAGTACCTCGAGCTGGCGCTTGACGATGACACCTGGGTGCCGTTCTCCATTGCCAGCGCCCATGGCGGTGACGGCACCCTCGAACTGCATATTCAGCATTGGCCGGAGCGGGAGAACTCCGAGCGCCTGCGCAACCTGGTCGTGGTTGCCCGGCACCTGACCCTGCGCATGCCGGGAGGCGACTGCGTGCTGGACAGTACCAGCCGGCGGCCGCTGTTGCTGATTGCCGCGGGGACCGGCTTCGCCCAGATGAAAGCCATCGTCGAGGCCTCGCTGCACGAGTCCCCGCAGCGGCCCATCGACCTGTGGTGGGCGGCGCGTGAACGGCGTGACCTCTATCTCGAGAGCCTGGCGCGGCAGTGGGCCGAGAGCCACGAGAATGTTCGCTTCCATGTGGTCACCGAGGTGGCGCCGGAGACGCCGGTAGCCGGCGAGCGCGTCCAGGGGCATCGGGGACGCATCGACCAGGCGCTGGCGGAGGGGCTCGACGATATCTCCGGCCATGACGTCTACCTCTCCGGGTCGCCGGGCATGGTCTACGCCTGTGTCGACGTGCTGGCCTCGCTGGGGCTAACTGCCTCCCGGGTCTTCTCCGATGTATTCGCCTATGCGCCGCGCCAGCCGCTGGTGCCTACGGCCGGCGTGCTCAGGCGGGAGGGCGGTAGGTGAGCGCCTCGCCGATCCTGATCACCGGTGGCGCGCAGCGTGTGGGGCGCCACTGTGCCGAGCGGCTGGCCGAGGACGGGCATCCCGTGATCATCAGCTACCGCCGCGAGCGGGCCGAGCTGGAAGCACTGCGCGAGCGGGGCATCGTGGCACTCGAGGCCGACTTCTCCACCGAAGCGGGTATCCTCGACTTTATCGCCCGCCTCAAGATCGAGACATCGTCGCTGAGGGCCATCGTGCATAATGCCAGCGACTGGGCGCCGGACTCGGCCGGCGCTCAGGCGGGGGCGACCTTCGAACGGCTGTTCCGCATTCATATGCAGGCGCCCTACCTGGTGAACCTGCACTGCCGTGAGCTGCTGGACGCCTGCGGGGAGCCTCAGCGCGATATCGTGCATATCTCCGATTACGTCGTGCAGAAGGGTTCGAGGAAGCACGCCGCCTATGCTGCCACCAAGGCGGGGCTGGAGAGTCTGACGCTCTCTTTCGCGGCCATGTACGCCCCGTCGATCCAGGTCAACGGCATTGCCCCGGCCCTGATCATGCTCAATGAGGGCGATGATGAAGCCTACATCGAGAAGGTGCGGGCCAAGTCCGCCATGGGCACGGTGCCGGGACCTGGCGTGATCTACCAGAGCCTGCGTTACCTGCTCGACAACCGTTATGTCACCGGGATTACCCTGCCGGTCGATGGCGGCCGGCATCTTCGCTAGACTGTCAGTCATGGACACCAAGCCCTGCCGGCGTCGTACCATGGCAGAGAGCAAACGATCTAGCTGAGGCAAAGGAGACGAACATGGCCCCACTGAAGGAGTATCATGACGACACAGGGCTACTTTGGCTGTTGCCTCTGGCGGTAGTTCTGGCGATCAACCTGCTGCCGCTAATCATTGGTGTGATGCGCGCCGTGGCGGCCTGAATCCGGGCTTGCCAAGGTTGCCGCGATGCGGCACGATGAAAGCAGACCTCAGGGAGACAACCATGACACCGAGCCTTGCTAAGCCCAGCAATTCCTTCAACCGCACTCCCGGCGCGGTGGAATTGGGTGGCGTTGGCTTGGGTGACTTCGGTGATCAGTATTGGTACTGGTTTAGCGCCGGTGTGCCGGCGGCCGGGTCCTAGGACACCGCCGCGAAGGCACACCCTAACCGGGTTGCCTCCCACCACGAACCCCCGGTCGGCAACCCGCCCGGGGGTTTTGCGTTATGCAGCCCCGAACACTATCTTTGCAACGTAGTCTTTTGCAATGCAGCAATGAGAGGAGACGCACCATGACCGCACGCTACAGCGCCTTTGCCGCCTACGCCCGGAGCCGCCAGGATTATTTTGGCTGGGGCTATGGCTGGCGATTTAGCGCTACGCGGTCGGGCCAGTGCGCCACCTCCGACCGTGAGATGACCGGTGGCACGAACACGTCACTATGTTTACCGATCTCACGGAGTTGATGACCATGAATGCCCATGCTTCCCTTGCCGAGCGCCAGACGGACCGCCGAGCCGAGTTTGACCTTGCCGCTGAAACGAGTCGGACCGAGATGACGCTGCCCACCCCTGGCGAACTGCGACACACCCTTCCTCTGGGGCCTCAGCTGGTCGAGCGGGTCCACGCCCAGCGCCAGGCTGTCCATGACATCCTGCAGGGCCGTGACGACCGGCTGCTTGTGGTGGTCGGCCCCTGTTCGATCCATGATCCCGTGTCCGCCCTGGAATATGCGCAACGCCTGGCCGAGCTGGCACCCAAGGTGTCGGACCGCCTGCTGCCGGTGATGCGGGTCTACGTGGAAAAGCCGCGGACAACGGTGGGCTGGAAGGGGCTCGCCTATGACCCAGACTTGGACGGTAGCGGCGACATGGCCCGCGGCCTTCAGCTGTCACGTCAACTGATGCGCGATATCGCCTCGCTTGGCCTGCCGGTCGCTACCGAGCTGTTGCAGCCGATGCTGGCCCCTTACCTGGATGACCTGCTGGCCTGGGTTGCCATCGGCGCGCGCACCACCGAGTCCCAGCTGCATCGCGAGCTGGCCAGTGGCCTGGACGCGGCGGTGGGTTTCAAGAATGCCACCAGCGGCGACGTCAAGGTCGCCCTGGACGCCATGCAGGCGGCGGCGCATCCCCACCAGCACTTCGGCCTTGCCGGCGACGGTCGCCCCGTGATGCGCGAGACGGCGGGCAACCCCCACACGCACGTGGTGCTGCGCGGCGGACACGGCGGCCCCAACCACGACGCCGGTTCTGTGCAAGCCTGCCGCCAGGCGCTGAAAGCCGCCGGGCTGACACCGCGGCTGATGGTCGACTGTAGCCACGCCAATGCCTGCAAGGACCACCGTCGCCAGGGTGAGGTACTGCGTGACGTGCTGGCACAGCGCCTGGCCGGTGAAACCTCGCTGATGGGGCTGATGCTTGAGAGCTACCTGGAGGAGGGGCGCCAGGCCCTCGAGCCCGCCACCCTACGCTACGGCGTGTCGGTGACCGACGCCTGCCTGGGCTGGGAAGCCACTGAGGCGCTGCTGCTGGAGGCAGCGGAACAGCTCCGCTCGACTTGATCCGGCCGGTTGGCCATGCCGACCTGGCCTCTTTGCCTGTACCGTGGCGGTGAATGACGGGATAATCCCGTACTTTCCCGCCGCGAGCCAAGCAGAGGAGGCATCGATGCCGTTCCGTTTCGAGCACCATGACCCGGAGTCCTACCGTCGCAAGGCGCGACTGATCAGCGTGGCCATGGCCGCCCAGCTGATCGTCTTCGGCCTGGTGTTCTCCCAACTGCTGACCGCTACCTTCGGCTCCAGCCTCTGGCTCAATGCGCTGGGGGTGTTTCTGGGCCTTATCGTCACCAGCCTGACCTTTGCCGTACTGCGCGAGCGTCCCTGGATGACCGAGATGCGCTATGTCTGGCAGCTCAAGCATCACCTGTCTCGTGTGAGCGGCTATCTCTCCACCCTGCGTCGCGAGGCGGAGCAGGGCAATGACGTGGCACTCGACCTGTTGACCTTTTACCACCAGGGCATGGTTCAGCTGGCTGAGCTAAATGGCCGCACCATGGATGACGACGGCGAACTCATTGCCGAGCGACAGAAGATCAGGGGACTGCGCCAAGACAGGGGCCTGGCCGAGCGGGTAGAGGGGTTCGATCCGCACGACCTGGCCGCCTTCAAGCGGAGCTAGAAGCCAGCAGCCGGGCCGCGCGCTTGGCGAAGTAGGTGAGGATGCCGTCGGCACCGGCTCGCTTGAAGCACATCAGAGACTCGAGGATCACCTCGTCGGCCTCCAGCCAGCCGTTGTCGAAGGCGGCCATGTGCATGGCGTATTCGCCACTCACCTGATAGGCATAGGTGGGGACCTTGAGCTCGTCCTTGATGCGCCGCACCACGTCGAGATAGGGCATGCCCGGCTTGACCATCACCATGTCGGCCCCCTCGGCCAGGTCGAGAGCCACTTCGTGTAGCGCCTCGTCGCCGTTGGCCGGGTCCATCTGGTAGGTGCGCTTGTCCGCCTTCCCCAGGTTGGCAGCGGAGCCCACGGCATCGCGGAAGGGGCCGTAGTAACGGGAGGCGTACTTGGCGCTGTAGGCCATGATGCGGACGTTGTGCAGGTGTTCCTGCTCGAGTACCTGGCGTATCTCGCCGATGCGGCCATCCATCATGTCGGAGGGTGCCACCACGTCGGCCCCGGCCTCGGCATGGGAGAGCGCCTGCTTGAGCAGGGTTTCCACGGTGCGGTCGTTGAGGACATAGCCGTTGGCGTCGATGATGCCGTCCTGGCCGTGGCTGGTATAGGGGTCGAGGGCCACATCGGTCATGATCCCGAGTTCGGGGACGGCCTCCTTCAGTGCCCGGACGCTGCGCTGTACCAGTCCGCTGGAGCTGTAGGCCTCTTCGGCCAGCTCGCTCTTCAGCGACTGGTCCACCACGGGGAACAGGGCGATGGCGGGGATGCCCAGCGCATGAGCGTCCCGGGCCTCATCGATCAGCAGGTCCAGCGACAGGCGCTCGACGCCAGGCATTGATGGAACGGCCTCACGGCGCTGCTCACCTTCGAGAACGAACACGGGCCAGATCAGGTCGGATGGCGTCAGGGTCGTTTCCCGCATCAGGCGACGAGAGAAGTCGTCACGGCGCATGCGACGCATGCGGGTGGCTGGAAACTGGCGTGTGGTCATGAAGCTCAAGGTTCTTCTCCGGCTGTAGGGGTCCAGGTGGTCCCGTGTCGATGCCCTTGAGTATATCAGTGCTAACGGCTGCCGGAAGCGGAGGCTTGTCGCACCCCGCGTGACTCTCTAAAGTGTTGGCTTTCAGCTGACGTGTTGGCTTCAGGATTATAGGCAGTGCTCTTCATTCGAGGCGCCTTCATTACAAGGAGAAAGACATGAGCAAACAGGTGGCGGTCATCCTGTCGGGCTGCGGCGTCCAGGACGGCTCGGAGATCTACGAGACCACCCTGACCCTGCTGCGGCTGGACCAGTTGGGTATCGGCTATCGCTGCTTCGCACCGGATATCGAGCAGCATCATGTCATCGATCATCGCAGCGGAGAGGCTGTCGAAGGTGAGCTGCGCAACGTCTTGACGGAGTCGGCTCGGCTTGCGCGAGGCGAAATCAGCTCTCTTGAAGAGCTCGAACCATCCGAGTTCGATGCCGTGATCCTGCCAGGAGGCTTCGGGGCAGCCAAGAACCTGTCCAACTTTGCCTTGGCGGGTAACGAATTGGAGATTCACGAAGGTCTGGTGGAAGCCATTGCGCCGTTTCATGAGGCACGCAAGCCCATCGGCCTGATGTGTATCACACCCGCCCTGGTGCCGAAGCTGCTGGGGCCGGGGATCGCCGTGACCATCGGACACGACCCGGGCGTCTCCGGTGCAATCAGCGCCATGGGAGGGCTGCATCGCAGCTGCGGCGTCGAGGATATTGTGGTCGATTTCGAGAACCGCGTCGTCACCACGCCTGCCTATATGCTGGCTACCCGCATCAGCGAGGCCGCCACCGGTATCTTCAAGCTGGTCGATCGTATCGATGAAATGATGGATCTCTAGGCACTGGCGCAAGCCAATGCCCCCGCCCGATTCGATCGGGCGGGGGCTTTTTAATGCCGGTCAGGATTTGTCGTGCTCCCCGGTTTCGTCTTCCGCTTGGGAGGCCTTGCGGCGACGGTAACGCACCAGGCGGCCGAACAGAATCCCCACCTCATAGAGCAGATACATGGGCACCGCCAGCAGGCTTTGGGAGATCACATCCGGCGGCGTGAGCAGCATGCCCACCACGAAGCAGCCCAGGATCACATAGGGGCGTTTCTTCGACAGACTTTCCACGGTAGTGGCGCCAGAGGCAATCAGCAGGAAGGTGGCGATGGGGATCTCGAAGGCCACTCCGAAAGCGAAGAACAGCTTGAGGACGAAATTGAGGTACTGGTTGATGTCGGTCATCACCGCCACGTTCTCCGGCCCGGTCTGGGTGAAGAACTGGAACAGCAGCGGGAACACCGCATAGTAGGCAAAGGCCGCACCGGCGTAGAAGAGGCCGACACTGGAGGCCAGTATCGGCATGGCCAGGGCCTTCTCATTATCGTACAGCCCCGGTGCGACGAAGGCCCAGGCCTGGTGGAGCACATAGGGGATGGCCACGAATACCGCCACCACCAGGGTCAACTTGAAGGGGGCGAGAAAGGGCGAAGCCACCTCGGTGGCGATCATCTGCGAGCCTTCCGGCAGCAGCGCCATCAGTGGTTGTGCCACGAAAGTGTAGATTTCGTTGGCGAAGGGGTAGAGTCCGAGGAAGATCACGAAGATCGCCACCACCGAGCGCAGCAGACGCGATCGCAGTTCGATGAGGTGTTCGATCAAGGGTGCCTGGCCGAGATCCTGCTTGTCACCGGAGTCGCTCATCGGGAAGCGGCATCCTTCTTGTCATCGTCGGGAGGAGTGGAGCGCTCGTCGGCAGGCCGCTCGTCGGGTTGACGGGCATTGGCCAGGGCGTCGTCGAGCCGGGCGGCGGCCTGCTGCGGCGGAGGTTCGTCAGCTGGGCTGTCGGGTTCGGCTTTTTCGTTGGCGTGACGGCTGGGCGTCGAGGTGGAGTAGGGCTTGGCGATACTCTCCACGTCGCGCTTTGCCCTGTCGAGGCTCTCATCGAGCTTCGACTGCTGCTCCTTGAGTTTCTGGCGCAGCTCTTCCGCCTCGAGCTGCGAGCTGATCTCCCGCTGCATGCTCGAGACGGAGCGCTTGATCTTGCCCACCCACAGGCCGACGGTGCGTGCCGCCTTGGGCAAGCGTTCCGGGCCGAGCACCAGCAGGCCCACGACACCGAGGATCAGGAGTTCGAGAAAGCCGATATCAAACATGAGGGCTTATTTGCGCTCTTCCTGATTATCCACCTTGTCCGCTGCCGCTTTTTCTTCGGCACGTACGTCATAGGTATTGGGCTGTTCGTCATGGGCGACCTTGGCCTGTGCCTTGTCCTTGTCGTCCTTCTCTTCCTCGTTCACGGCCTGCTTGAAGCCTTTCACCGCGCCACCCAGGTCGGTGCCGACATTGCGCAGCTTCTTGGTGCCGAAAATCAGGATGATGATGCCGAGTACGATCAGCAGTTGCCAGATACTGATGCCACCTAACATGAATAATTCCTCTGATGCGGGCTTCCGGTCGATCCGGAGCACCTGTTTACTTGGACCTTGCCGCCTTCTCTTCGTGCCCGGAGATACCGAAGCGACGGGCCAGTTCATCGAGTACGTCCTGGTGATCGAGCCCGAGATGCGACAGCATCACCAGGCTATGAAACCACAGGTCAGCGGTCTCGGCGACTAGCGCTTTGCGCTCTGCCTCACCGCCGGCCTCGGCATCCTTGGCTGCCAGCACTGTCTCGGTGGCTTCCTCGCCGACTTTCTCGAGTATCTTGTTCAACCCCTTGTGATGCAAGGCTGAAACGTAGGAATCGTCGGGATCCGCGGCTCTGCGTTGCTCCAGCACTTCGAAGAGTTGATCCAGAATATCACGCATGACAGGGCTTCCGTTTGCGGTGGGTCAAGTTCATTGCCAGGCCAGCAGCAGCAGGCCGATGACGGCGATCAACAGCACGGGCCATGGCTGGCCGGCGGCCCATTCGCTCAGCGGTTGCCAGGCCAGCGCCAGCCCCGCCAGGAGTACGCCCAGCCGTAGCCGACGACTACTGCGGCTGCCGTCTTTCAGCTGTCGCCGTATGCCGTCCAGGGCGAGGGCCTGGCGGTGGCGCTGGCGATGTTCATGCTCAATCCGACTAAGGGCGTGGTGCGCCACCGACGGCAGCTCGGGCAGTTGGCGTGCCAGCTCAGGGGCCTGGCGCTTGAGCGATTCCCAGAAGCCGCTGGCGCCGGCGCGTTCCTTCATCCACTGCTCCAGGTAGGGCTTGGCGGTGGTCCACAGGTCCAGGTCGGGATAGAGCTGGCGCCCGAGCCCCTCGATGTTGAGCAGGGTCTTCTGCAGCAATACCAACTGCGGCTGCACCTCCATGTTGAAGCGCCGGGCGGTCTTGAACAGCCCCAGCAGCACCTGGCCGAAGGAGATGTCCTTGAGCGGCTTCTCGAGGATCGGCTCGCATACGGTTCGAATGGCGGCGGCAAACTCGTTGGCCCGGGTGTTCTCGCCGACCCAGCCCGACTCGATGTGCAGCGCGGCGACTTCATAGTAGTCCTGGTGGAAGAAGGCGAGCAGGTTCCGCGCCAGGTAGTCCTGATCCTCTCGGGTGAGGCTGCCGACGATGCCGCAGTCTATGGCGATGTACTGCGGGTCGTGAGGGTGTTCACGGGACACGAAGATATTGCCGGGATGCATGTCGGCATGGAAGAAGTTGTCACGAAACACCTGGGTGAAGAAAATCTCCACGCCGCGCTCGGCAAGGCGCTTGAGATCTGTGCCCTGGGCCTTCAATGCTGCCAGGTCGGCGACCGGGATGCCGTAGATACGCTCCTGTACCATGACCCGACGACGAGTATGGGACCAGTGGGTCGCCGGTACGTAAAGTAGCGGTGAATTCTTGAAGTTGCGCTTCAGCTGCGAGGTATTGGCAGCCTCCTTGTGGAGATCCAGTTCGTCGAACAGCGTTGATTCGTAGTCGCGTACCACTTCCACCGGGCGCAGGCGACGGGCCTCGGGAATCCGGGCCAGTACGCCGGCCACCCGATACATCAGCGCCATGTCCTGGCGCATGATGTGCTCGATGCCGGGACGGATGATCTTGGCCACAACATCCTCGCCGGTATGCAGGCGGGCGGCATGTACCTGGGCAATGGAGGCAGAGGCCAGTGGTTCGGGCTCGAAGTGGGCGAATGCCTCGTCGATCGTCATGTGCAGTTCCGCCTCCACCAGCTCACGGGCTTCGCGACCGGGGAAGGGGGGCACCTGATCCTGAAGTCGCCGGAGTTCGTCGGCGATCTCCTCGGGTAGCAGGTCGCGACGAGTGGAGAGCAACTGACCGAACTTGACGAAGATAGGGCCGAGAGCTTCCAGCGCCAGGCGCAGGCGCTCGCCAGGCGCGCGCTTGCCGACAGGCACCAGGCGCAGTGGCGATAGGATGAACATCAGCCTGAGGTACCAGGGGAGACGCTCCAACGGCAACAGTGTGTCGAGACGGTAGCGGGTGATCACCCAGATGATGCGCAGCAGCCGAAGACTCATCACAGCGCGGCCTCGCGGTCGAGTTGTCGATGCAGCCTCGCCAGGCGCGCTTCGAGGCGGTCGGTGGTCATTTCCAGTTCGGTGAGGTGGTCACGCAGATTCTCGAGTTGGTACTTGCCAGGCAGCAGCTTCGCTTCCTCGAAAACGTACTCGGCAATATCGTTGCGCATCTCGCCACGGGCACGGCGCCCCCAGCGAGTGGCACGGCGCAACCCTTCGGCCAGGCCGTGGGCGGGTACATCGCCCAGCCAGCGGGCCATCTCACCCTCCCAGTCCAGGTCCAGATCCAGCAGCAGGTCGCGGGTTGCCTCCAGCAGATGGACCTGCCCACGTACCGAGAGCTTGCCCTGGAACATCAGCCGTTCGATGCTCTCCCCGCCCAGCAGCTTGCCCAGGGTTTCGGCATTAAGCGTGACCACGGCATCGATGGCGTCTTCGTCTTGTGCTTCCGGGCGCAGCAGGTCCAGGCCGGCAGGGTGGAAGTGAATCGCCAGCGACAAATCGGGGCGCTCGAGGCGAAGCAGCAGACGGTTTCCGCTCAGGCGGGCCAGTCGCGAAGGCGCTGCGGGGTCTTGCGCCAGCAGGGCATTGAGCGTTCTTTCTATGCCGGCCAGCAGCAGGGTGGGGGTCAATGTCATCACCGCCTCAAAGCTTGATACCGCGATGCAGGGCAACGATGCCCCCGGTGAGATTGGTATACTCGACCCGCTCCAGCCCGGCGGCCTCCATCATCTCCTGCAGCGTCTCCTGGTCGGGATGCATGCGGATGGATTCGGCGAGGTAGCGATAGCTGTCGGCGTCGCCGGCAACCATCTGACCCATCCGCGGCAGCAGGCGGAAGGAGTATTCGTCGTAGGCCTTGGAGAGCAGCGGATTGACCGGCTTTGAGAACTCCAGTACCAGCACGCGGCCACCGGGCTTGAGGGACCGGGTCATGGAGCGCAGTGCGGAGGCCTTGTCGGTGACGTTGCGCAGGCCGAAGGCAATGGTGATGCAGTCGAAGGTATTGTCGGGGAAGGGCAGGCATTCGGCGTTGGCCTGCACGTATTCGACATTGCCCCCGACGCCGTTGTCCAGCAGCTTGTCCCGGCCGACCCGTAGCATGGATTCGTTGATATCGGCCAGAACCACCCGGCCGCGTGGGCCCACCATGCGCGAGAATTTCAGCGTCAGGTCGCCGGTGCCGCCGGCGATATCCAGCACGCTATGGCCTGGACGAACGCCGGAGCGCTCGATGGTCAGGCGTTTCCACAGCCGGTGGATGCCGAAGGACATCAGATCGTTCATGACATCGTAGCGGGCCGCCACGGAGTGGAAGACATCGGCCACGCGGGAGGCCTTTTCGTCGACCGGGACTTCCTGGTAGCCGAAGTGAGTGGTGTGCTTGTCACCGGGGCTGGAAAGAGGGCTCATGCGAAAAAGGCTCCCGAATCGCTGCAGTGAGAGGAGGCCGGGGTGATTCGGCCTCGAATGGGCGCCATTGTAGCCTTGCACGACCGTACTTGTCTTGACGTCGGTCCCCTACAACTGCTTGATCTCGATGCCCAGCGGCTCTCTTGAAGCACCAGCTTCCTCCAGGCGTCGCAGGTAGTCGGCCCAGTAGGCGTCGCGATTCTCGATCAGGTCGTGAAGGTACTCCCAGCTGTACAGGCCGCTGTCGTGACCGTCGTCGAAATGCAGTTTGACGGCATAGCGGCCGACAGGCTCGATGTTCTGCAGGCCGACATCCTTCTTGCCCACCTGCAATACCGCCTGACTGGGGTTGTGGCCGCGCACCTCGGCGGAGGGGGAGTAGACGCGCAGGTACTCGACCGGGAGGCAATGGGTCTGGCCGTCGGCGTAGGTGAGCTCCAGCTCGCGGGCCTTCTTGCGGTAATGGATCTTGCTGGGGGCGGGGGTAGTCATGTGGGTGTCCTTCGCAAGAATGGGCGTCAGGCGCCGGGCCGAGCGATTTGCGACAATCAAGAGCGAAACCCTGGCCCTGCGCTTGCAGCTTGCGCGTCGGACAGGAACAAGGTCCCTCTTGCCTGTCCTCGATCGACATCCCTGTCGATCGCCGCGCGCTGCTGCGCTTGAGCCAGCGCTCTTGCTAAGGTCGCGTCACTGCTCGCCCGACGCCTTCATGACAGCTCAGATCATACGTTACCGCATCTCTTACGCTACAGAATATACCGCGACAGATCCTCGTCCATGGCCAGTTCGCCGAGCTGGGAATCCACGTAGGCGGCATCGATCTCCAGCGGCGTGCCGATATCGGCCCCCTTGAACGAGGCCTCTTCCAGCAGCCGCTCCATCACGGTATGCAGGCGGCGCGCGCCGATGTTCTCGGTGCCCTCGTTGACCTTCCAGGCGATCTCGGCGATGCGCACGATACCGTCTTCGGTGAAGCTGATATCCAGCCCTTCGGTGGCCAGCAGCGCCTTGTACTGCTTGGTCAGCGAGGCCGACGGCTCGGTGAGGATGCGCTTGAAGTCCTCCGGCGTCAGCGCATTGAGCTCGACGCGGATCGGCAGGCGCCCCTGCAGCTCGGGGATCAGGTCCGATGGGCGCGACAGGTGGAAGGCGCCGGAGGCGATGAAGAGGATATGGTCGGTCTTGACCATGCCGTACTTGGTCGAGACCGTGGAGCCCTCGATCAGCGGCAGCAGGTCGCGCTGGACCCCCTCGCGGGAGACCTCCCCGCCGCTGGACTGGCCGCTGCCCTTGGTCACCTTGTCGATCTCGTCGAGGAAGACGATGCCGTTCTGCTCTACCGCGTCGATGGCGCGGTGCTTGATCTCTTCCTCGTTGACCAGCTTGCCGGCCTCCTCGTCGCGCAGCAGGGCGAAGGCGTCCTTCACCGCCACCCGGCGAGTCTCGCTCTTCTGCCGGCCCATGTTGGAGAACAGGCTCTGCAGCTGGCTGGTCATCTCCTCCATGCCCGGCGGGGTCATGATGTCGATACCCGGCCCCTGGGGGGTGATCTCGATATCGATCTCCTTGTCGTCGAGCTGGCCCTCACGCAGCTTCTTGCGGAAGATCTGGCGCGTCGAGCTGTCGCTGCGGGCGCTCTCTTCCTGGCCCCGGGGCGGGGGCAGCAGGGCGTCGAGGATGCGGTCCTCGGCGGCGTCCTCGGCGCGGTGACTCACCTCCTCCTTGGCCTGTTCGCGGACCAGCTTGATGGCCGCTTCGGTCAGGTCGCGGATGATCGATTCGACGTCGCGGCCCACGTAGCCCACCTCGGTGAACTTGGTGGCCTCGACCTTGATGAAGGGCGCCCGGGCCAGCTTGGCCAGGCGGCGGGCGATCTCGGTCTTGCCGACGCCGGTGGGGCCGATCATCAGGATGTTCTTGGGGGTGACTTCGTGGCGCAGGTCGTCGTCGAGCTGCATGCGCCGCCAGCGGTTGCGTAGCGCGATGGAGACGGCGCGCTTGGCATCCTGCTGACCGATGATGTACTGGTCCAGGGCGTGGACGATCTCGCGGGGTGTCATCTGTGTCATGGTGGCGGCCTTAGCGTTCCTGTGAAGCGTCTTTGGCAGACAGCTCTTCGAGGGTGACGTGGTGATTGGTGAACACACAGATATCACCGGCGATCTCGAGTGACTTGCGGGTGATTTCGCTGGCAGGGAGGTCGGTGTTCTCGAGCAGGGCCCGGGCGGCGGCAAGGGCATAGTTGCCACCGGAGCCGATGGCGATGATGCCGCGCTCGGGTTCCACCACGTCACCGTTGCCGGTGATGATCAGCGATGCCTCCTTGTCGGCCACGGCAAGCAGCGCCTCCAGGCGGCGCAGGGCGCGATCGGTGCGCCAGTCCTTGGCCAGCTCCACGGCGGCCTTGACCAGGTTGCCCTGGTACTTTTCCAGCTGCGCCTCGAAGCGCTCGAAGAGGGTGAAGGCGTCAGCGGTGCCACCGGCGAAGCCCGCCAGTACCTGGCCGCGATAGAGGCGGCGCACCTTGCTGGCATTGCCTTTCATCACCGTATTGCCCAGCGAGACCTGGCCGTCACCGGCAAGGGCAACCTGGTCGCCGCGGCGCACGGATACGATCGTGGTCATGGAGAGAACTCCGTAACGGGGAGCGAGGGCTCCCGGTGACTTTCGGCGCCGCGGCGGTGCCGGGTGCCGTGAACGAGCATTCAAGGAAAGTGTGGGCGTGATCTCTCGAATTCAACCGGCAGCGTCGTTGCAGCTGGCAATTACCGTCTGTCAGTTACTGGCCCGGTGCCGCAGCGGCGTGATGCCCTGGGTGGTCATCAGGTCCTCGGCGCGGTTGAGTTCACGGGTATCATCATAAGGACCCACCATGACCCGGTGCCAGGTATCGCCATCGGCTGACTGGACCTGGCTCACCTGGGCCACCAGGCTGAGGTTGCGCAAGCGCTGTTGCAGCGCTTCGGCGTCGGCCGGCTGGCGGAAGGACGCCGCTTGCAGCATATAGCGCGTACCGTCGGGCACCGCCGTCTCACGGGCGGCTTCGCTGGCCGTGGCGTTGGCATCGTCCTGCAGGTTGGCGGCGATGACCTGGGCGATCGGGTCATCGACTCTGTCACCATCGGCAGGTGCCTCGGTGACGTCGGGCACGGGTGTGACGACCTCGGGCGGGGAGGCCGTCGAGGCGATGTCACGGGGAGCAACGACCTCTTCGGGCAGCAGCGTATAGAACTCGAAGGTCGGCATACGCGGCTCGCTGGGTTCGACCGTCGGCGTGGGAGGCACCTGCTCCGTCGTCGGCGTTCGAGGTATCAAGCTGGCCAGCGGTGAGTCGTGCCCCTCCTGCCAGGGCGCCGTACCGTGCTGATGCTGTGCCAGCAGGAAACCCGCCGCCACACCGCCCAACCCCCACACCCAGCCGGGCAGGCGGAAGCCCTCACGACCTCGTGCGGTGCGGCGCCGGGCGGTGGTGGCGCCACGTTTCTTCGGTGGGGGGCGACGGGTTGCCATGGTTTACATCTCCTCCGGGGCGCTGACGCCCATGAGGTCGAGGCCGTTGCGCAGCACCTGGCGGGTGGCGAGCCCAAGCGCCAGCCTGGCGTTGCGCAGCTCGTCGTCCTCGACCATGACCTTGACGGCGTTGTAGCAGGAGTGGAACTCGGCAGCCAGGTCCAGGAGATACTGGGCCACCTGCTGCGGCTCCCGCGACAGGGCCGCATGGGATACGACCTCCGGGAAACGAGCCAGGCGGTTCATCACTGCCTTCTCCTGCTCCGCATCCAGCCTTGCGAGGCTGACCATGGCCAGGTCGTGGTCGAAATGCAGGGATTCGGCCTCGGCGCGGCGCAGCATGCTGCAAACCCGGGCATGGGCGTACTGGACGTAATAGACCGGGTTGTCGTTGGACTGCGAGCGCGCCAGGTCGATGTCGAAGGTGAGCTGGGAGTCCGCCCTGCGGGCGGCCAGGAAAAAGCGGGTGGCGTCGCGACCTACCTCGTCGATCAGGTCGCGCACCGTGACATAGCTCCCGGCACGTTTGGACAGCTTCACCTCGACGCCGGATCGGGTCACCATCACCATCTGATGCAGCACATAGTCTGGCCAGCCCACGGGAATTCCGGCCTCCAGGGCCTGAAGACCGGCCCTTACCCGGGTGACGGTGGAGTGATGGTCGGCGCCCTGCTCGTTGATCACCGTGGTAAAGCCGCGCTGCCACTTGTTCAGGTGATAGGCCACATCGGGCAGGAAATAGGTGTAGTTGCCGTCCGACTTGCGCATCACCCGGTCCTTGTCGTCACCGAAGTCGGTGGTGCGCAGCCACAGGGCGCCGTCCTGCTCATAGGTGTGGCCGTTGGCAATGAGTCGCTCGACTGCCTCCTCGACCTTGCCCTGGTCGTAAAGCGAAGACTCCAGGAAGTAGACATCGAACTCCACCCCGAAGGCCTTGAGGTCCAGGTCCTGTTCGCGGCGCAGCCAGGCCACGGCGAATTCGCGGATCGCCTCCAGGTCGTCGGGGTCCGCCTTGGCAGTGACATGGCGGTCGTCGGCGTGGACCGTCTCGCCAGCCAGGTAGTCCTTGGCCACTTCCGCAATGTAGTCGCCACGGTAGCCGTCGGCGGGCCAGGCGGCGCTGTCTGGCTCGATGCCCTTGACCCGGGCCTGGACTGACAGCGCCAGATTGCTGATCTGGGCGCCGGCGTCGTTATAGTAAAACTCCCGGGTGACGTCGAAGCCGGTGGCTTCCAATAGGCGGCAGATGCTGTCGCCGATGGCTGCGCCGCGACCGTGGCCCACGTGGAGCGGGCCGGTGGGGTTGGCGGAAACGAATTCCACCTGCACCTTCTGGCCCTTGCCCTTGAGGCTGCGACCGAAGGTGTCGCCGGAATCGAGTACCTGGCGCACCACCTGGGCGGCGGCATCGGTGGCAGCGAAGAAGTTGATGAAGCCGGGACCGGCGATTTCGACCTGCTGTACGGCGTCGCTGTCGGGCAAGGCCGCCAGGAGCTCTTCGGCCAGCTCGCGGGGCTTCCTGCCGGCCGGCTTGGCCAGCATCAGCGCCAGGTTGGTGGCGTAGTCACCGTGGGCCTTGTCCCGGGTGGGATCGACCTTGATGGTGGGAGCGGCATCCGCGGGCAGCACACCCTGCTGCTTGAGGTTGTCGAGGGCAGTCTCGAGCAGGGAAATGATCGTTTCTTTCATGAAGTCTGTTGTCCTGTAGCGCCGGGCCCGCATCGGGTAAGGGTGACTGTGCGACTGGCGGGCGGACGCTGGCATGAAAACTCGCCCGGTGGGGCATGATCGCCCATTATCGGCAATTGTGCCTCGGCTTTAAACCCCGCGCAGGCAGGCTGTTCGCGGGGTGCCCTGACCCAGTGGCTTGAATCGTCGCCAGGAGCCTGTCGGATTTGACCGATCGTCACGAGAGATTTGGATTTCGAGACAAGTTTATCGATCTGATGAGGCGAATAGCCCGCTATTTAACGAATCAGAGCGAATGAAATTGGCCGAAAGACCGGATCTCGCAGTAGATCAGCGTTAAGTCCGACAGGCTCCTAGGATAGCGTCTGAGGGTCGATATCCAGTGACCAGCGTGCCTTGCGTGCCTCGGGCGCCGCTTCCAGCCAGGCAGTGAGCTGGGCGCAGGCCTCATGGAGCTGGCTGCGCTTGTTGCTGGCCAGCATCAGCTGCAGGTGGTAGCGATTCTGGCGCCGCTCCATGGGTGCAGGCACCGGTCCCAGGCAGTCCACGCCCGGCCCGCGTGCCTGCAGCCACTCGCGCAGAGCCGCCGAGGCAGCGGAGGCCAGGGCGTTGGCCGCCTCTTCCCGCGGGCTCTCCAGCCGCAGCAGGGCGAGGAAGCGGAAGGGGGGGAGGCCGGCTGCGTGGCGCTCGGCCAGCAGCTGTTCGGCAAGGGCATCATAGCCGGTCTCCGCCAGCAGGCGCAGGTGCGGGTCATCGTCGTGCAGCGTCTGCACCAGCACTCGTCCAGGATGGGAGGAGCGGCCGGCACGGCCAGCGACCTGGATCAGCAGCTGGGCGCTGTGCTCCAGGGCGCGAAAGTCGCTGGCGTAGAGGCCGGCGTCAGCATTAACGACCACCACCAGGGTCACATGGGGCAGGTGATGTCCCTTGGCGAGCATCTGAGTGCCCACCAGCAGGCAGGGCTCGCCGCGCTTCACCTCGCTCAGGATCGCCTCGAAGGCGTCGCGGCGTCGGGTACTGTCGCGGTCGATGCGATGCACTGGAACCCGTGGAAAGAGAGCGGCGAGGGTCTCTTCGGTGCGCTCGGTGCCGCTGCCGAGAGGGCGAAGATCGCCGCTGCCGCAGGCCGGACAGATCCCGGGTATCGGGCGTCGCTTGTCGCAGTGATGGCAGGCCAGTACGGGGGGCTGGCGATGCAGGGTCATGCGGGCATCGCAATGGTCACAGTCGGCCAGCCAGCCGCAGGCGTGGCAGGCCAGGGTGGGGGCGAATCCCCGTCGATTGATGAACACCAGCACCTGATGGCCGGCATCTAGGGTGCCCTGAATCGCCTCCAGCACGGGGGGGATCAGGCCGCCCTGGCGGGGGCGGCCGCGCAGGTCGACCAGCTCTAGCCGGGCCGGGGCGTGACGGCTGGCGCGCTGTGTCAGCCGCAGGTGGCGATAGGCGCCGCTGCGGGCATGGTGCAGGCTCTCCAGTGACGGGGTGGCAGTGCCCAGTACCAGCGGGATGCCATGGTGGTGGGCGCGGGCCACGGCCAGGTCGCGGGCGTGGTAGCGCAGCCCCTCCTGCTGCTTGAACGAGCCGTCGTGCTCCTCGTCGACGATGATCACGCCCGGGCGGGACAGCGGCGTGAAGATGGCCGAGCGGGTGCCGATGACAATGGGCGCCCGGCCGCTGGCGGCGGCTTCCCAGGCATCCAGGCGCTCGTTATCGGTCAGCCCCGAATGCAGCGCCACCACCGGTACCTGAAAGCGCTGACGAAAACGGGCCAGGGTCTGGGGGGTGAGGCCGATCTCGGGCACCAGCAGCAGTGCCTGTCGGCCGCGGTTCACCACGGCTTCAATCAACTGAAGGTAGACCTCAGTCTTGCCGCTGCCGGTGACTCCGTGCAACAGGCAGGGGTGGAAGTGGTCCAGCCGCTCGTGGATTGCCGCCAGGGCTGCCGCCTGTTCCTGTTTCAGCGGTAGGGACGGTTCCGCCAGCAGGTGGCTGCTGGCTGGCTGGGGGGAGGCCGCCACCGGGGTCTCGTGGCGCTGGATCAGCCCCTTTTCCACCAGCGCCAGCAGCTGTTCGCGGGTAAAGGATTGGGCCAGGATTGCCTGGGTCGGCAGTCCGTGAGGGTGCTGGCACAGCATTGCCAGCAGTTCGGCCTGCCGAGGGGCGCGCTTGAGGCGTTCGTCGTCCTTGTGCCGGCTTATGTCAGTGGCCTGCCACTGCTCGCGTACCCGGCCCGCCAGGGGGCGCCCTTGGCGCAGCAGCACCGGCATTGCCTGATGCAGGGTGTCGCCCAGCGAGTGCTGATAGTAGCGGGCAGTGAAGCGGCAAAGCCACAGCCAGTCGGCCGGCAGCGGTGTCGCGTCCAGCCACTCCTCTACGGCCTTCAGCTTGGCCAGTGGCAGATCACTGTCCTGGTGACAGCTCTCCACCACGCCCACCATCTGTCGCCGGCCGAACGTCACCCGAACGCGAATGCCGGGTTGCCAGCCGCCGGGCGGTGGCGTCTGGCTGGGACGGTAGTCGAACAGTCGTCGCAGCGGCGTGGGGATAGCCACGCGCAGGACGCGGGGGATGCTGCAAGATGAGTCGAGCAATTGGCCTCCGGCCTCGGTTCTGCTAGAATGCTCCGCCGTCGTGGCGCCTGGCGCACCCGGCGGCAACCGGTTAGAGACGACAGACAACCCGTATGCGGTGCCTGGCAATGGATCAGGTGGCGGCATACCGCTCCATGAGGCTCAAGATGAAACAAGGTATCCACCCCGATTACAAGATGGTCACTGCCACTTGCTCCTGCGGCGCGACCTTCGAGGTCGGCTCCACGGTCGGCCATGACCTGTCACTGGACGTCTGCTCTCAGTGCCACCCCTTCTATACCGGCAAGCAGAAGCAGGCCACCACCGGTGGCCGCGTCGAGCGCTTCAACAAGCGCTTCGGTGCCGCCATCAAGCGCGGCTGATGCGTCCGTGCCTGCGGCTGCGGCCGAGAGGAAACCCGCCCAGGTGGCGGGTTTCTTTTTGTCAGTACGCTGGGGACTGCAGCGATAAGTAATGGCTTATGACTGGCATCCTGAGCATAAGTTACAGCAAATAGCTGCGAATGGTCATGATCAGGTGATGAAAATGCGCGAACGCGCCGGTCATTGAGAAATGGAAGGTTTTTCTATATTCTGTTTTTCCATGTTCACGTTACACGGATACCGGATCACAGCATGACAGACGCCAAGAAGCAGGCCGCGCTGGACTATCACGCCAAGCCCATTCCCGGAAAACTCTCGGTGGAGCTGACCAAGCCTACCGCGACGGCTCGTGATCTCTCCCTCGCCTACAGCCCCGGTGTCGCCGAGCCGGTCCGTGAAATCGCCCGTGACCCGGAGAACGCCTATCGCTACACCGGCAAGGGTAATCTGGTCGCGGTGATTTCCGACGGAAGTGCCATTCTTGGGCTGGGTAACCTTGGGCCGCTGGCAAGCAAGCCGGTCATGGAGGGCAAGGGGGTCCTGTTCAAGTGTTTTGCCGGTATCAATTCGGTGGATATCGAGGTCAATGCCGAGAGTCCACAGGCCTTCATCGACACCGTGGCGCGTATTGCAGACACATGGGGCGGCATCAATCTTGAGGATATCAAGGCGCCCGAGTGTTTCGAGATCGAGCAGGCGCTGATCGAGCAGTGCAGTATCCCGGTGTTCCACGATGATCAGCACGGTACCGCCATCGTCACTGCGGCGGGCATGCTCAACGCGCTCGATATCGCCGGCAAGCGGCTCGAGGATGCCAGGATCGTTTGCCTGGGCGCCGGTGCGGCAGCCATCGCCTGCATGAAACTGCTGATTTCCTGTGGCGCCCGCTCCGAGAATCTGGTGATGCTCGATCGCCGTGGCGTCATCCATGCGGGTCGCGAGGGGCTCAATCCCTACAAGGCGATGTTCGCGGTGGAAACCGACAAGCGCACCCTGGATGATGCCATCGACGGTGCCGATGTCTTTATCGGGTTATCGGGTCCCAACCTGATGACGGCCGACCATATTCGCAAGATGGCACCCAACCCCATCGTCTTCGCCTGCACCAATCCCGACCCCGAGATCAATCCCGAACTGGCCCGCGAGACCCGCCCGGACGTGATCATGGCCACCGGTCGTTCGGACTATCCCAATCAGGTGAACAACGTGTTGGGCTTTCCCTTCATCTTCCGCGGCGCGCTGGACGTGCGAGCCACGCGCATCAACGAGGAGATGAAAGTGGCGGCGGTGCATGCGCTGAAGGATCTTGCTCGTGAGCCGGTGCCCCAGGCGGTGCTCGATGCCTATGAGCTCGACCACATGACATTCGGCCCCGAGTACATCATACCCACCCCGGTGGACGTTCGCCTGCTGGAGCGGATCACCTCGGCAGTGGCCCAGGCGGCAGTGGACTCCGGCGTGGCACGCCGGCCCTATCCGGCGCACTACCCGCTCAAGACCGTGGATGACGTCTACGGCAGTTGATGCGCCTGCTTGCCTCTTGTCGTCTCTTGTCCCTGTCACTGCGCCGGCCCCTTGGGGCCGGCGCAGTGCGTTGAAGTGTAGCGACTACCAGGTGTAGAGCAGCGTGACGTTGGTGGTATTGTCGGTGTCTGCCACGGCCGTCTCGGGAGGGCTGGAATTGTGCTTGACCTCATGCGAGAGCCTCAGAGAGAGACGAGAATTGAGGCGGGCGGTGAGCGACGAGAGCGAGCGTGAAGTGGTGTTCTCGTCGGTGGACTCCACCGACATTTCCTGGCGCAGGCTGGCGAATCGAGAGAGCGTCCAGTGGTAGTCAAGGGCGCTGTAGATGACGCCGAGTCCTCGGTTCTCTTCTTCATCGATACGGTCATGGCGGTACCCTGGTCCGGCTTCGAGGGACAGGCGGTGGCGTTCGCCATCGAGGATATCTCGTCCGTAGCCGCCGATGAGGGTGGACTGCTGGTCGTAGCCACTGAAACGATCCTTTTCCCAGCGGGCAAAGCCAAAGGCATAGTGGGGGCCGTCAAAATCATAGCGCTCCCGTCCCGACAGCAGGTATTGCTCCGCGCTGGTATCGCCATCACGTGTCACGTTTCGCACTTCGCCACGCAGGGTGTGGGTCCAGTTGCCGGTCAGCCAGGAGAGACGGCTCTTGCCGATCAGTGTCTGGCTGTCGGTATTGCCGGAGAGGTGGGTGTAGCCAAGCTCGGCTTCGCCGCCGAAGGTGGGGGCTTCTTCATCCGGAGGCGGTGGGGCATAAAACAGGCCGCTCGCCTGGGCGATACCGGGAACTACCAGAAAGAGGAGGGCGAGCCGGCAGGGGGCGATAGGGTGTGGCATAACAAGGCGTTCCTGCTTTTCCGTAAGACTGGGCCGCACAGACGTGCGACAGACGCGGTCGGCAAGACGGAAAGGGCGGCGTCCTTGCCGCCCGACGAAGCGACCGTGTCAGAAGATCGCTTCGTAGCTCCCACTGCCCTGGGAGCCACTGCTCTGCTCGACTTCCTGCTCGATTCGGCGCGGTTCCATGTCCGGCAGGTAGTCGGGGTGAAAGATTTCGTTGATGCCGCCAGACTGGCCATCGGCAAGTCGGCGGCCGGTCTGGCCGTCGACCCTTGCCTGCACCAGGCCCGAGGGTCTTTCTGGCCTGGCTTCGGGGCGCCCATCGAGAGCGTGTTCCATGAACTCGATCCAGATCGGCAGGGCGGCGTTACCCCCGTACTCGGCGATCGTTTCGTTATTGTCCTTGCCGATCCATACGGTGGCCACCAGGTCGCGGTTGTAGCCGGCGAACCAGCCGTCGCGCTGGTTGTTGGTCGTACCGGTCTTGCCGACCACGTCGTTGCGGTTCAGGCTGAGGGCGGCGCGGCCGGTGCCGGACTCGATCACGTCACGCAGCATGTCGGTAAGGATATAGACCGCGGTGGGGTCGGCTACCCGGTTGGCAACCTGGTAACGCCTGCCGTCTATCTCCACTTCGGTCTGGTCCTCGCGACACTCCCGGCAGGCAATCATCGGGCTTGCCTCTTCGATCAGGTTGTCGTCGCTGATGCGAGTGACGCGATCGATGAACCAGGGCGAGACCTGATAGCCGCCGTTGGCCAGCACGGCATAGGCGTTGGTCATCTCCAGCGGGGTCAGGTCGGCGCTGCCCAGCGCCAGTGACAGTCCGCGAGGGAGCCGGCTCGAGGCGAAGCCGAAGCCTTCCAGGTAGTTGATGGTGGCGTCCAGCCCCAGTGTCTGCAGTATCCGAATGGTCACCAGGTTGCGTGAACGTGCCAGGGCGACGCGCAGCCGTGTCGGGCCGAGGAAGTCACCGCTGGCATTTACCGGGCGCCAGATCTCGTTGCTGCCATCCTGCAGCACCACCGGGGCATCGTTGACCACGCTCGAGGCGGTCATCAGGCCGGTATCGAGGGCCGCCAGGAAGACGAACGGCTTGAAGATCGAGCCCGACTGCCGCTGGGCCTGCACCGCCCGATTGAACTTGCTGGCATTGAAGCTGAAGCCGCCCTGCAGGGCGAGGATGGCACCGGTGTCGGGCTCAAGCACCACGATCGAGCCTTCCGCGTCGGGGCGCTGAGAGAGTCGGAGGCTGCCGTCCTCCCGCTCCAGGAGGCGAACCAGGTCACCGGTGTTTGCAATCTCGGAGGCGGTGCTCGGCTCGGGGCCGCGCGCGCGCGGGTTGCGGTAGGCGCGAGCCCAGCTAAGGCCGTCCCACTCCACGGTGCGCAGTTCGCCGCCGCGGGTCATGACCTGCATCTCGCGCCCTTCGCTGGCAACGACGATGGCGGGTTGCAGCGGGCCGAACCCGGGGGTGCGTTCCAGCACCCTCAGCCAGTTGCTGACATCGCCATCGACACCCTCGACTTCGGTCTGGCTGCGCTCTGCCGCCTGACGGGCCGTCTCCAGTATCTCGGGGGATTCGGACAGCTCCTCCTCCAGGCCGCGACGTTCGGTGCGCGCCTGGGCCTCGGCAAGGCTGCCCGGGATGTCGGTCTCTTCCGGGCCGCGCCAGCCGTGGCGGGTATCGTAGGCGATAAGCCCGTTGGCCAGTGCGTTGCGGGCAAATGGCTGGAGCTCGCTGTCAAGCGTGGTGTGAATGCGATAGCCGCCGGTATAGGCCTCCTCGCCGAAGCGCTCGATGGCGTACTGTCGCGCCATTTCGGCGACATAGTCGGCGTCTACCTCGACCTGGGCCACATGACGGCGGGCGGTGATGGGCTCCTGCACGGCGGCTTCATAGCTGGCCTGGTCGATATTGCCGAGCTGGCGCATCCGGTAGAGGATCCAGTTGCGCCGGATCAGCGAACGCTCCGGATTGGCCAGCGGGTTGAAGGCGGAGGGTGCCTTGGGCAGGCCGGCAATCATCGCCTTCTGAGCCAGGCTGAGCTCCTCGAGGGGCTTGTCGTAATAGACCTCTGCCGCTGCCGCAATGCCGTAGGCGCGATTGCCGAGGAAGATCTTGTTGACGTAGAGCTCGAGGATTTCTTCCTTGGTCAGGATCCGCTCCATCTGCAGCGCCAGCAGGATCTCGCGAATCTTGCGGGTGAAGGTCCGGTCCAGGGTCAGCAGGTAATTCCGTGCCACCTGCATGGTGATGGTGGAGCCCCCGGTCTGGATCTCGCCACCGCTGGAGGCAAGCTCCAGCGTAGCCCGCGCCAGGCCGCGAGGATCGACGCCGCGGTGTTCGAAGAAGGAGGCATCCTCGGCGGCAAGCAGCGCCTGGATGAAGTCCTGTGGAATCTCGTCGAAGTCCACCGCCATGCGGCGCTCCTCACCATATTCGCCGATCAGCTTGCCGTCGCGGGTGAAGATGCGCAGGGGGGTGTGCAGCTCGAAATCCTGGAGCTGGCGCACGTCGGGCAGGCCGGGTGTGAAGTAGAGAGCTGCGCCGGCCACGCTGAGCAGGGCCGTGGTCGACAGCGCTATCAGCAGCCAGAAGGCCGAAAAAATCAGGGTCTTGATCCACTTCATGAAAAGGCGGTTTCCGTGATGAGGGCAGGAAGGAAAGGGCGATGATGGAACGGGCCTTCACTGGCGATAATCATTATATGAATCCAGGCCGTCGGCCACCAGCGTTGAGGTGTCAGAAGTCCAACTTTGTGTGATAAGGGCCAATATCATGTAACCTCGATCCTACAGTACAAGGTATTATCAATCTGAGCCTTGTCGTTTAGACGATCTAAGGCGCACCGATAACAAGCGGGATACCGCGACTGATTACGCAGGTATATGAATTGATACGACTCAGAGCCTCTGGCAAGGGGTTGATCGGCGTCGATATCACCTCGGCGACGGTCAAGCTGATCGAACTCAAGCGGGCGGGCTCCCATCACCAGATTGACAGCTATGCCGTCAGACCCTTGCGGGAAGGGGCCGTGGTGGAAAGACGCATTCGTGACATGGGCGAGGTGGCCGATGCCTTGCGTCGTGCCGTGGAGAGTGCGAAACCCTCCTCCAAGCTCGCCGTAGCCGCCGTTCCGGCCAGCGCCGCGATTACCAAGACACTGACGATGCCAGCTTCTCTCAATGACGATGAGATTGAGGCACGCATTCAACTTGAGTCAGACAAGCACATTCCGTTTCCGTTCAGTGAAGTGGCCTTTGACTTCCAGCGGCTGGGCCTGAACGCTCGCTATGGAGACCAGCAGGACATCCTGTTGGTCGCCTGCCGCCAGCAGGATGTCAACCAGTTGACCGACGCCCTGGTTCAGGCGGGGCTGACGCCGGCGGCGGTTGATGTCGAGACTTTTGCCATGGAGCGCGCCTTCACGGAGCTGCGCCATCAGCTGCCGTCTGTCGGCGCGGGAGACGATTGCGTGGCGTTGGTTGATATCGGGGCCACCATGAACGCCTTTCACGTCGTGCGTGAGGGGCGCATCACCTACAGTCGGGACACCGTATTCGGCGGGCGGCAGCTCACCGAGGAGATCCGCGTCCGCTATGGCTTGACCCTGGAAGAGGCTGGGCTGGCCAAGAAACGTGGCGGCCTGCCCGAGGATTACAAGACCAGCGTGCTGGCTCCCTTCCTGGATACCCTGGTCCAGCAGGTTGGCCGCTCGCTGCAGCTCTACTATACCGCCGGCCGTAAGCACGAAGTCCGGCGCATGGTATTGGCCGGTGGGTCCAGCGTGATCCCCGGCTTGGCGGAGCGGCTGGCACAGGAGAGTGGAATGGAGGTCGTGATCGCCAATCCCTTCCTGCGCATGCGGATCAATACGCGTATCGATGTCCAGACCCTGGCCAGTGATGCGCCCGCCATGCTGACGGCATGTGGTCTGGCAATGAGGTCGGTGTCATGACGATCGAGATCAACCTGCTCCCCTGGCGAGAGCGGCAGCGAGAGCGTCGCAGCCGCCGCTTCTATGTCGCCATGGCGTTAGTGGCGGTACTGGGCATGACGGGTGGGTTCGGCATGACCTACCACTACCAGGAAGCGCTGTCGGCTCAGGAGAAGCGCAATGCGCATATTCGAGAGGAGATGCAGCGCCTGGAGGGGGACATTCGTTCGATCAGTGAGTACGAAGCCATTCGTGAGCGCATGATCGGCCAGATCGAGGTCTTCAGTGAGCTGCAGCGGGGCCGCTCCCAGACGGTAGAGGTCATTCGCGACCTGGCCACCAGTCTGGTCGACGGCGTGCATTATACCGAGTTGAGTCGACAGGAGAGCCGCCTGAGGCTCTCCGGGCGCGCGGAAAGCAATCATCAAGTGTCGGATCAACTGCGAGGGTTGTCCGCTGCACCATCGCTTTCCGAGCCGGTGCTGTCCGAAGTCGAAGCCGATGGCGGCGCCAGGCGACGCTTCAGTCTCAGCGTGAACCAGCTGGTGGGCCAGCCATCGGGCTCGGATGAGGAGGCGCCATGAGTCTACAGGCTGAACTGCGTCGCTTGCGTGAACTCGACTGGCGAGAGCTGGACATCAAGGAGGCGGGCACCTGGCCGTGGTTACTGCAATTGATCTGTTGCGTGCTGATATTCGGCCTGACTTTTGCCGGTATGCATTGGTATCTCGCCAGCCCCAAGGCGCAGGAGCTGCAGCAGATGGAGGCCGAGGAGCGCCAGCTGTTGCGCGACTATCGCAACCGTGCCGCCCAGGCAGCCAGGCTGCCGGACATGCTCGAACAGATGACGGTACTCGAGTCCCGCATGGATCGACTCATGGCCATGTTGCCTTCGGGGGCCGAGATTCCGTCGCTGATCGACAGCATCAGCGAGATAGCCATCGACAATCAGCTGTCGATAGATTTCATCCGCCTGCGCGGCACCGTGGAGCGTGATTTTTATATCGAGCGGCCTTTCGATATCCAGGTGGAAGGCCAATACCACCATATCGCTGCCTTCCTGGCAGGCATTGCCTCGCTGCCGCGTATCGTGACACAGCATGACTTTACCTTGGTGCCGGTTGAGGGGAGCGATCGCTTGAGGCTATCAATGCTGGCGCGGACCTACAGCTATCTTCCAACGGCCCAGGAGGCGTCGCCATGAGCGTGAGACGACACCGCTGGCTGGCGGTTGGGGGTGCCCTGGTACTGGCGCTTGCCGGCTGTGCGGATCCGCAGTTGGCGTCGCTCGACCGCGAGCTCGCAACCATTCGAGCCAATCCCGGGATGCCGGAGCCGCTGGCGCTGCCAGAGGTGCCGCGCTACGAGCCGACGCCTTATACAGAGGGGGACCGGCGCAGCCCCTTTCGGCCTCAACTGCCGGAGCCAGAGGCAACGCCGCAAGGGGATGACGGGGTGGCGCCGGATGCCGACCGGCCTCGCGAGCCATTGGAAGACTATTCGCTGGAGGAGTTGGAGCTGGTTGGTGTGCTGTCCATGGGCGGGCAGTCCAACGCCCTCATCAAGGCGCCCGACGGTGAAGTGCATCGCCTGCAGATCGGGCGTCATATGGGGCGCGATCACGGCAGGATCGTCAGTATCACAGGGTCTTCGGTGCAGCTGGTGGAGCTGGTGCCAACGGGCGGTGGCGGTTGGGTAGAGCGCAACACGCGTATCGCGCTGGATAATGACTAGACTAGAAGGCTGCATCGCCGCGCCCCAGCAGGGGCGTGGTCTCAGGCGGGGGGAAGGGGAACCATGAAACAGATGATTCGCGCATTGGCAGGGCTCTGCCTGCTGGCAGTGTCCTCGGCGGCGCTGGCGACGACGACATTGACCGACCTGGATTTTCGGCAGGGCGAGAGCGGGGAGCTCCAGGTGGATCTCACCTTCAGTCATGGGGTGCCGGAGGTGCGTGGCTATCGGCTGGACGACCCTGCGCGATTGACCATTGACCTGGTCGATACTGCCAACCAGCTCGATCAGCGCAGGATGGAACTGGGGATCGGGGGCGTCGAGCAGGTCACCGCCCTTGAGGCCGGCTCGCGGACACGGCTGGTCTTCAATCTGGAGGGGCCGCTGCCCTATGACACCACGCAGCAGGGTGATCGGCTCAGGCTCTCCATCGGCGGTAGTGCCGCCGCGCCGACGACAGCGGTCGCGCAGCAGCCGGCGGCTCGCCAGGAGGCACCCGCGCCGGCACCCGCACCCGTCAGCGGCAGGCCGACCATCGAAGACATCGACTTTCGCCGCGGCGAAGGCGGCGCGGGTCGACTGATCGTCACCTTCGACCGCGCTGGCGTCGATGCGCGGGTGCGCGAAGAGGGTAGCAACCGTATCGTTGCCGAAATGCGCGACGTGGAGCTTCCCGCTTCCCACGACCAGGTGCTCGACGTCACCGATTTCAATACGCCGCTGCGCCGCATTACCCCGCGGACCAGTCGTGATGGCGTGACCTTCGATATCGAAGGCAGCGGTGAATTCGCCATGCTCTCCACCCAGAGTGGCCGGCAGCTGACCATCGAAGCGCAGCCGGTTACCCAGGCCGAGCGCGACCAGCGAGTGCGCCAGCAATTCCCCTATACCGGCGAGCGTATTACGCTCAATTTCCAGGATATCGAGGTCCGCTCGGTGCTGGCGGTCATCGCCGATTTCACCGGCCTCAATCTCGTCGCCAGCGATAGCGTGACCGGGCGCGTCACCCTCAACCTTCAGGACGTGCCCTGGGATCAGGCCCTCGATCTGGTGCTCAAGAGCCATGGCCTGGCCAGTCGCCAGGAAGGCAATGTCATCGTCGTGGCCCCTGCCAGCGAGCTTGCCAATATCGAGCGCCAGGAGATCGAGGCCAGGGCGCAGGTGGAGACGCTGGCGCCGCTGGTCTCGGAGTATGTGGAGGTCAAGTACGCCCGGGCCGAGGATCTGGCCCAGCTGCTACGCGGTGGCGACGGCTTCGGCCTGCTCACCGAGCGTGGTCGGGTCGCGGTGGACCAGCGTACCAACATGCTGCTGATTCAGGACACGGCCGACCAGGTGCAGGAGATTCTACGCACCCTCGACCGGCTAGACGTGGCGGTGCGTCAGGTGCAGATCGAGGCGCGCATCGTGATCGCCCGCGATGGTGTAACTCAGGAGTTGGGCGTCAACTGGGGGGCATCGTCCCGGGGCAGCAGCCGCCTGAATCTGGAGGGTGCCTCCTCGGGGAGCATGATTTCCGGGACCGGCGATGGGCTGGGCGGGCAGCGCGACAGTCGCGGCGCCTTTACCGGAGGGTTCGACGACCCGAGTGGCAGTCGGTTCCAGCGTGGTGGGCTCGCCGTCGACCTGGGTGGGGCCAACCCCATGACCAGCTTCGGCTTTGGCTACCTGTCCGGAGACATCCTGCTTGACCTGGAGCTTCGCGCGCTGGAGACCGAGAGCAGGAGCCAGACGATCTCCCAGCCCCGCATCATCACGGCCAATCAGCGCACGGCCGTTATCCGTCAAGGGGAGGAGCGTGCCTTCCAGACCATCAGTGACAACGTGCCGCAGATCGAATTCAAGGAGGCCGTACTCTCCCTTGAGGTAACACCGCAGATAACCCCGGACAACCGCATCATCATGGACCTGGTGGTGACCAATGACAGCTTCCGTGACGTGGCAGCTGGGCAGGAGCCGCCTATCGATACCAGCAGCATCGAGACCCAGGTACTGGTCGATAACGGTGAAACCGTGGTGTTGGGCGGCATCTTGACCACCGAGCAGTTGAGCCGGCTGGCGAGGACGCCCTTCTTCGGTGACCTGCCTGTGCTGGGAAGGCTTTTCCGTTATAATGAGGAGAGCAGCCAGAAAGTCGAGCTGCTGGTTTTCATTACTCCACGAATACTCGAAGACGGCCTGGCCATTCGCTGATGCAGGACTTGCCCAATCTCATACTGGTCGGCCCCATGGGGGCCGGCAAGAGTACCATCGGCCGCCTTCTGGCGGCCGAGCTGTCACGTGAGTTCTATGACAGCGACCACGAGATACAGGCTCGGTGCGGCGCCGATATCCCCTGGATCTTCGACGTCGAGGGCGAGGCCGGCTTTCGCCAGCGTGAAGCGCATATGATCGATGAGCTGACTCAGCTCGAGTCCGTGGTTATCGCGACGGGCGGTGGCGCCGTGCTGCGCGAGGATAATCGTCGCCGGTTGCGTGAACGGGGTACCGTGGTCTACTTGTTTACCACCGTCGAGCAGCAGCTCAAGCGAGTGGCCAAGGATCGCAATCGTCCCCTGCTGCAGCGTCCCGACCGGGAAGCGACGCTGCGCGAGATGTTCGAGTTGAGAGACCCGCTCTACCGCGCTACCGCCGATGTCGTGGTACGTACCGACCGGCGCAGCCCTCGCGCCGTGGTCAACGAGATCGTGCGTCGCATCCAGCGGCTGGTCGATCCCCTTCAAGCCAAGGCCTGATCCCCCATGACCCTGACGCAATCCCCCGCCCCCCAGCGCAGCCTCCAGGTCGCGCTGGGCGAGCGCAGCTACCCCATCCATATCGGCCCCGGCCTGCTGGGCGATGCCACCTGGCTGTCGCCCTATCTCGCCGGGCGTCAGGTGATGATCGTGACCAACGAGACGGTGGCGCCCCTCTATCTGGCACGCTGTCGCCAAGGGCTTCCCGAAGGGCTCGAGGTGGAGGAGCTGGTGTTGCCCGATGGGGAGGCGACCAAGACGCTGGAAAGCGTGAGTAGGATCTGGGATGCCCTGCTGGCGGCGGGATTCAATCGCCGCTGTACCTTGATTGCCCTGGGCGGGGGAGTGATCGGCGATATGGTCGGCTTCGCGGCGGCCTGCTACCAGCGTGGGGTGGCCTTCATCCAGGTGCCGACCACCCTGCTTTCCCAGGTCGACTCCTCGGTGGGCGGCAAGACCGGCGTCAACCATCCGCGTGGCAAGAACATGATCGGCGCCTTCTGGCAGCCGCAGGCGGTGCTGATCGACACCGACACCCTGCTGACCCTGCCGTCGCGGGAGCTGTCGGCGGGCCTGGCCGAGGTGATCAAGTACGGTCTTATCCGTGATGTCGGCTTCCTGGGCTGGCTTGAAGAGAACATGACGGCGCTGCGTGACCTGGATGCGTCAGCGCTGACCCAGGCCATCGAGCGCAGCTGCACGATCAAGGCGGAGATAGTCGCCGAGGACGAGACCGAGCAGGGGGTTCGTGCCCTGCTCAATCTGGGCCACACCTTCGGCCATGCCATCGAGGCGCACCAGGGCTACGGCAACTGGCTTCATGGCGAGGCGGTGGGTGTCGGCATGCTGATGGCGGCCGAGCTGTCGCAGCGCCTCGGCTGGCTCTCCGTGGCGGAGGTAGCGCGTACCGCCGCCATTATCGAGGCTGCCGGCCTGCCGCTGCTGGCGCCTGCCGACATGACGGCCGAGGACTTTCTCGATCGCATGCGGCTCGACAAGAAGAACGTCGACAGCCGCCTGCGCCTGATCCTTCTGCGTGGCCTGGGTGACGCCTGTCTCCATGACGAGACCCCGTCTGGTTTGCTGACGGAACTGCTGGCTTCCTTTCCCCGCCGCTGACTGCCCGGGGACATGCCGGCCTGCTCCTCCAGCCGGCATAAAGACGCAACAAACCGCAGGTTTTGAGTACGGCGACCCCCGTCAGCGACGGGGGTCGCTTTTTTGTGGACTGGCGGTTATGCACCGAGCCGATAAATTTGCATGCCTCATGCCGTATCGGTATGGGAGAAAATGGCCATATTAGACTAAAGTCTAAATCATGGACTCATGCCGTTTGAAAATCGTTTATGGCGAGTGCAAGTTATTGAACTACAGGATGTTTTCTTGGGGATTGATTAGGCAAGTTGCGGATTTGGCGGGAGTTTTCATGAGGCGCGGAGAGGGGTGGAATTGCGCGTAATGCCTTGGGGTGTCTATGCTGGGCGTCCTTTTTCTCACGGCAGCAGCGCGTCGATTTTTTAATCGATACAAATAAAAAACATAATAGAATATAAATTATCTGCTGCTGAGTCAATAGTCTTTTTTGAGGCACGCCCATGAACAGAGGCCTTCATCACCCCGGTGAATTTCGCGATAACTGTGGCTTCGGCCTGATCGCCCATATGGAAGGACAGGCCAGCCATGACCTGCTCCGGACTGCCATCGAGTCGCTGACCTGCATGACGCATCGCGGCGGCATCGCTGCCGATGGCAAGACCGGCGATGGCTGTGGCTTGCTGCTGAAGATGCCAGGCGCCTTCATGCGTGAAGTGGCAGCAGAGACGCTTGACGTCACCCTGGGCGAGCGCTTTGCCGTCGGCGCGATCTTCCTCCCCGACGATGATGCCAAGGAGGCGCGTGCTCGCGGGATCCTCGAGGGGGAGCTGCGTGCCTGCGGCCTGGTCATACGGGGCTGGCGCGACGTGCCGGTAGATCCCTCATTCTGCGGTCCCATGGCGCTGGCTTGCCTGCCACGCATCCGCCACCTGTTTGTCGAGCCCGGCAAGCTGAGCGATCCGGAACGCTTCGACGTCGACCTGTTCATGGCGCGTCGTCGTGCCGAGCAGATGCTGCGCGACGAGGAAGATTTCTACGTCTGTTCGCTCTCCGCCGAGGTGGTTTCCTACAAGGGACTGGTGATGCCGGTGGACCTGCCGGCCTTCTACCATGATCTCGGGGACGAGCGGCTGGAAACGGCCATCTGCGTCTTCCATCAGCGCTTCTCGACCAACACGGCGCCGCGCTGGCCGCTGGCGCAGCCGTTCCGCATGCTGGCCCACAATGGCGAAATAAACACCATCGAGGCCAACCGCGGCTGGGCCAATTCGCGGAAGGAGAATTTCGTCAACGAGCGCCTGCCCGACATCGCCGAGCTGGACGAGATCGTCAATACCGTCGGCTCCGACTCATCGAGCATGGACAACATGCTCGAGGTACTGCTGATGGGTGGCATGGAGCTGCACCGGGCGGTGCGCATGATGGTGCCGCCGGCGTGGCAGAACGTGGAGACCATGGGCGGTGAGCTGCGTGCCTTCTACGAGTACAACTCCATGCACATGGAGCCATGGGACGGCCCCGCCGGCGTGGTGATGACCGATGGCCGCCAGGCGGTCTGCATGCTCGATCGCAATGGGTTGCGCCCGGCGCGCTGGGTGATTACCAAGAATGGCTATATCACACTCGCCTCCGAGATCGGTACCTACAGCTACAAGCCGGAAGACGTCGTCGCCAAGGGGCGCGTGGGTCCGGGACAGATACTCGCCGTGGACACCCAGACCGGTGAAGTGCTGCATACCAGCGATATCGATGAGCGACTGAAGTCGGCCTACCCCTACAAGCGCTGGTTGAAAGAGGAAGCGCACTACCTGGAGTCGGCGTTGACCGAGCTTGCCAGCTTCCAGAACATGGACCAGCAGGCGGTCAATACCTGGCAGAAGATGTTTCAGGTCAGCTTCGAGGAGCGCGACCAGGTGCTGCGTCCGCTGGCGGAGAGCGGCCAGGAGGCAGTGGGCTCCATGGGCGACGACACGCCCATGGCGGTGCTTTCACGAAAGCATCGGCTACTGACCGACTATTTCCGCCAGAAGTTTGCGCAGGTCACCAATCCGGCCATCGACCCGCTGCGTGAAGCGATCGTGATGTCGCTGGAAACCTGCATCGGCCCGGAGCTCAACGTCTTCAAGGCCACGCCGGAGCATGCGCACCGTATCATCCTCACAACCCCGGTGCTGTCACCGCGCAAGTTCACCGCGCTGCTCGAGCAGGATGATCCGACCTTCGCCAGTCATGCTCTCTCGCTGGGCTACGATCCCGAGCAGGTCGGGCTCAAGGCGGCGCTCGTCGAGCTGTGCCGTCAGGCCGAAGCCGCGGTGCATGACGGCAAGGTGATCCTGGTGCTGTCGGATGCCAACCTGGAAAAGGGGCAATTGCCGATCCATGCGGCACTGGCGGTCGGCGCCGTGCATCACCACCTGGGCAAGCTGGCACTGCGCCCAAGGGCCAACATCGTGGTCGAGACCGGCTATGCCCGGGATGCTCACCAGATGGCGGTGCTCTTCGGCGTGGGTGCCACTGCGGTCTTCCCGTGGTTGGCCTATCAGGTCATGGCGGACATGCACCGTACCGGCGAGCTCACCGGCAGCCCGGCTGACGCCCGCGAGAACTATCGCAAGGGGATGCAGAAGGGTCTCTACAAGATTCTCTCCAAGATGGGCATCTCGACCCTGGCCTCCTATCGTGGCTCCCAGCTGTTCGAGGCGGTGGGGTTGCACTCCGAGGTGATGGACCTCTGCTTCAGCGGCATGGCATCGCGTATCGAAGGTGCCGGTTTCGCCGAGCTGCAGCTGCAGCAGGAGCTGCTGGCCCGGGACGCCTGGACGCCGCGCAAGGGCATCTCCCAAGGCGGCCTGATGAAGTATGTACACGACCACGAGTATCACGCCTACAACCCGGACGTGATCAAGGCACTGCAGGAGGCCGTGCAGGAGGGCGACTACGCCAAGTGGAAGAAATTCGCCGCGTTGGTCAACGAGCGCGAGCCCGCCACCCTGCGTGACTTGCTCAAGCTCAAGTCGTCCGAATCCCCGCTTTCACTGGAGGAGGTGGAAACGGTCGAAGAACTGATCCCGCGCTTCGACAGCGCCGGCATGTCGCTGGGGGCACTATCGCCCGAGGCCCACGAGGCCCTGGCCCAGGCCATGAACGAGGCCGGTGGACGCTCGAACTCCGGCGAGGGCGGGGAGGATCCCGCGCGCTACGGCACCATTCGCAGCTCCAAGATCAAGCAGATCGCTTCCGGTCGCTTCGGCGTCACTCCGGCCTACCTGGTCAACGCCGACGTACTGCAGATCAAGGTGGCACAGGGTGCCAAGCCCGGCGAGGGCGGCCAGCTGCCCGGTGGAAAGGTCAACGACCTGATCGCCCGGCTGCGCTACTCGGTGCCTGGCGTGACCCTGATTTCGCCGCCGCCGCACCATGATATCTACTCCATCGAGGACCTGGCGCAGCTGATCTTCGACCTCAAGCAGGTCAATCCTGAGGCCCAGGTGTCGGTCAAGCTGGTCTCCGAGCCCGGCATCGGCACCATCGCCACCGGCGTGGCCAAGGCCTACGCCGACCTGATCACCGTCTCCGGCTACGACGGCGGTACCGCGGCGAGCCCGCTCACCTCGATCAAGCACGCCGGCTCTCCCTGGGAGCTGGGCCTGCCGGAGGTGCATCAGGCGCTGCGCATCAACGGCTTGCGCGACAAGATCCGTCTGCAGACAGACGGCGGCCTCAAGACCGGTCTCGACGTGGTCAAGGCGGCCATTCTCGGCGCCGAGAGCTTCGGCTTCGGTACGGCGCCCATGGTGGCGCTGGGCTGCAAGTACCTGCGCATCTGCCACCTCAACAACTGTGCCACCGGTGTCGCTACCCAACACCAGTACCTGCGTGACGAGCACTTCCGCGGCACCGTGGACATGGTCAAGAACTACTTCCGCTTCATCGCCGATGAAGTGCGTGAGCTGCTGGCAATGCTGGGTGTGCGCAGGCTGACCGACCTGATCGGCCGCACCGATCTGCTCGAGGCCCTGGAAGGCGCGACTGCCTCCCAGCGCAAGCTAGACCTGAGCCCCCTGCTGACCAATGACTTCGTGCCGTCGGATGCACCGCAGTATTGCCAGGTGAGCCGCAACGTACCCCATGATCCGGGTGCCAAGAACCAGGAGGTACTCGGCGCCATCGATCAGGCCATCGCCGACAAGAGCGGCGGCGAGTTCGAATTCACCATCACCAACTGCGACCGCTCGGTGCCGGCGCTCTCCTCCGGCGCGGTGGCTAAGCGCTACGGCGAGGCCGGGCTCGAAGACGCCCCGATCACGCTGCGCTTCGAGGGCGTGGCCGGGCAAAGCTTCGGCGTGTGGAATGCACGAGGCCTTCACCTCTACCTGGAAGGTGATGCCAACGACTACGTGGGCAAGGGCATGAACGGTGGCAAGGTGGTGATCACCCCGCCGAAGGGCAGCCGCTTCGCCAGTCACGAGACCGCGATTATCGGTAACACCTGCCTGTACGGGGCGACCGGCGGCAGGCTGTTCGCCGCGGGTACGGCCGGCGAGCGCTTCGCCGTGCGCAACTCCGGCGCCCATGCGGTGATCGAGGGGGCTGGCGACCACTGCTGCGAATATATGACCGGCGGTCTGATCTGCGTGCTGGGAGAGACCGGCGTCAACTTCGGTGCCGGCATGACCGGCGGTTTCGCCTACGTGCTCGACGAGGATCGCTCCTTCGTCGACCGTTACAACCATGAACTGGTGGAGATCCACCGCGTCAATACCGAGGCCATGGAGGCCTATCGGCGTCACCTGCGGGAAATCATCGAGGAGTTCGTTGCCGAGACGGGGTCTGCCCGGGGGCGCGAGATACTCGACGATTTCAGCGACTACGTGCGTCATTTCTGGCTGGTCAAGCCCAAGGCGGCGAGCCTGGGCAGCCTGCTCGACGAATCCCGCAGGCGCCCCGAGTAAGCCGGACTTCCCAGGAGACAAGACATGGCCAATCGTTTGACCAATAACGACTTCCAGTTCATCGACGTGGGCCGCCAGGACCCGCAGAAAAAGGATGCCCGCACCCGTGCGCGGGAGTTCGGCGAGATCTACGAGCCGTACAAGCCCCAGGAGGCGGCCAGCCAGGCGCACCGCTGCCTGCACTGTGGCAACCCCTACTGTGAGTGGAAGTGCCCGGTACATAATTACATTCCCAACTGGCTGCAGCTGGTGGCGGAGGGCAATATCCTCGAGGCGGCGGAGCTGTCCCACAAGACCAACACCCTGCCCGAGGTGTGCGGCCGGGTATGCCCGCAGGATCGCCTGTGCGAAGGGGACTGCACCCTCAACGACGGCTTCGGTGCAGTGACCATCGGCTCGGTGGAGAAGTACATTACCGACACCGCCTTCGCCATGGGCTGGCGTCCCGACATGTCCCAGGTGGAGTGGACCGACAAGAGGGTCGCCATCATCGGCGCAGGCCCGGCTGGGCTCGGCTGTGCCGATATCCTGGTACGCAACGGCGTCAGGCCGGTGGTCTTCGACAAGTATCCGGAAATCGGCGGTCTGCTGACATTCGGCATTCCCGAGTTCAAGCTCGAGAAGACGGTGATGGAGCGCCGTCGTGCGGTATTCGAGGAGATGGGCATCGAGTTCCGGCTCAATACCGAGATCGGCCGTGATATCGACTTCGAGGCATTGCTGGCGGAGTACGACGCGGTGTTCCTCGGCATGGGCACCTACAAGTACATGACTGGCGGGTTCCCCGGCGAGGAGCTGCCCGGGGTGCACAAGGCGCTCGACTACCTGATCGCCAACGTCAACCACTGCCTCGGCTTCGAGAAGGATCCGGCCGACTATGTCTCGCTGGAGGGCAAGAAGGTGGTGGTGCTGGGCGGCGGTGATACTGCCATGGACTGCAATCGCACGGCGATTCGTCAGGGCGCCTCGATGGTGACCTGCGCCTACCGCCGCGACGAGGAGAACATGCCGGGCTCCAAGCGCGAGGTGAAGAATGCCCGCGAGGAGGGGGTGGAGTTCCTCTTCAACCGCCAGCCGGTGGCGGTGGTGGGCGAGGGCAAGGTGGAAGGCGTGAAGGTGGTGCGTACCCGGCTTGGCGAGCCCGATGAGAACGGTCGCCAGCGTCCCGAGGTGGTGCCGGGCTCCGAGGAAGTCCTGCCTGCCGATGCCGTGGTTATCGCCTTCGGCTTCCAGCCGAGCCCCTCGTCCTGGTTCGAGCCCGCGGGCATCGAGCTCGACGAGCGCGGCCGGGTGCTGGCGCCCGAGCATGGTACCTACGCCTTCCAGACCGCCAACGAGAAGATCTTCGCCGGTGGCGACATGGTCCGCGGCTCCGACCTGGTGGTCACCGCCATCCATGAAGGACGCCAGGCCGGCGAGGGCATCCTCGACTATCTGGGCGTATAAGCGACGAGCCACGGGCTACGAGCCTCGATACCATTCTGCTCGAGGCTCGAAGCCACCCGTGAGGGTGAGCGGCGCCGGGGACAGGTCGAAGCGGAGGTCCGATTCCAGGGAAGGAATCGGTAGCGTACAGGGAAGTATTCACAGCGCCTCCGCGAAGACCTGTCGCCGGGCAAGCCGCGGGTCAGGCTCAAGGCGGCTGAAATTGAGCCATTGGTCGTAATCTGCTAGTCTGTCGTCCCATCCTGGCGCAGCTTCCTGCCGCGCCTCATGATCACGTTTCGACAGGTTCTCCATGACACGATATATCTTCGTGACCGGCGGCGTTGTGTCCTCTCTAGGCAAGGGCATCGCGTCGGCCTCGCTGGCGGCGATTCTCGAGGCGCGCGGCCTCAAGGTCACCATGCTCAAGCTGGATCCGTACATCAACGTCGACCCCGGCACCATGAGCCCCTTCCAGCACGGCGAGGTCTTCGTCACCGAGGATGGGGCCGAGACCGATCTGGACCTGGGCCACTACGAGCGCTTCATTCGTACCAAGATGACCCAGGGCAACAACTTCACCACCGGCCGCGTCTACGAGCACGTGCTGCGCCGCGAGCGCCGTGGCGACTACCTGGGCGGCACCGTGCAGGTGATCCCCCACATCACCGACGAGATCAAGCGCCGCGTGTATGCCGGCGGCGAAGGCTTCGACGTGGCCCTGGTGGAGATCGGCGGCACCGTGGGTGACATCGAGTCGCTGCCGTTCCTGGAGTCGATCCGTCAGATCCGCAGCGAACTGGGCATGAGTCGGGCGATCTTCATGCACCTGACGCTGGTGCCCTACATCAAGACGGCGGGGGAGACCAAGACCAAGCCGACCCAGCACAGCGTCAAGGAGCTGCGCTCCATCGGTATCCAGCCCGACATCCTGATCTGTCGCAGCGAAGTCGAGCTGGAAGAGAGCGAGCGGCGCAAGATCGCCCTGTTCACCAACGTCGAGGAGCGTGCGGTCATCCCGTTGCAGGATGCCGATACCATCTATCGCATACCCCTGATGCTCCATGAGCACGGCCTCGACGAGATCGTCTGCGACAAGCTGCGCCTGGAAGCGGAAGAGGCGGACCTCAACGAGTGGGTCCATGTGCTGGATGCCAAGCTCAACCCGCTCAAGTCGATCAATATCGCCATGGTCGGCAAGTACATGGAGCTGCTGGACGCCTACAAGTCGCTCAATGAAGCGCTGATCCACGCGGGTATCCAGACCCGGGTCAAGGTCAACGTCGACTACATTGACTCCGAGGATATCGAACGCCACGGTACCGAGCGACTGGCGGGCAAGGACGCCATCCTGGTGCCGGGTGGCTTCGGCGAGCGTGGCGTCGAGGGCAAGATCGCCACCGCCCGCTTCGCTCGTGAGAACGGTATTCCGTATCTGGGCATCTGCCTTGGCATGCAGGTGGCGGTGATCGAATATGCCCGGCACGTGGCCGGCTGGGAAGACGCCAACTCCACCGAGTTCACCCACGACACCCAGCATCCGGTGGTGGGCCTGATCACCGAGTGGATCACCCCGGAGGGGAAGATCGAGCTGCGCGATGCGGCCTCGGATCTGGGCGGTACCATGCGTCTTGGCGGACAGGTCTGTCACCTGAGGACCGGCACGAAGGCCCGCGAGGCCTATGGTGCCGATGAGATCGTCGAGCGTCATCGGCATCGCTTCGAGGTCAACAATCAGTTCATCGACGAGCTGGAACAGGCGGGTCTGGTCATTTCCGGCAAGAGCGTGGACAACTCCCTGGTGGAGATGATCGAGCTGCCCGACCATCCCTGGTACGTGGCCTGCCAGTTCCACCCGGAATTCACCTCCACCCCCCGCGATGGCCACCCGCTCTTTACCGGCTTCATCAATGCGGCGCTGGAGCACAAGAACACCCGTGCCCGCCAGCAGGCCCAGGCCCAGCCGCAGGGCTGAGGGTCGAAGGAGTGTTCATGACAGACGCACAACGCATCATCACCATTGCCGGCCTTCAGGCCGGCAATTCTCTGCCCCTCATGCTGCTGGGCGGCATGAACGTGCTGGAGTCCCGTGAGCTGGCCCTGGAAGTGGCTGAGACCTATGTCGAGGTCACCGCCCGTCTGGACATCCCCTTCGTGTTCAAGGCCAGCTTCGACAAGGCCAACCGTAGCTCTATTCACTCCTTTCGCGGCCCGGGGCTGGAGAAGGGGCTGGAGATTCTGGCTGAGATCAAGTCGCGCTTCGGCGTGCCCATCATTACCGATGTGCATGAGCCCTGGCAGGCTGCACCGGTGGCAGAGGTGGCCGACATCATCCAGTTGCCGGCCTTCCTTGCCCGCCAGACCGACCTGGTGGTGGCCATGGCCGAGACCGGGGCGGTGATCAACCTCAAGAAGCCGCAGTTCCTGGCGCCTCATGAAATGCGTCATATCATCAGGAAGTGCGAGGAGGCCGGGAACGCAAGGTTGTTGCTTTGCGAACGCGGATCCAGCTTTGGGTATAATAATCTGGTGGTTGATATGCTCGGTTTTGGTGACATGAAGCGGACCGGCTATCCGGTCTTCTTCGATGTCACGCACTCCCTTCAGCGGCCCGGCGGCCGCGCGGACAGCGCCGGCGGCCGCCGCGAACAGGTTGGCGAGCTGGCCCGTGCCGGCGTGGCCGTTGGCCTGGCCGGGCTCTTCCTGGAGGCGCATCCGGATCCGGACAACGCCAAGTGCGATGGCCCCTGTGCCCTGCCCCTGGACCGGCTCGAGCCCTTCCTGGCGCAGCTCAAGGCCATCGATGACATGGTCAAGGGCTTCCCTGCGCTGGATATCACCTGATACTCACTGACTCACTCAACGCTGATTCATAAGACTGATTCATAAGAATAGGACGACACACGATGACCAAGATTGCCGATATCCTTGCCCTCGAGGTGCTCGACTCCCGCGGCAACCCCACCGTGCAGGCCGAAGTGCGCCTGGAGAGCGGTGCGGTGGGCGTGGCCTGTGCGCCCAGCGGTGCCTCCACCGGTTCCCGCGAGGCCCTCGAGCTGCGCGACGGCGACAAGGCACGCTACCTGGGCAAGGGCGTGCTGAAAGCCGTCGAAGCGGTCAACGGTGCGATTCGCAGCAAGCTCGTGGGTATGGATGCCCGGGATCAGCGCGGCCTGGACAATGCCATGCTGGCGCTGGATGGCACCGACAACAAGGCCTCGCTCGGCGCCAACGCCATTCTGGCGGTGTCGTTGGCCGCCGCCAAGGCAGCCGCGAACGCCAAGGGTGTGCCACTCTACGCGCATATTGCCGAACTCTACGGTCAGCCGGGCCGTTTCAGCATGCCGGTGCCGATGATGAATATCCTCAACGGCGGCGAGCATGCCGACAACAACGTCGACATCCAGGAGTTCATGATCCAGCCGGTGGGCGCAGCGAACTTCCGCGAAGGCCTGCGCATGGGGGCCGAGATCTTCCACGCTCTCAAGAAGGTGCTGGCCGCCCGGGGGCTCTCCACGGCAGTGGGTGATGAAGGCGGCTTCGCTCCCAATCTGGCCTCCAATGCCGAGGCACTGGCGGTAATCAAGCAGGCCGTGGCGGATGCCGGCTATACCCTGGGGGATGACATTACCCTGGCGTTGGACTGCGCCTCCTCCGAGTTCTACAAGGGCGGCCAGTACAACCTCGCCGGTGAAGGCAAGCAGTATGACGCTGCGGGCTTTGTCGACTACCTGGCCGGGCTGTGCGATGACTACCCCATCGTCTCCATCGAGGATGGCATGGATGAGTCCGACTGGGCTGGCTGGAAGGCGCTGACCGACAAGCTGGGTGACAAGATTCAGCTGGTCGGCGACGATCTCTTCGTCACCAACACCCGGATCCTCAAGCGCGGCATCGACGAGAAAATCGGTAACTCCATCCTGATCAAGTTCAACCAGATCGGTTCGCTCTCCGAGACCCTGGATGCGATCAAGATGGCCCAGGATGCCGGCTTCACTGCCGTCATCTCGCATCGTTCCGGCGAGACCGAGGACACCACCATTGCCGATCTGGCCGTTGGCACTGCGGCAGGCCAGATCAAGACCGGCTCGCTGTGCCGCTCCGACCGTGTGGCCAAGTACAACCGGCTGCTGGTGATCGAGCAGCAGTTGGGTGGGCAGGTCGACTATCCTGGGCGTGCCGCCATCAAGGGGCAGTGAATCGTTGTGACAGTACTCACTATTGAGTAGCTGGCCGACGACATTGACTACACGGCTTGTAGGAGATTGCCTACACAGTGCCGACGATCTAAGCTTAGTTTTATGCAGGAAGGCCGGCGATTTTTGTGCCGGTCTTTTTTTATGTGTCTGTTTTTACTTTGTATTTTCCTTGTGAGTAAGCAAAAGTAAAGTTAGGATCAGTCGTGGGAGGGAGTTGCGCTGTTCTGGGGAAATGCCACAATGCACGTGGGACAAGGGAGAGCGGGATGGCTCTCCGGCAGGATGCAAAACGGGATGCGTTAAAGATGGTGCGCCAGGTGCGACAGGATGTGGCTACCGGGCAGGGACGTTACCAAAAGGAATTCGGACGGAGGGATCCGTCCAAGGATGAGCTGGGAGCCGGGCGGCCTGAGGGTCGCCTTTCAGCTGTGCATGATACTTGAATATGTATGACGCATGAAGGCAAAACGCCGGACGTTATCGACGTCCGGCGTTTTCTTGTTCGCTCGATGCACTCGAATCAGCGTTCCAGATGCTGCAACTTACCCGGCTTGCCATCCCACTCTTCGGCATCGGCGGGCGGGTCTTTCTTCTCGGCAATGTTGGGCCAGACCTCTGAGAGCTCGGCGTTGATGGCGATGAACTCCTCCTGCCCCTCCGGCAACTCGTCCTCGGCGAAGATGGCCTCCGCCGGGCACTCCGGTTCGCACAGGGCGCAGTCAATGCATTCGTCCGGGTGGATGACCAGGAAGTTAGGACCTTCATAGAAACAGTCCACCGGGCAGACTTCGACACAGTCGGTGTACTTGCACTTGATGCAGTTCTCGGTGACGACAAATGTCATGCCTGTCTCCCTCCTCGGGGCCGGGGTGTGCGGTGCCCGGTCTGGTGATGATTGAGCATCAGGCTGATAGGCCTGATAGTTATAAAAAAATCCGTTTATATAATCTGCTTTCGGAGAAACGCTTCATTCTAGTCATGCGCCACCGCGGGGGCAAGCCGGCTAGACGCGTTCGCGCCATTCATAGAGTAGCTCCAGCGCCTGCCGCGGGGTCAGCGCATCGGGGTCCAGCCCCGCCAGCGCCTCGAGCAGCGGGTGCGGTGCCGTGGCGAACAGGTCGGTCTGCAGCGGGGCCGGCTCGCCGTTGCTGCGCAGTGGCAGGCGGCTGCCCTGGTCGACCTCCTGCTGCTCCAGCTGCGCCAGCTTCTCCCGAGCCCGGGCGATCACTCCCTGGGGGACACCGGCCAGTTGGGCCACCTGGAGGCCGTAGCTCTGGCTGGCGGGTCCGTCTTCCACCCGGTGCATGAAGACGATGCCGTCCCTGTGCTCGGCGGCGGTGAGGTGGACATTGGCCACCCCTTCGGCCTGCTCGGCCAGGGCGGTCATCTCGAAGTAGTGGGTGGCGAATAGCGTGAAGGCCCGGCTCCGGGTCAGGTGCTCGGCGCTGGCCCAGGCCAGCGACAGGCCGTCGAAGGTGCTGGTGCCCCGCCCGATTTCGTCCATCAGCACCAGGCTCTGCTCGGTGGCATTGTGCAGGATGCTGGCGGTCTCGGTCATCTCCACCATGAAGGTCGAGCGCCCCCCGGCGAGATCGTCGCTGGAGCCGATGCGGGTGAAGATGCGGTCCACGGGGCCGACGCGGGCCGCATCGGCGGGGATGAAGCTGCCGGTATGGGCCAGCAGGGTGATCAGGGCCGCCTGGCGCATGTAGGTGGACTTGCCGCCCATGTTGGGGCCGGTGATGACCAGCATCCTGCGGCTGTCGTCCATGATCAGGTCGTTGGGCACGAAGGGGGTGTCGCTGACCTGCTCCACGACCGGGTGCCGGCCGCCGCGGATCTCGATGCCGGGGGTGTCGAGCAGCTGTGGGCGCTCGAAGCCGAGCGCCTGGGCGCGCTCGGCAAAGGTGGCCAGCACATCCAGCGACGCCAGTGCCTGGCCGGTGGCCTGCAGCGCGCCCAACTCGGCATTGAGCGCATCGAGCAGGCTCTCGTAGAGCAGCTTCTCCCGGGCCAGGGCGCGGGACTTGGCCGACAGCGCCTTGTCCTCGAACTCCTTGAGCTCGGGAATGATGAAGCGCTCGGCATTCTTCAGCGTCTGGCGGCGGACATAGTCGACCGGGGCGTCCTGGGCCTGGGCGCGGGGGATCTCGATATAGTAGCCGTGTACCCGGTTGTAGCCCACCTTGAGGCCGGGCAGGCCGGTGCGCTCGCGCTCCCGGAGTTCCAGCTTGATCAGGTAGTCGCCGGCGTGTTCGGCCAGGCCGCGGTACTCGTCGAGTTCGGCGTCGTACCCGTCGCGGATCACGCCGCCATCACGGATCACCACCGGCGGGTTGTCCATCAAGCCGCGGCTCAGGGTGTCGGCCAGTTCGGGATAGGGGCGGATATGGTGCTGAAGATCGTCCAGCGCGGTGCCATCGCTGAAGGCACTGAGCTCCTGCTGCAGTGCCGGGAGCGCGAGCAGGGCGTCACGCAGCCGGGCGAGATCCCGGGGCCGGGCGCTGTAGAGTGCCACCCGGGCCAGGATGCGCTCCACGTCGCCGATGGCCTTGAGCAGCTCGCGCAGCGTGACGAAGGCCTCCTGGTCGAGCAGCAGGGCGACCGCCGCCTGGCGATTCTGGACCAGGGCGCGGTCGCGGAGCGGACGGTTGAGCCAGCGCTTGAGCAGTCGCGAACCCATGGCGGTGGCGGAAGTATCGAGTACGCTGGCCAGGGTGTTGTCGGCTGTGCCACCGAGGTTGGTATCGATCTCCAGGTTGCGCCGGCTGGCGGCATCGATCACCACGGCATCGTCCCGGCTCTCCACGCCCAGCGCGGTGACATGGGGCAGGCGCGAGCGCTGGGTGTCACGGGCGTATTCGATCAGCACGCCGGCGGCGGTGATGGCGGCCTCGAGATGGGCGCAGCCGAAGCCGCGCAGGTCCTGGCACTGGAACTGGTCGCACAGGGTGCGGGTGGCACCGTCGTGGTCGAACAGCCAGTCGCTCTGGCGGCGCAGGCCGCGGCGCCCGTCCAGGGCCGGTGGCAGGGTCAGGCTCTCCGGCACCAGCAGTTCGGCGGGGTCGAGGCGCTGGAGCTCGGCCAGCATCTCGCTCTCGCCTTCCACTTCGAGCACGCTGAAGCGGCCGCTGGAGAGTTCCAGCCAGGCCAGCCCCCAGCAGATACCCAGCGGATGTACGGCCACCAGCAGGTTGTCGCGGCGGGCATCGAGCAGCGCCTCGTCGTAGAGGGTCCCGGGGGTGACGATTCGCACCACCTTGCGCTCGACCGGACCCTTGCTGGTGGCCGAGTCGCCGAACTGCTCGCAGATGGCCACCGACTCGCCGGCCTTGACCAGGCGGGCGAGGTAGCCTTCGGCGCTATGGTAGGGCACCCCGGCCATGGGAATCGGCTTGCCCGCTGACTGGCCGCGCTGGGTCAGGGTTATGTCCAGCAGCGCCGCGGCGCGCTTGGCGTCGTCGAAGAACAGCTCGTAGAAATCGCCCATTCGGTAGAAGAGCAGCACCTCCGGATGCTCGCGCTTGATCCTGAGATATTGGGTCATCATGGGCGTATGCTGGGCGCTGGCCTGTGACATGGTGGTCCTGTGCTGAGCGGTCGGTTCCGGATCTCTGACGCGGCGATGGTGCCACGGCCTGCATATCGCAGACAAAGGCGCTATTGTACGCAAAAGTCTATCCCTGCGCGCGGCCGGCGTCAGGGGCCGGCCACCACTCTTGAAGGAGCGATACCATGGCTCATCGTGCGGCCAGCCTGGCCAATCTCGACCTGATCACCCTTGCCGAGCGCCTGGGACGCCGCTGCCGGGAACATGGCTTGAGCGTTACCGCTGCCGAGTCCTGCACCGGCGGGGGCGTTGCCAGCGCCATTACCGCCGTTGCCGGCAGCTCCGACTACTTCGAGACCGGCTACGTGACCTACTCCAACGCCGCCAAGACTCGCCTGTTAGGGGTGCCGGAGGCGACCATCCTCGAGCATGGTGCGGTGAGCCGCGAGGTGGTCGAGGCCATGGTCGCTGGTGCCTGCCGCGAGAGCGGCGCGAGGCTTGGCGTGGCGATCAGCGGCGTGGCCGGCCCGGGAGGTGGTTCGCCGGACAAGCCGGTGGGCACCGTGTGGCTGGCCTGGGGCAATGCCGAGGGGCAGCAGGCCGAGCAGTTGCACTACCCCGGGGACCGCCGGGCGGTACGCGAGCGCGCGGTGCGCGATGCCATCGTCGGCCTGATCCGTCATATCGAGGCCAATCACGCCAAGGACACGTAGGCGCCACGCTTGGCGTGGGGCGATTTTTTCGCCATACTACTGTCCAACCATACAGTGTCCGGGCGACCCCTTATCGGTTTCGTCCGCCATTCCGATTGTTTGGCAAGCGAACGGCACCTTGCGCCGTAAGCCCAGCAACCGAATTTCTGCCGACGAGTTCTACGAGGAGCGCCACATGGCACAGGAAGACAACCGTTCGAAGGCATTGAATGCCGCCCTTTCCCAGATCGAGCGCCAGTTCGGCAAGGGCACCGTGATGCGGCTGGGCGATACGCCCCGGGTGATCATGCCCTCGGTGTCGACTGGCTCCCTGGGCCTGGATATCGCCCTGGGCATCGGTGGTCTGCCGCTGGGGCGGGTCGTCGAGATCTTCGGGCCGGAGTCCTCGGGCAAGACCACCCTGACCCTCTCGGTGATCGCCCAGGCCCAGAAGCAGGGCAAGACCTGCGCCTTCATCGATGCCGAGCACGCGCTCGACCCCAGCTATGCCGAGAAGCTCGGCGTCAACCTCGACGACCTGCTGGTCTCGCAGCCCGATACCGGTGAGCAGGCGCTGGAGATATGCGACATGCTGGTGCGCTCCGGCGGCGTCGACGTGATCGTCATCGATTCCGTGGCCGCCCTGACCCCGCGGGCCGAGATCGAGGGCGAGATGGGCGACTCCCACGTCGGCCTGCAGGCGCGCCTGATGTCCCAGGCGCTGCGCAAGATCACCGGCAACATCAAGAACGCCAACTGCATGGTGATCTTCATCAACCAGATCCGCATGAAGATCGGCGTGATGTTCGGCTCGCCGGAAACCACCACCGGCGGCAACGCACTCAAGTTCTACGCCAGCGTGCGCCTGGACATTCGCCGTACCGGCTCGGTCAAGTCGGGCGACGAGGTGACCGGCAACGAGACCCGGGTCAAGGTGGTCAAGAACAAGGTGGCGCCGCCGTTCCGCCAGGCCGAGTTCCAGATCCTCTACGGCAAGGGCATCTACCATGCCGGCGAGGTGGTCGACCTGGGCGTGCAGTGCAACCTGGTCGACAAGGCCGGCGCCTGGTACAGCTACAAGGGCAACAAGATCGGCCAGGGCAAGGCCAATGCCGCCCAGTTCCTCGAGGACAACCCGGCGGTGATGGAGGAAATCGAAAGCCAGATCCGTGGCCAGCTGCTGGCGACGGTAGAGCCCCGGGAGAAGGAGGCCACCGCCGAGCTGGCCGATGACGCCGACGAAGGCAGCCTGCTCTAAGCCATGCTGGGCCAGCCGGCGAGCGATCGCGAGACCTCCCCCAGGGAGGATGCCATTCGCCTGCTGGCTCGGCGCGAGTATTCTCGCGCCGAGCTGGCGGAGCGGCTGGTCGCGAAGGGCCACGACTCGGCCGCCATTGGGGACTGCCTGGACGCCCTGGCCGAGCAGGGACTGCAGTCGGATAGCCGTTTTGCCGAGAGCTTTCTGCGCTCGCGGGTGGCCCGGGGCCAGGGCCCGCTGAAGATTCGTGGCGAGCTTTCCCGGCGCGGTATCGACCGCGCCACCCTGGAGGCCGCTTTTGCCGAGGCGGAGACCGACTGGTTTGCGCTGGCCTGTGATTCTCTGGCCCGGCGCTTCGACGGTCCCGGCGACTCGCCCCGCGAGCGCGCGCGGCGGGAGCGCTTCCTGGCCAGCCGAGGGTTCGATTTCGAGCATCTGCGTCACGCCCTTTCCCATGCCTGGAACTGCCATTGAAACGGCCGCTTCGGCTCGCACTCTTCAGTCGCTTGACAACTACGCTATAATACCCCCCTTTGCGAACGCCCCGGGTGGCGCTTCGGCGCGCCACGGCGCCCCTGCAGCGGCCTTTTTTCGACGGCCGCACCCGCTTTCCCGCCCGTCGGGTCATCATGCTCATCGCCACGGATATTCCATGAAAAGCGCAGACATCAGACAGGCCTTTCTGAGTTACTTCGAGGAGCACGGACATACCGTCGTGCCGTCGAGCTCCCTGGTGCCGGGCACAGACCCGACCCTGCTGTTCACCAATGCCGGCATGGTGCCATTCAAGGATGTCTTCCTGGGGCGCGACCCGCGTCCCTATGTGCGGGCCGCATCTTCCCAGCGCTGCGTGCGCGCCGGCGGCAAGCACAACGATCTCGACAACGTCGGCTACACCGCGCGCCACCACACCTTCTTCGAGATGCTGGGCAACTTCAGCTTCGGCGACTACTTCAAGCGCGATGCGATCCGCTTCGCCTGGACCTTCTTGACCGAGACGCTGGGGCTGCCCAAGGAGAAGCTGTGGGTCACGGTCCATGTCAGCGATGATGAAGCCGAGCAGATCTGGAAGGAGGAGATGGGCATCGACCCGGCGCGCTTTTCCAAGCTCGACGAGGACAACTTCTGGCAGATGGGCGATACGGGGCCCTGCGGTCCCAGCTCGGAGATCTTCTATGATCACGGCCCAGAGGTGTGGGGCGGACCTCCCGGTAGCCCGGAGGAGGACGGCGATCGCTACATCGAGATCTGGAACCTGGTGTTCATGCAGTTCGACCGCGATGCGGCGGGCAACCTGAACCCGCTGCCCAAGCCCTCCATCGATACCGGCATGGGCCTGGAGCGCATCGCTGCGGTGATGCAGGGCGTGCATTCCAACTACGAGATCGACCTGTTCCAGAACCTGCTCGGGTCGGCGGCCCGCCATACCGGCCATGCAGACACCACCACGCCTTCGCTGCGCGTGATCGCCGACCATATCCGCTCCTGCGCCTTTCTCATTGCTGATGGTGTGCTGCCCTCCAACGAGGGACGCGGCTATGTGCTGAGACGGATCATTCGCCGGGCCGTACGTCACGGCAACAAGCTGGGCGCCAAGGGCGACTTCTTCCACAAGCTGGTCGGGGCGCTGGACGCCGAGATGGGCGATGCCTACCCGGAGCTGCGCGAGGCGCGCCATCAGATCGAGCGTGTCCTGCTCAAGGAGGAGGAACAGTTCGCCCGTACCTTGGAGCATGGCATGAGCCTGCTGGAGGAGGCGCTGGAGGACCTGGAAGGCGACTTGTTGCCCGGCGAGACAGTATTCAAGCTCTACGATACCTTCGGCTTCCCCTACGACCTGACGGCAGATGTCTGCCGCGAGCGGGGCGTGACCCTCGACGCTGAGGGCTTCGAACGGGAGCTCGAGGCCCAGCGCGAGCGGGCCCGGGCAGCCAGCCAGTTCGGCGCCGACTACGGTGCCGCCCTGGAGCTCGAGGGTGAAACCCAATTCACCGGCTACGACCGGCTCGAGGACCGCGCCAACGTCACCGCCATCGTGGACCGTGAAGGCAACGCCCTGGCCAGCCTCGAGCCAGAGCAGCGTGGCCTGGTGGTGCTCGATCGCACGCCGTTCTACGGCGAGTCGGGCGGGCAGGTGGGGGATACCGGCTATCTCCACGTCGAGGGCGGCCGCTTCCTGGTCACCGATACTCAGAAGCAGGGCGGACACCACGTCCACCATGGCGTTTTACTCGAAGGCAGCCTGGCGGTTGGTGCCGAGGTCCATCCCCAGGTCGACGCCAGGCTGCGTGGCGCCACCATTCGCAACCACTCCGCCACCCACCTGATGCACAAGGCGCTGCGCCTGGTGTTGGGCGATCACGTCCAGCAGAAGGGCTCGTTGGTCACGCCGGAACGGCTGCGCTTCGACTTCAGCCACTTCGAGCCGATGACGCCGGAGCAGCTGGCGGAAGTGGAGCGACTGGTCAACGAACAGATCCTGGCCAACGCGTCCACCCGAATCGAGCAGATGACCCTCGACCAGGCCAAGGAACGGGGCGCGGCAGCGCTGTTCGAGGCCAAGTATGCCGACAGCGTGCGCGTGCTGACCATTGGCGCCGACGACTTCTCCATCGAGCTCTGCGGCGGCACCCACGTGGCGCGCAGCGGCGATATCGGCTGCTTCCATATCGTCAGCGAACAGGGTATCGCCAGCGGCGTGCGCCGCATCGAGGCGATCACCGGCGAGGGGGCACTCGCCTGGTTCCGCGAGCAGGAGGCCAGGGTCAATCGCATCGGCGAGCGGCTCAAGGCCAGGCCTGAGCAGGTGGAGGAGCGGGTCGAATCGCTGGTCGAGCGCAACCGTGCGCTGGAAAAGGAGCTCGAGCGGCTCAAGGCCAAGCTGGCCAGCGCCGCCGGCAGCGACATGCTGAGCGAGGCCCGCGAGATCGGCGGCATCAAGGTGCTTGCCACCCAGCTGGAGGGGGTTTCCGGCAAGGAACTGCGCGGCGTGCTCGATCAGCTCAAGCAGAAGCTGGGTTCCGGCGTCGTGGTGCTGGGCGTGGCCGACAGGGAGGCCGGCAAGGTGAGCCTGATCGCCGGCGTCACGGACGACCTGACCTCCCGCGTCAAGGCCGGAGAGCTGGTCAACCATGTCGCCTCCCAGGTAGGCGGCAAGGGCGGCGGGCGGGCCGATATGGCCCAGGCAGGGGGGAGCGACGTCGCAGCCCTGCCTGGAGCCCTGCAGAGCGTGTCGGCCTGGCTTGAGCAGCGTCTGCAGTAATATCCCGGGCCGGCAACAGCGAGCCCGGCCCTTTCACGCATACGAGCGCTTACACTCGAAGAACGAGGGAAAACCGCATATGGCACTATACGTTCAGAAATTCGGCGGCACCTCGGTGGGCTCCGTGGAGCGCATCAAGGCCGTGGCCGAGAAGGTCAAGGGCTTCCGCGACCAGGGCCACCAGATTGTCGTCGTCCTGTCCGCCATGAGTGGCGAGACCAACCGCCTGATCGGCCTGGCCAACGAAATCAACGACGAGCCGACGCCCCGGGAGATGGACATGCTCGTCTCCACCGGCGAGCAGGTCACCATTTCGCTGCTGGCCATGGCGCTGCACAAGCTGGGCGTGCCTGCGACCTCCTATACCGGCTCCCAGGTGGGCATTCTCACCGACAGCTCTCACACCAAGGCACGCATCCAGCGCATCGAGACTGACGAGATGCGTGAGGACCTGGACGACAACAAGGTGGTGGTCGTCGCCGGCTTCCAGGGCGTCGACGAGGAAGGCAACATCACCACGCTCGGCCGCGGCGGTTCCGATACCACCGGTGTGGCCCTGGCGGCGGCACTCAAGGCCGACGAGTGCCAGATCTACACCGACGTGGATGGCGTCTACACCACCGACCCCCGCGTATGCTCCAAGGCCCAGCGCCTGGACACCATTACCGTCGAGGAGATGCTCGAGCTGGCGAGCCTCGGCTCCAAGGTGTTGCAGATCCGCGCCGTTGAATTCGCCGGTAAATACAATGTGCCGCTGCGCGTGCTGTCCAGTTTCCAGGATGGCCCCGGTACCCTGATCGTTGCTGACTCCGACCAAGACGAGGACTCCATGGAAGAACCGCTTATCTCCGGTATCGCCTTCACCGCCAACGAGGCCAAGCTCACCCTGCTCAATACCCCCGATGTGCCCGGCGTGGCGTCACGGATTCTGGGCCCGATCGCCGATGCCAACATCGAAGTCGACATGATCGTGCAGAACGTGGCGCCGGCAGGCGACTACACCGACTTCACCTTCACCGTGGCCAAGGGCGACTACAAGCAGACGATGAAGATCCTCCAGGAGCAGGTGCTGCCTGACCTGGGCGAGGGCGAGGTGAAGGGCGACGACAACATCGCCAAGGTGTCGCTGGTGGGGGTCGGGATGCGCTCCCACGCCGGTGTAGCTTCCAAGATGTTCCGCGTGCTGGCCGACGAGAACGTCAATATCCGCATGGTTTCAACCTCCGAAATCAAGATTTCGGTGGTTATCGACGAGAAGCACATGGAGCTTGCGGTCAAGGCGCTGCACAAGGCCTTCGGCCTGGACAAAAGCGATATTGAGAGCGAATAGCTCAGAAAGCATCGAGCTTAACCTGTATCTTCTACGCTGGAGGGAGGTCGATGACACCACAACAAATCGACTTCCCTTCAACGCATCCATGGTGTCATGGTGCGCGTCGGTGGTGCATAGTGGTGTCATGCCACATAATATGTTTAGTTTAATGGCGTCGATTGGATCGTCGCGTATCCCGTTGCTAGTCGTCTGAGAAGGAGATCAGTCATGCTCATCCTGACCCGCCGTGTCGGCGAAACCCTGATGATCGGTGATGACATCACCGTGACAGTCCTTGGCGTCAAGGGCAATCAGGTCCGTATCGGTGTCAATGCACCCAAGGATGTTGCTGTACACCGTGAGGAGATCTATCAGCGCATACAGCGCGAGAAGTCTGACGAAGGGGGTGGCGGCGCAGCATCTTGAGAGAGCCATAACGAGACGCTGGCGATTCAGCCCGGAAGAAACAAATCCCTGAATACGCTAGACAAAGCGGCGCAGAGGCGATAGAGTATGCGCCGTGTCGTGAGGGAGAGGTGGCCGAGTGGCTGAAGGCGCTCCCCTGCTAAGGGAGTATGGGGTTTATAGCCCCATCGAGGGTTCGAATCCCTCCCTCTCCGCCATCGCGGCACGTGCCAAGGTATAAGTGGTAGATCGAGCAAGAAGCGTTGGAGAAAGCAACGCGCCCGTAGCTCAGCTGGATAGAGTACCTGACTACGAATCAGGGGGTCGGAGGTTCGAATCCTCCCGGGCGCGCCATGTTGCCAGAGCGCATGATGGCGACATCATCATCGAGTCCTTCGCGTAGAGCTAGTGTTCATGGCCCTGGAGCTGGTGTTCATAGCCCTAATTGGTTTAACGATAAGTGGTTTAGCGATAAGAGACGTAGCACTTATTGAATAGTGCCAAGTAATATCGTGCAAAGCGGCATGAATGTAACAGCACGGTACTACGTGTAACGTTTCAAGTATCAAGGCAAGTCACGGTTATACCGTTCGCGCCCGTAGCTCAGCTGGATAGAGTACCTGACTACGAATCAGGGGGTCGGAGGTTCGAATCCTCCCGGGCGCGCCAGATTCAGACCCGCCCTCCATGTGAGGGCGGGTCTTCTGTTTGTGGCCATTGAGCCAGCCCGCTTCTGCTAGTGGCATCGGCCTGTTCAGGGATGATTGCGCCGGCTGCGATCGTTTGGGGTGACGTTGCCTGTCGACGTCCACCCCTTTTTTATGGTTCGGCTTACACTCACGACTCAAGAGAGACGAGCCCGGACTCAAGCGGGTTCGAGAGCGGTCCTTGCGCCGGGGTCGCCGCAAGCCCGGCGAGCAGAGTATCGAGGTCGGTAATGCGCTTGAGTTGCTCGAAGCGCTGAGCCGCCATGGCATCCCGGTAGCGCATCTGGTTCAGCCACTGCTTGACCAGTGATACCACTACCCGAGCTTGCAGTTTTTCGCGCTGCGTTGCAGCATAGGCGACAAGCATCGCTGCACGGGCCTGCCAACTGGTATCGAGGAGGCGTTCGCCGGTGCATAGCCAATGACGAATGCGGGGTGCCAGCCAGGGGTCCGCAAGGGCGCCACGACCCAGCATGACATCCTGGCAGCCAGATAACGTTCTCGCTTTCCAGTAGTCTTCCAGGCTCCAGATATCGCCATTGGCGACCACGGGTATGCTCAGGTGTCGGCGTATATGTCCGATCCATTCCCAGTGGGCCGGTGGCCGATAGCCTTCGTCGCGGGTGCGGGCATGCACCACGAGCTGTGACGCGCCGCCGTCTTCGGCTGCCCCGGCGCAGGCCAGGGCGAGGCGGCGGTTGGAAAAGCCGAGACGGATCTTGGCTGTTACCGGTATGGCGTGGCCAACCGTGTCATGTACGGCAGCTACCGCCGCGTAGACCCGGCGGGGATCGCGCAGCAGCGAGGCGCCGCCATCATGGCGATTGACCAGCTTGGCCGGGCAGCCGAAATTGAGATCGATGCTGCGCACGCCCAGCTGCAGGGCCTGCCGGGCATTGGCAGCCAAGGCGCTGGGATCGCTGCCCAGCAGCTGCAGATGCACCGGTACACCAGAAGGGGTGCGGGCCGGGAGTCGGGCGAGCTCGGGGCAGATCTTGTGGTAGACCCGTGGCGGCAGGCGGGCATCGACAACGCGCACGAATTCGGTGACCGTCCAGTCGAAGCCGGGCAGTCGCGTTAGCAGGTCGCGGGTGACGGAGTCGATCACTCCTTCCATGGGGGCGAGCCCGATACGGCCCATCTCACGGCCTCCTTGTAGTAAATTAACAACGCTGGCTTCCACCATGGGGCGCTTGCAATCTGTCCTGAGTGTGGCAGTTTAGACGACCGGATTTCTACGCTATACGACCTGATGGCGGCTGTTCGTGGTCAGGTTACGGGAGAAGGCGAATGCAGGATCTGCAGCTGTTACATGACGGTCTGGCCTTGATGGGCGTCGGCATGGGATTTGTTTTTGTTTTTCTTACCGTGCTCGTGCTGACCACAAGCTTGATGTCGCTGGTCATTCGCCGCCTGGCCCCCACACCGCCTGCCGTGCAGCCCGCCGCCGGGAAAGGCGTGGCGCCCACCGCTGACAGGACCGATGATGCCGAACTCATGGCTGTCATCAGCACCGCCGTCCATCGTTACCGCCATCGCCGCTGACTCGCTACTGGCTGAGAGTGCGGCGAGGGCGCGCCATATTACTACATAACTACACTGCCATCTCTACGGGGTCATCGTCATGAGTGAGACCAAGCGCCCGCTGGGCATCACCGACGTCGTGCTGCGCGACGCCCATCAGTCGCTGTTCGCGACCCGCATGCGCCTGGACGACATGCTGCCGATCGCCGAGAAGCTCGACCGTGTCGGCTTCTGGTCGCTGGAGTCCTGGGGCGGAGCCACCTTCGACGCCTGTATCCGCTATCTCGGTGAAGATCCGTGGGAGCGGATACGGGCGTTGAAGGAGGCCATGCCCAATACGCCACAGCAGATGCTGCTACGTGGACAGAACCTGCTGGGCTATCGGCACTACGGCGACGATGTGGTCGACCGTTTCGTCGAGCGGGCCAAGACCAACGGCGTCGATGTCTTCCGCGTGTTCGATGCCATGAACGATCCGCGCAACCTGGAGCGCGCCATCAAGGCAGTGCGCGACGTGCAGGGCCACGCCCAGGGCACGATCTCCTATACCGTCAGCCCGGTGCATACCCTGGACAGCTGGGTGGAGCTCTCCGAGACCATTGCCGACATGGGGGCCGATTCCCTGTGCATCAAGGACATGGCCGGCCTGCTGACCCCCTATGACGCCTTCGAGCTGGTCTCGCGACTGAAGAAGGCGCTGTCGATCCCGATCCACATGCAGTGCCATGCCACCACCGGGATGTCCACTGCCTCGATCCTCAAGGCCGTGGAGGCCGGCATCGACAATGTCGATACCGCCATCTCTTCCATGTCGATGACCTACGGCCATAGCCCCACTGAATCAGTGGTCGCCATCCTGCGGGGCACCGAGCGCGACACCGGCCTGGACCTCGAACTGCTCGAGGAGATCGCCGGCTATTTCCGCGAGGTGCGCAAGAAGTACGCCGCCTTCGAGGGTTCTCTGAAGGGCATCGACTCCCGCATTCTGGTGGCCCAGGTGCCCGGCGGCATGCTCACCAACATGGAAGGCCAGCTCAAGGAGCAGGGTGCCGGCGACAAGCTCGACGACGTGCTGGGCGAGATACCGCGTGTCCGCGAGGATCTGGGCTATATCCCGTTGGTGACGCCGACATCACAGATCGTTGGTACACAGGCGGTAATGAACGTGATGATGGGCGAGCGCTACAAGTCGATCTCCAAGGAAGTCCAGGCGCTGCTCAAGGGTGAATACGGTGCTGCCCCCGCTCCCTTGAACAAGGAACTGCAGCAGCGCGTGCTGGAGGGTGGGGAGCCGATTACCTGCCGTCCTGCCGACCTGCTCGAGCCGGAAATGGAGAGGCTCGCCGCCGAGCTCAAGGAGAAGGCCAAGGCCGAGGGTATCCGCCTCGCTGAGGGCGAGCGCGAGATCGATGACGTTCTCACCTACGCGCTGTTCCCGCAGATCGGCCTCAAGTTCCTCAAGAATCGCGACAATCCCGATGCCTTCGAGCCGGTGCCCCAGGCGGCGGAAGCCCAGCCCGCGGCCAGCCTGCCTGCCACGACGCAGGCCAAGGTGCCGGCGCAACAGGGCGCTGCCCCGGGCGGTCCCGAGACCTACACCGTCAAGGTGAACGGCAAGGCCTATGTAGTGGAAGTGGCCGAGGGTGGCGAAATCGGCGAGGTGTCGGAGCAGGCGGGCGCAGCCCCGGCGCCGGCCACACCGGCCGGGCCCAGCGGCGCGACCATCGCCGCACCCTTGGCAGGCAACATCTTCAAGGTCAACGTCAAGCCGGGTGACGCGGTAAAGGAAGGTGATGTCGTCATCATCCTCGAGGCCATGAAGATGGAAACCGAAGTGCGTGCCTCAAGCGACGGCACTGTCTCCACGGTCAAGGTCAGCGAAGGCGACAGTGTGTCCGTCGGCGACGTGCTCATCGAGCTTTAAGGGTCCACCATCATGGAACATTTATTGACCCTGTGGGAGGGCTCGGGCCTATACAACCTGACCCTCGGCCAGGCGGTAATGATCGCGGTGGGCCTGATCCTTCTTTACCTGGCCATCGCCAAGAAATTCGAGCCGCTGCTGCTGGTGCCGATCGGCTTTGGCGGCATTCTCGCCAACATTCCAGAGGCGGGCCTGGCTATCTCCGCACTGGATCAGGCCATCGAGGTGGCGCGCCCCGCGGTGCTTCACCAGATCGCCTCGGCGCTGGGGGCAACGCTTGACCCGTTGGCCGGCGAAGAAGCCTGGCGGGCCACTCTCAAGGCGCTTATCGACAACGGCGCCGCGCCCGACCAGCTTCGTGCCGCCAAGGACGTGGCGATCAATGTCGGCTATGGCGACGGCCTGCTTTACACGTTCTATACCGTGGCCGTTGCCTCGGGGATCGCGCCGCTGCTGATCTTCATGGGCGTGGGGGCCATGACCGACTTCGGTCCGCTGCTGGCCAACCCGCGTACTCTCTTCCTGGGGGCTGCAGCGCAGTTCGGCATCTTCGCCACGGTGTTCGGCGCGGTGGGCTTGTCGGCGATGGGCTGGATGGACTTCTCCCTGGAGCAGTCGGCCGCCATCGGCATCATCGGCGGGGCCGACGGACCCACCTCGATCTATGTCTCCAGTGTGCTGGCCCCGGAGCTGCTGGGTGCAATCGCTGTGGCCGCCTACGCCTACATGGCGCTGGTACCCATGATACAGCCGCCGATCATGAAACTGCTGACCAGCAAGAAGGAACGCGAGATCACCATGACCCAGCTGCGGCCGGTGTCGAAGCTGGAAAAGATCGTCTTCCCTCTGTTGCTGTTGATGCTGGTGGCGGTGTTCCTTCCAGACGCAGCACCGCTGCTGGGCATGTTCTGCTTCGGCAACCTGATGCGTGAGTGTGGCGTGGTTGAGCGGCTTACCGACACCGCGCAGAACGCACTGATCAACATCGTCACCATCGTGCTGGGGCTCGCAGTGGGCTCGCGACTGATGGCCGAGACCTTCCTTGCCCAGGAAACGCTGGGGATCATGGCGCTTGGCATGGTGGCGTTTGCCATCGGCACTGCGGCGGGGGTGCTCATGGCCAAACTGATGAACGTCATGAGCAAGATGCCTATCAACCCGTTGATCGGTGCCGCAGGGGTCTCTGCGGTGCCCATGGCGGCTCGTGTCGCCAACAAGGTGGGCCTTGAGTCCAACCCGCACAATTTCCTGCTGATGCATGCCATGGGGCCCAACGTGGCCGGAGTCATCGGCTCTGCGGTGGCGGCGGGGGTGATGATCAAGTATCTGGGCTGATTCGTATTCTACGCATGGTGCACCAATGCCAACGGCGCCTCTTCGGGCGCCGTTGGCGTTTCATAACGTCAGCTTGGACTCTACCAGGGCAGTACGGCACCATCCGTGCGCGGCTCGGTGCCGCCGCATAGCACGCCGGTGGCATTATCGCGCAGGATGATCTGGCCACGCCCAAAGCTTAGGGTATCCGCCATCTTGACGATGTCATGGCCGCGCCGCGCCAGCGCCTGGGCGAGGTGGTCGGGAAAGTGCGGCTCTACTTCCACTGTCCTGCCCTTGGTCCATTTCCAGCGAGGCAAGTCCAGCGCTGCCTGGGGATTGAGGTGGTCGTCGAGCATGGCGGTGATCACCTGGACGTGGCCCTGGGGCTGCATGTAGCCGCCCATCACGCCGAACGGCCCCACCGCCTGGTCATCCTTGGTGATGAAGCCGGGAATGATGGTGTGGTAGGTGCGTTTGCCGGGCGCCAGTGCATTGGGGTGCGCCGGGTCCAGGGAGAACCCCCAGCCGCGGTTCTGCAGGCTGATGCCGGTGCCGGGTACTACGATACCCGAACCGAAGCCCTCGAAATTGCTCTGGATGAACGACACCATGTTGCCCTCGCCATCGGCAGTGGCGAGGTAGACGGTGCCGCCCTTGATCGGGTTGCCGTGCTTCGGGTCGAGCGCCTGCTCGCCGATCAGGCCTGCGCGTTCGGCGAGATAGTCGTCGGCCAACAGCTGGTCCACGCTCGGCCCCATGGCATCGCGCTCGGTAACGTAGCGAAGGCCGTCGACGTAGCCCAGCTTGGTGGCTTCGATTCGGCGATGCAGGGTCTCTACTGGGTCACGGCCTTCCTCGCCCATGCGCTCGAGCATGCCCAGCGCCTGCAGGGCGATCAGACCGCTGCCATTGGGCGGTATTTCCCAGATGTCGTGGCCGCGATAACGGGTGCTGATGGGGGTGACCCATTCTGGCTGGAAGGCGGCGAGATCGTCTCGACGCAGGAAGCCCCCGTGCTTGCGAGAAAAGGCATCCATACGGTCCGCCAACTCGCCATCGTAGAAGGCGCGCCCGTGGGAGGAGGCAATTGCCCGGAGGGTGGAGGCCATCTCGCCAGAGCGCCAGACCTCTCCGGCGGCGGGAGCATGGCCGGCTGGTGCGAAATGCTCGAACCAGGGGGCGAACTCAGCGCCGGCGTACTGACCGTATCGCTTGACGGCTGCATGCCATAGTTGGCTGGCTACGGGAGTCACTGCGTAGCCTTGTGTGGCGAACTCGATGGCCGGGGCAAGCAGTTCATCAAACGGTAGCCTGCCGAATCTCTCGGAGAGTTCTGCCCAGGCAGCGGGGGCGCCGGGAACGGTTACCGGAACCAGCCCATGGGCTGGCATCTTGTCGTGGCCAAGCGCCTTGACGGCCTCTGGCGAAATCCCGCCAGGGGCAGGGCCGCTGGCATTGAGGCCATGGAGCTTGCCGTTTACCCACACGATGGCGAAAGCATCGCTTCCGATGCCATTGGAAGTCGGCTCGACCACGGTCAGTGCCGCTGCGGTGGCAATCGCAGCATCCACAGCGTTACCGCCGCGCTTTAGCATGTCCACGCCGGCCTGGGCGGCAAGCGGCTGGGATGTGGCGACCATGCCGCGATGGCCGTAGGTCAGCATGCGTTGCGAAGCCGATGGGTAGAGGTGCGGATCGATATTCATGGTGTCTCCTATTCGAGTGAGGTGTTGATTCGAGAGGAAAAAGCTTTGCGCTGCCTCAAGTAGCTGAGGATGCTGTACACGATGGAGACGACAGCCAGGGTCAGGAGGATGGCGGATATGGGACGGGTAAAGAACAGCGTCCATTCATCGCTGGTCTGAAAGGCACGCCTGAGATTGGTTTCAGCGATAGGGCCTAGCACGACCCCGAGGACAAGTGGAGCGAGCGGATAGTCGAGCTTCCTGAGTACATAGCCAGCCACGCCGACGCAGGCAAGCAGGTATAAATCGGAAATGCGATTGTTCAGGGTATAGGTCCCGATGGCACAGCAGGCCAGTACCACTGGTACCACAATGTACTTGGGGACATTGAGGAGTCGCAGGAAGGCACGCATCAGGATCAGGCCGATGAACAGCATGAATACCGATGCGACTGCCATGGAGATAAACATCCCATAGACAAGGTCCGGGTTGTCGAGAATGAGTCGCGGTCCGACACTGATGCCATGCACCATGATCGCGGCCATCAAAACGGCGTCGGCTGGGGAGCCGGGAATTCCCAGGGCGATAAGGGGAATCAGGCTGCCTCCAACTGTGGAGGAGTTGCCAGACTCCGAAGCCACGACGCCTTCGGGCTCACCGTTACCGAACGTTTCGGGGTGTTTGGATGCACGCTTGGCTTGATCATAGGCCAACAGGTTGGAAATCGAACTGCCTGCCCCGGGCACCGCACCGATGAAGACACCGATCAATGATGAACGCACCACATTGACCGGTTTTAGAATCACGCGCTTCACGGTTTCGAGCAGGTGGGGGCGCATATCGCCGCTGATCAGCGAGCCTGACTGTGTTTTCCCGCCCCGGGCTGGCTCCAGTTCGGAGAGCAGCTGGCTCATGGCGTACATGCCAATCAAAACGACCAGAAAAGGAATGCCGGCAGCCAGGAATTCATGGCCGAATGTGAAGCGTTCACGTCCCATGATGGGGTCAGGGCCGACAGTGGCAAGGCCGATACCAATCAGCCCTGCAATAAGCCCCCGCAGCAGTGAATCTCCCACCAGGCTGGCAATAATCGTCAGGGCGAACACGATCAACGCGAAATACTCCCAGGGCCCCAGTTTGACTGCCATCAGCGCCAGTGGCGGAGCCGCAATGATGAGTATGACGATGGAGATGAGCGACCCCACAAAGGAGGCGAACAGGCCCAGGGAAAGCGCCTTGCCGGGATGACCCTTGCGCGCCATGGGAAAGGCATCAAAGGTGGTCGCAACTGCCGAAGGCGTCCCCGGGATGCCGAGCAATGCGGCACTGAACAGTCCGCCGCTTAGTCCGCCCACGTAAACCGAGAGCATGACCGCGACACCCTGCATTGGCGGCATGGCGAAGGTCAGCGGGAGGGTGAGGACAATGGCCATGGTGATCGTGAAGCCGGGGATAGCAGCTGACACGATACCGGCAAGGGTGGCGACTGCCATGAGGCCCAGGGTGTAGGGGGTCATGATACCACCCAGCGCCAACAGGAAAGCGTCTGTCATGATTTCACCTGATTACCATCTTGCTCTGGGTAGGTAGATGTTGAAAACCTCGGAAAAGAGGTAGTAGGGGCCGGCTGAAAAGACCGCAGCGACAATAAGTGCCAGAGCGAGGGTGGCCAGGCGTTTCGGCGCCATCATGATCTGGGCAGTCGACAGGTACAGGAAGGTGCTGGTCATGAAGCCGAGCCATGGCAGGGTGGCCATGTAGGCAATGAACAGTGCCAGGTTGGCGATGACCATTTTCAGTCTAAGAGTTCGTGCCAGATAGGTTGACCACGTGGTTCTGGGCAGGCCGTGCTTGAAGAGTTCAGTGATGAAGGCAATGGTGCAGAGTACGGCAATGGATAGAAAAATGATGCGAGGAAAGGCGCCTGCACTCATGGGCTCCCAGCGAGAGGCCGGCAGCGAGCCGGCCTTGAGGGACATGAACAGTGCGATAGAGGCTATGACGGCATAGGAGAGAAGCTGCAGCGTGGGCAGCAAGGCTTCCTCTGGGGTTCTTCGTTCCATGCGGGCCTCCCGGAAACGCCCTGCCTCAGTCGAGGAGATGGGCATTGGCCTCAATGGCCTGGTTCATGTTGTGCATGTAGTCGGCATAGTCGGCTCGACCCATGTAGCGAACGGTACCGCCGACATTGGTGACCTGGTTTTGGAAGGACTCGCTTTCGGCAATCTCGGCCAGTGCGCTTTCGAGTGTATCGAGAATCGCCTCAGGTGTGCCCTTGGGAGCCACGAGACCGCGAGTCACCAGGAACTCCAGGTCGTAGCCCAGTTCCTGAAGTGTCGGAGTATCCGGCAGTTCATCAATGCGCTCGGTAGTGGCCACGGCAAGGATGTTGATGTCGCCGTTTTCCACTAAGGAGCTGGTGGACGAGTAGTCCTCGATGGCGACGGTGATGTGGCCGCCGGCCAGTGCGCGCAGCCGCTCACCTGTGCCTTCGTAGCCGACATAGCCGAATTCGGTGCCGGTTGCTTCCTCGAACTGGACGGCCCACAGATGGGGAATGCCCCCCATGGTCACCCCCATACGGTATTCGCCCGGGCTAGCCGTGACATCCTCAAGCAGGTCGTCAAGGGTTTCCCATCCGGTATCGGCATTGACGGCAATGACGGAGTTGATGCTGGTCATCATGGAGATAACGTCGAAGTCATCCCAGTTCAGGTCCGTTACGCCAGAGTGGTGTGCGATCAACAGGCCTTCGTGTATCTGGGTGATGGTGTAACCGTCATTGTCACGTCGAGTGGCTTCTCGCAGGCCAATCGTGCCGCTCGCCCCCGGCATGTTGATGATTGGCACCGCTTCATCCAGAGTTTCCTCGAGGTGCTGCCCGACGATGCGCATCAAGAGGTCGCTACCACCGCCTGGGCCCCAGGGTACGATGAACTCGATGGGCTTTTCGGGATAGCTTTCGGTGGCCATGGCAAAGGGGGATATGGCCAGTGTGACAGCAGTCGTGGATGCTGCGATAAAGGTGTTGAGTTTCATGAAAACCTCGATTTGTCTTTGTTGTGGAACGGTTGATGTCGAGTGGCGGAAAACCGCTAGGTGATGAATAGCCCTCCATAGATCAGTGCGGCCACGATGACGAAGGCCGGATGGGTCTTGAATCGCAGCAGGGCGATGGCAGCAGCGGTGGCGATCAGGCCGGTGTGAAACGCCCCCGAGCTGTGGAGCCCCTCGAACAGGAAACCAAGGGTCAGCGCGGCCATCATCAGCGCTATGACGGGTCTGACCCACTGGCTCATGCGCTGGACGCGGGGTGAATGCCGATGGCGGTAGAGCAGACCCAGCGCGCCCAGCATCAGCAGCAGCGAAGGCGCCACTGTGGCCAGTACCGCGACTGTGGCGCCGCCCACACCGGCCACCTCAAAACCCACGTGGCCTGCCATCTTGGTGGCGATGGGGCTTGGCAGGGCGTTGCCCAGCGCCAGGGTCTCGGCGAATTCCTGGGCATTCATCCAGCCATAGCGGCCGACGACCTCGGCTTCGATCAGCGGAATGATCGCCGGTCCACCGCCGTAGCCGATGATGTTGGGGATGAAGAAGGCCAGGAACAGCTCCCAGTAGACCATCATCCTGCGGCCTCCCGCTTGGGGTTCGGGCGCAACAGCGCCGACGCCAGGATGCCGCCGATTACCCAGCCGGGATGCACGCCGAGCAGGTAGATCGTGACGCCGGCTACTCCCATCATCACGAGGCTCACCGTCCAGCCCAGGGCCAGGCGAGACTTGTTCATGAAGTCCATGGTCAGTTGACCCATCATGACCATGACCACGGGGACGACGGCCTGGCCCATGCCGTGGATCCAGGTCACGTGGCGATAGTTGCTGAAGAGGGTCAGCAGCGCGATCATTGCCACGATCATGGGCAGGATGACGGCGGCAACGGCAATCACACAGCCGGGCACTCCGGCTACCCGATAGCCGATATAGCCGGGCATTTTCGTTGCAATGGGGCCTGGAAGGGTGTTGCCGATGGCCAGGATGTCGGCAAATTCTTCATCGCTCAGCCAGGCATGGCGTTTGACCACCTCCTGCTGCACCAGGGGTATCATTGCGGGACCGCCGCCAAAGCCAAGCAGACCAATGCGGGTGAAGGCCCAGAGCAGGTCCCGAAGCGGCGGCGCGGCGGCGCTCAAGTCAGGCTCCTGGTCAGATGGATCCAAAGAATCAAAATTGATTTTCTCATGGTTAATCTTGTTTTGATAAAAAATCGATTATTGGTCAGGAAATATAGATTGCAAGCCGAAGATGGGTCAAGCTTGCAATAGATTTCGTTTCAGTCACTGGGGAAGGTGAGATGGCGATACCCGAGCGAGCGGGGCGAGAGACGACGTCCAGCCGTATCTACGACATCCTGCGTCAGGACTTGGTAAATGGCCGTTTCGAAGCAGGCGAAAAGCTGGCGATCAGCGCACTGAAAGAGCATTACGCCGTTGGCCTAAGCCCTTTGCGTGAGGCACTCAATCGCCTGGCGGCCTACGGGTTGTTGATTCAGGAGAACCAGCGAGGGTTTCGGGTGCCGAAGATGGATCGTCAAGAGCTCGATGACATAGCTGGCATGCGTCGCGAACTCGAGGGGATGGCGCTGGAGCGGGCGATTGGCCGGGGTGATGCGGAGTGGGAGTCGGAGCTATTGGCGGCAGCCCACCGCCTCAAGCGTGCCGACTTGGCAACAGGCCAGATTGATGAGTGGGAGCAGTTGCATGCACGCTTTCACAGGACCCTAGTGGCTCCCTGTGGTTCGGTGTGGTTGCTGCGCTTCATTGAACAGCTACATGACCAGTTTGACCGTTATCGGAGGCTGGCACCCGAAGCGCCCGATGTGCGTCGTATCCTGGATGCCCAGCACGAAGAGTTGGTGGAGCTGGCGCTGAAACGCAACACTCGGGCTGCACGGGCGGTGATGGAGGATCATGTGCAGCGCTCTTACGAGGTGGCGCTGCAAAGCTTTGCTGAACTCAAATAAGCGCTCTAGAAAACATCATGCGATACGCTCACTCCCATGAGGCTCGGGGCAACCTCCGCCCACCTATTCGGTAGCGGTATCTCGAACCGCTGGCAGGGTCAGATGTACAACGCGCCCGCGCAGCCGGGCTTCGAGCGGCCCGAGGTCGACAGCGGTGTCCCGGGGCCAGCCGACGGTGAGTATGACGCCATCGGCGGCGTACTCTGCGGCGGTTACGGGAACCGCCAGGCTCTCGAGCCAGGTGCGGGCCTCGGCTTCGCCGGCGAAGCCGACCTTGAGTCGAAGCGGGCTGCGTTCGGTGACCTGGTGCAGGGGCAGCTCGACCAGGGCCTGGCTCACTGCCTGTGCATAGGCACGGGCCAGGCCGCCGGTGCCGAGCTTGGTGCCGCCGAAGTAACGTATGACCACGCAGCCGACCTGGCCGAGGCCGGCGCCTTCGAGCACCTGAAACATCGGCCGACCCGCAGTGCCGCCGGGTTCGCCGTCATCGGAAAAGCCAATGGCATTCTGCTCGCCCGGTGGGCCGGCGATAAAGGCGCTGCAGTGATGGCTGGCATTGGGGTGGGCCCGGCGGGCTTCGGCAAGCAGGGCGGTAAAGCTTCCCACCCGGGGTGCATGGCAAATCCAGGTGATGAAACGACTCTTCTCGACCTCGGTCTCGGCTTCCCGGTGGGTACCGGCGGGCAGGTCGGGGACCGGATAGCGCATCAGTGAGTGATCTCGTGCTGGCGCACCACGCCCATGACCATGCCCAGCACCTGGATGTCGCTGTTCTTCAGGTAGATGGGGGGCATGCTCTCGTTGGCCGGCTGCAGGCGGACCCCGTTCTTCTCGATATAGAGTTTCTTCAGGGTGACCTCCTGCTGGTTGATCAGCACCACGGCGGTTTCGCCATTCTCGGCACTCTCCTGGCGCTCGATGATGATCACATCGCCGTCGAAGATGTTGCAGTCGATCATGGAGTCGCCGCGTACGCGCAGAGCATAGGTGTTGCGGCGTACCATGCAGGAGGGCGCATGAATGGCGCCGATGGTAGGGCAGGCCTCGATGGGCATGCCGGCCGAGACGTCGCCCAGCAGTGGTATCTCGACGAGGTCCTCGCCTTCGACGCGGATCCAGGCCTCGGCCATGGGCAGGTTGGGGCGTCGGTGCAGATAGTGCGTGGAAGCCTGTGGCATGTGGCGTTTCCCCCTCTGATCGACCCTGTGGAAATGTACAGGTATCAAGCATCATAGCAGGCGATGCCTCTCAGGCAAGTTCCCCGGTCAGGAGCAAGCCTTGACCTGCGGCAAGAGTGGCGCCGTGACGCAGGCGGATTACTAGTAGCAAAAGGCCTTTCCGTGTAGCATTTCCAACGAATTTACCATTCCTGGAGAGTGCCGTTGAGCCTGCGTCTGCAAGCGCAAAATCTCGCATGTGAGCGTGATGATCGTTGGCTGTTCCGGGGCCTGGACCTGGACATCCGCGCCGGCGAGATCGTGCGGGTGGAGGGACCCAACGGCAGCGGCAAGACGACCCTGTTGAAGATCCTGTCCGGGCAGCTTGCCGACTACGAAGGCGACCTGTTCTGGGATGATCGTCCCATGCGACAGTCGCGGGACTCCTTCCTGTCGAACCTGCTCTACCTGGGGCATGCCCCGGGGGTCAAGGCGGCGCTGACGCCGCTGGAAAACCTCACCTGGTACCAGGCCATGGCGGGGCAGCCAAAGGATGAGGCGGCACGCTATGCGGCGCTGGAGGATGTCGGCCTGGCCGGTTTCGAGGACCTGCCGGCTGGCCAGCTCTCCGCCGGACAGCAGCGCCGGGTGGCGCTGGCCCGGCTGGTGCTCACGCCGCGCCCGCTATGGGTACTGGACGAGCCCTTCACTGCCATCGACCGCGACGGCGTTGCGGCACTGGAGCAGCGACTTGTCGCCCATGCGCGCCGGGGCGGCTGTGTGCTGGTGACCACTCACCACGAGCTGACGCCCTGTGCCGAGCTGCGCCGTATCCGCCTTGGCGGGGGAGGTCTCGATGCCGGCAACTGAAGGGCTGTTGAACAAGGAGATCCCGGTGGACTTTCACGGGGAACCTGGCGGCGGGTTAGCTGTCGCATTCTGGGCAACGCTCAAGCGCGACCTGGTGCTCCTGCTGCGGCGGCGCAGCGAGGTGATGAACCCGCTGGTGTTCTTCGCCATCGTGATCACCCTGTTTCCGATCGGAATCTCCCCCGACCCACAGCTGCTTGCGGCCATTGCCCCGGGCCTGCTGTGGGTGGCTGCGCTGCTCGCGGCGCTGCTGTCCCTGGACAGCCTTTTTCGGGCCGATTACGACGACGGCTCGCTCGAGCAACTGCTGCTGACACCGCAGCCCCTTGCCTTGCTGGCCCTGGCCAAGGTGGCCGTACACTGGCTGCTGACCGGCTTGCCCCTGGCGCTGATGGCGCCAGTGCTGGGCATCATGCTGGCGCTGCCCGCGGGAAGCTATGGCGTGCTGGCGGTATCACTGGCACTGGGCAGTGCCAGCCTCAGCCTGATTGGTGCCATTGGAGCGGCGCTGACGGTGGGGTTGTCCCGCGGCGGTGTGTTGCTGTCGCTGCTGGTCCTTCCCCTATATATTCCGGTGCTGATCTTCGGTGCCGGAGCCGTACAGGCCGCCATCTTCGGCGACGGTGTCATGGCGCATCTGGCAATTCTCGGCGCGCTGTTGGCGCTCGCCCTGATTCTTGCGCCCCTGGCAATCGCGGCATCGCTGCGCATCAGTATCAACGGTTGAGAGGTTGACTAGGCATGTGGGCCTTCATAAACAAGCTGCGTTCCCCCAAGTGGTTCTATGACATCAGCGCCAGGCTCCAGCCCTGGTTCTGGGCGGCGGCGCTGATTCTCATCCTGGTGGGTAGCGTCTGGGGGCTGGCCTTCGCCCCGGCGGACTACCAGCAGGGCAACAGCTTCCGCATCATCTACGTCCATGTGCCGGCCGCCTTCCTGGCGCAGTCGATCTTCGTGTCCATGGCCATCTCGGCGCTCGCCTTCATGGTCTGGAAGATCAAGATCTGCGACATGGCGGCCGCAATGATGGCGCCGCTGGGGGCGGCCATGACCTTCATCGCGCTCTTTTCCGGCGCCGTCTGGGGCGTCCCCACCTGGGGAACCTGGTGGATGTGGGATGCGCGCCTGACCTCGATGCTTATCCTGCTGTTCCTCTACCTGGGCGTCATCGCCCTGCGCGGCGCCTTTACCAGTCGCGACAGCGCCTCACGGGCGGCCTCCGTGCTGGCCATGGTGGGGGTCATCAATATCCCCATCATCAAGTATTCGGTCGACTGGTGGTACACCTTGCACCAGCCGGCGACCTTCACCATTACCGGCCGTGCCGCCATGCCCATGGAAATGTGGCTGCCGCTGCTGATCATGGTGCTGGGTTTCTACAGTTTCTTCATCGCCCTGACGCTGATGCGCACCCGTAGCGAGATACTGCGCCGGGAAGCCAACAAGCGCTGGGTGCGCGAACTGGCCGGGGAGGCGCCGTAATGTTCTTCGACAGTTTTTCGGAACTCTTTGCCATGGGTGGCCATGCCCCCTATGTCTGGGCAGCCTGGGGCGTTACTGCCGTACTGCTCTTGGGAGCCGTGATACATGCTCGCGCCGAGCGCCGTCAGCTGCTGAATCAACTGCAGCGTCGCGTCCGTCGCGAAAGTCGCCTGGCGGGCCGTTCCGCCGAGGCGCAACCGATTCAAACTAGCAGGGGTGGAGGCACCAATGAGGCCTAAGCGTAAGCAGAAACTGTTCATGGTACTGGGGCTCGTGTCGCTCTCGGCGATCGCCATAGGGCTGACGCTCTATGCGCTTCGAGCCAATATCAACCTCTTCTTCAGCCCGATCGAGATCGCGGCGGGGGACGCGCCCTTTGAGCGCCAGATCCGTGCCGGCGGCATGGTCAGGGAGGGCAGCGTGGAGCGTAACCCGGATAGCCTGGACGTGGAGTTCACTGTCACCGACTATGTCGAGGACCTGCGTGTCTCCTACAGTGGTATCCTTCCCGACCTGTTTCGCGAGGGCCAGGGTGTGGTAGTCGTCGGTCAGTTGAAGCAGGATGGCATGTTCCGTGCTGACCAGGTGCTCGCACGCCACGACGAGAACTACATGCCGCCCGAGGTGGCCGACGCGCTTGAGGCGGCCGGCTATTCTCCCGCCGACTTCCAGACCAAGGCCGCCAAGGTGGCAAAGCGCGTCGAGGAACAGGAGTCAGGCGAAGGCGATAGCCAGAGTCAAAGCCAGAGCCAGTACTGATCCGGAGTAACCATGTCGATCCAGATGATTCCCGAAATCGGCCATTTCGCCCTGGTCATCGCCCTGTTGCTGGCGGTGGCCCAGACGGCAATGCCTCTGGCCGGTGCCACGCTGCGCCGGCCGCTGCTGATGGCCTATGCCCGCCCCATGGCAAGCGGACAGTTCCTGTTCGTGGCGATTGCCTATGCCGCACTCACGGCGAGCTACATGCTGGACGATTTCAGCGTGGCCAACGTGGCCAACAACTCCAACTCCATGCTGCCCTGGTACTACAAGTTCAGCGCCGTATGGGGCAACCATGAAGGTTCGGTGCTGCTGTGGAGCCTGATGCTGGCCGGCTGGGGCTTCTTTGCCGGCCGCTACTCCCGTGAGCTGCCGCGCGATATGGTGGCCCGGGTCCTCGGTGTGCTGGGGGCGGTCTGTGTCGGCTTCCTGCTGTTCATCCTGATCACCTCCAACCCCTTCGAGCGGCTGCTGCCCCACGTGCCCCAAGATGGCGCCGACCTCAATCCGCTGCTGCAGGACATCGGTCTGATCCTGCATCCGCCGATGCTTTACATGGGGTACGTCGGTTTCTCGGTGGTCTTCGCCTTTGCCATCGCTGCACTGCTGGGTGGTCGCCTGGATGCCGCCTGGGCCCGTTGGGCGCGGCCCTGGACCAATCTGGCCTGGGCATTCCTGACCATCGGTATTGCCCTGGGCAGCTGGTGGGCCTACTACGAACTCGGCTGGGGCGGCTGGTGGTTCTGGGACCCCGTCGAGAATGCCTCGCTGCTGCCATGGCTGACGGGCACCGCCCTGATGCACTCCCTGGCGGTGACCGAGAAGCGCGGCTCCTTCAAGAGCTGGACGCTGCTGCTGGCGATCACCACCTTTTCGCTGTCGCTGCTGGGCACCTTCCTGGTGCGCTCGGGGGTGCTGACGTCGGTACACGCCTTCGCCAACGATCCGTCCCGCGGCTTCTTCATCCTGGTGTTGCTGGGTATCACCGTGGGGATATCGCTGCTGATCTTCGCCCTGCGCGCGCCGCGGGTCAGCCACAAGACCAGCTTCAACTGGCTTTCCCGTGATGCCCTGCTGCTGATCAACAACATCATGCTGGTGATCATCACCGTCACCGTACTGATGGGTACCGTCTATCCGCTGCTGCTCGACGCCCTCAACCTGGGCAAGATCAGCGTGGGCCCCCCGTACTTCAACGCCCTGTTCGTGCCGCTCACGGTGATCATGTGCATCTTCATGGGACTCGGCCCCATCGCACGCTGGAAGCAGACCGAGGTCCGCTCGCTGGTCAAGCGGCTCTGGCTCGCCGGTGTCGCAGCGCTGGTGATCGGCGTCACCATGCCCTTCATCTTCGGGCAGGAGTGGAACGCCTGGGTCGCTATCGGCCTGGTAACCGCCATGTGGATCGTGCTGCCGATGTTCCGGGACATCTATGAAAAGACCCGGCATGCATCGACGCGCATCGCCGGACTCAAGAAGCTGTCCCTGGCCTACTGGGGCATGCAGCTTGGCCACCTTGGCGTGGCGGTGACCATCATCGGCGTGGCGGTGGTCTCCAACTACAACATCGAGCGCAACGTGCGCATGGGCGTGGGGGACAGCGCCCAGGTCGCGGGCTACACCTTCACCATGACCGAGCTCACCAGCCGTCGCGGCGCCAATTTCCTGGCCGACCGGGCGGTGATCGAGGTTCAGCGTGATGGCAGCAGCCGCAGCTTCACCATGAACCCCGAAAAGCGCCTCTACATCGCCCGCGGCATGCCCATGACCCAGGTCGCGCTGCGCCCCGGCCTGTTCCGTGACCTCTACGTGGCCATGGGCGAGGACCTCGGCGACAACACCTGGGCGATGCGGGTGCAGTACAAGCCCTTCGTGCGCTGGCTCTGGCTGGGTGGCCTGCTGATGGCCGGTGGCGGCATCCTTGCAGTGGCCGATCGCCGCTATCGGCGCCTGGCCACGTCGGAGGATCCGGAAATGGCACCGGGGCCCGCGGCGTCGAAGGAGGCCACGGCATGACGCGGCGCCTGATACTGCTGTTGCCACTGATCGGCTTCCTGGTGCTGTCGGTGTTTCTCTACCAGGGGCTGTCGCTGAACCCGTTCCACCGCGACTCCGCGCTGATGGCCCGGGACTTCCCGGCCTTCAACAAGGAAACCCTGAAGGATCCGGAGCAGCGGGTGGATGAGTCGCTGTTCCTAGGCCAGGTCACCCTGGTGAACGTCTGGGGCGAGTGGTGCCCGGAGTGCAAGCGCGAGATGCCCCAGCTGCTCGACCTGGCCGATCGCGGCATCCGCCTGGTGGGGATCAGCTACAAGGACACCCGTGAGAAGGGCATGGGTTTCCTGCAGGACTTCGGCGACCCCTTCGAAGTCAATATCTTCGATCCGGAAGGCGACCTGAGCTTCGAGCTCGGTGTCTACGGGGCGCCCGAGACCTTCCTGGTGGATCGCGACGGTATCATCCGCTATCACCACACCGGCTATATCTCGCCGGAAGACATTCGTAAACACATCCTGCCGGAGGTGGGAAAATGGCAGTGATTCGACTGACCCTCACTGGTTTCTTTTTGCTGCTGATGGCCGGCATGGTGCATGCCGGAGCCATCGAGGTAAGAGAATTCGACGACCCGGTCATGGAGCAGCGCTATCGTAGCCTGACCGCCTCGCTGCGTTGTCCGACCTGCGAGAACCAGGCCATCAACGACTCCGACGCGCCGGTCTCCCGGGACATGCGTGACCGGGTCTACGAAATGCTGATGGCCGATAGGGCAGACATGGAAATTCGCGACCACATGGTCGAGCGTTTCGGCAACTATGTGCTCTACAACCCGCGCCTGGAAGGCCGTACCTACCTGCTGTGGGGGCTGCCGGCCGGGCTGGTGGTACTGGGCGGCATTCTGGTGGTGCTGGTGGTGCGCGCCCGGCGCAATGCCTCGGCCCGTGCCCTGAGCGACGAAGAGCGTGCGCGTCTCGACGCCCTGATCAACCGCGGGAGAACCCCATGAGTCTGTTGTGGCTTGCCTTTGCTCTTCTCCTGCTGCCGGCGCTGTGGTTTCTGGTGGCTCCTCTGCGGCGGGCGCGCCTGGTATACGATGCCCAGGTCAGCTTCGAGGAAAACGACAAGTCCGCGGAACAGAACGTGGCGATCTATCGCCGCCGCCTGGCCTCGCTGGAAGCGGCGCTGGAGCGGGGCGATATCGACCAGGCCCGTTTCGAGGAGGATCGCCTGGAGCTCGATCGCAGCCTGCTGGAGGATACCGAGGACCTTAAGCGTTCTCCGTTGCACTCGCCCGCCTCCGGCCGTCTTGTCGTCCCGCTGGTGGCGGTGGCGGTGGTGATCGGGTCGGTGGCCTGGTACCTGCAGCACGGCGCCGAAGGCGACCTGGCAATCTACGAGGCCTTCCAGGAGAGCGACTCCATGCCGACGCTGGTGGAGCGCCTGGAACAGCAGGCAGAGCGCCAGCCGAACAACCCCAATGTCTGGGCCTCTCTCTACCCCATCTACCGCGATTCCGGTCAGGGCACCGCGGCACTGAATGCGCTGGAGAACCTGATCGAACTCGAGGGGCGGCAGGCCTCGCTGCTGGCGCAGAAGGCCCAGTTGAAGTTCTTCATGGCCAACCGCAGTGTCACCGGCGAAGTGCAGGCACTGGTCGACGAGACCCTGGAGCGTGACCCCCGCGAGCCCACCATCCTCGGCATGCTTGGGGTCCAGGCGTTCGACGGCGGTGATTACGAGCTGGCCATCGATCGCTGGCGTCGCGCTATCGCCGGCATGTCAGACTCCAGCTCCTCGGAAGCCCTGCGGGAAGGCATTCGCATCGCCCAGCAGCGCCTCGGCGTTGCCCCGGAAGAGCAGGAGCCCATCGCCCAGGGGCCCGGCATCCACGTCAGTGTTCGCCTGGACGAGAGCCTGCAGGGAATGCTCGATGACGATACTCGTGTCTTCATCATTGCCCGCGACATGGCAGGTGAGCTACCCCCGCTGGCCGTGGCCCGTGTCACGCTCGGCGACCTGCCCACGAGCCTGGTGCTCGACGACCGCCATGCCATGTCCGATGAAGCGAGCCTGTCGCAGGTGAGCGAGGCCAGGCTGCTGGTACGCGTTACCTCCAGCGGCGACGCCACGCCGGCACCCGGGGACATGTTCGGTGATCTCGATGGGGTCGCCGTGGGCAGCGTCGACGGTGAACCCACGGAGGTTGTCATCGACCGTCTCGTCGAGTAGTCGGGATGCGACTCACCTCGATTCGCCTGAGCGGGTTCAAGTCCTTCGTCGACCCGGTCACGGTGCCCTTCGATGGAAACATGACCGCCATCGTCGGGCCCAACGGCTGCGGCAAGTCGAATATCATCGACGCCGTGCGCTGGGTCATGGGCGAGTCCTCGGCCAAGACCCTGCGCGGCGAATCGATGACCGACGTCATCTTCAACGGCTCCACCGCGCGCAAGCCGGTGGGGCAGGCCGCCATCGAGCTGCGCTTCGACAACAGCGACGGCAGCATGGGCGGCCTCTACGCCCAGTACGCCGAAATCGCGGTCAAGCGTCAGGTCTCCCGCGACGGCCAGTCCGCCTACTTCTTCAACGGCCAGAAGTGTCGTCGCCGTGATATCGCCGACCTCTTCCTGGGCACCGGCCTGGGTCCGCGTTCCTACGCCATCATCGGGCAGGGCATGATCTCGCGCTTGATCGAGGCGCGTCCCGAGGAGCTGCGCGCCACCCTGGAAGAGGCCGCCGGGATCTCCAAGTACAAGGAGCGCCGCCGGGAGACCGAGAACCGCATGCGGCGCACCCGCGAGAATCTCGAGCGGCTGGACGACATTCGCGAAGAGCTCGACAAGCAGCTGGAGCGCCTGCGGCGGCAGGCCGAGGCGGCGCGGCGCTACCAGACCCTCAAGACGCAAGAGCACCGGCTCAAGGGTGAGCTGGCGCTCTTGCGTGGCCGCGCGCTGCGCGCACGGCAGGGCGAGGAGGAGGGCCGTGTCCGCGAACTGGAAACCGCGGTGGAGCGCGAGATCCTCGGCATGCGCCAGTGCGAGACCCGCCTCGAGGAGGCTCGGGCCGGCCATGACCGCCTGGCCGAAGAGCTGGAAGCGTGTCAGGCGCGGTTCTTCGAGACCACCGGCGCCATCGCCCGGCTGGAGCAGAACCTGGAGCACGCGCGCAGCCGGGAAACCCAGCTGGGGCGCGACCTGGAGAGTGCCCATCGCGAGCTGGCCGAGCTGGACCGGCTGGGTGAAGAGGACCAGGCGCGGCTGGCAGGGCTTGACGAGCGGCTCGAGCGCCTGGGCCCCGAGCAGGAGGAAGTCGCCGAACAGTTGGCCGAGATGGAGGCGATGCTGGAAGACGCTGAGCCGGCTGCCGAGGAGGCCGAACTCGCCTATGAGGCCTTCAGCGAGGGCTGGCGGGAGGCCAGCCGCGCAGCCGAGCGCGCGCAGGATCGCCTGCGCGAACTGGAAGAACGTCTGGCACGGCTGGACGCCGACGAGCAGCGCCGCCGCCAGCAGCAGCAGGAGCTGCCGGACCTGGCCGAGCTGCAGGCCCGGCGGGGCGAACTCCAGGAGCGACTTGCCGAGTTCCAGCTGGAGCAGGAGAGCGCCGAGGCGCGGCGCGAGCAGCTGCAGGAACAGCGCGACACGGCCCGCGCCGCCGCCGCCGCGCTGGAGCAGGGACGCGAAGAACAGCGTGCCCGGCGCAGCGTGCTCCAGGGTGAGCTCGCCTCGCTGGACGCGCTGATCCAGGCCGCTCTGACCGATCCGGACGAAGCGCTGGCAAGCCACCTGGCCGACCACGGCCTGGGCGATGCCCCCCGGCTGGGGGAGTCCCTGACGGTCGACCCCGGTTGGGAAGCCAGCGTCTCCTGGGTGCTGGCGCCGTGGCTCAAGGCGCGGCTGGCCACACCCGACACCTTTCAGGCCGCAAGCGCTGCGCCGCCCGCCGAACTGGGTGCGCTCTCCCCTGATACCGTTGGTGAGCCGCAGTCCCATAGCCTGGCGGCAAGGGTGCGTGGCGCCGGAGCCGCTACGGCCTGGCTGGAGGCGATTCGCTGCGTGGAAAGCGATGCCCAGGCCTGGGGGGAACGCGAAGGCCTGGCCGCAGGCGAGAGCCTGATCACGCCGCAGGGGCTATGGCTGGGGCGTGACTGGATACGCCACCGCGGCCAGGGCGCAGGCCCTGACGCACTGCTGGTCAGCCGGCGGCGTCGGGAAGAGGTCGCCGCGGAGCTGGACGAGGTCGAGACCCGACTGGTCGCCCAGGACGCCGAACTGGCCGTCGAGCGCGAGCGGGTCGAGCAGGCCGAAGGCGCCCTGGAAGGCGTACGCCACGATGAGCGCCGCCTGGCCACTGAGCATCAGCAGCTGGCGGTCCAGGACAGCGGCCTGGCCAGCCGGCTCGAGCATCTGCAGGGGCGTGCCGCTGAACTGGTCGAAGAAGTCGAGCGGCTGCGCGAGAGCGGTGAAGAGACGCGGCTGGCCATCGAGGAGGCCCGTGAACAGTGGCAGCAGGCCATGGCGAGCCTCGAAGAGGGCGCCGAGCAGCGCGAGCGGCTGGAGCGCGAGCGCAGCCAGAGCCGAGAGCGGCTTGCCTCGCTGCGTGCCCGCCAGCGCCCGCTCAACGAGCGCGCACAGCAGCTGGCACTGGAACACCAGCGGCTCTCCACCGAGCGGGCGGGCCTGGCGGAACAGCAGGGGCGTGCCGGCGATGTCCGCCAGCGCCTTGCGGACCGCTGTAGCGAACTGAGCGATGCGCTGGAACAGCTGCGAGAGCCCGACGAGGAGCAGCGCGAACGCCTCGACGACCTGCTGCACCGGCGTGAAGGCGACGAGCGAGCGCTCAATGAAGTGCGCGGCCGTGCCGCCGAGCTGGCCGAACGGCTGCGCGAAGACGAGCAGGCTCGCCAGGGGCACGAACGCAACCTGGAAGGGATCCGCGAGCGCCTCCAGGAGTCACGCATGCAGGTCCAGGCCCTCGCCCTCAAGGCGGAAACCCAGGACGAGCAGCTCAAGGAGCTGGGTCATGAGGTTGCTGCCCTGCTGGAGGTGCTGGACCCCGAGGCCACCGAATCCGCCTGGCAGGCCCGGCTGGAGGAGGTCGCCGAGCGAGTCCGCCGATTGGGTGCGATCAACCTCGCCGCCATCGAGGAGTACGACCAGCAGGCCGAGCGTCGCGACTACCTGGAGGCCCAGCAGGCTGAATTGAACGAGGCGCTGGAGACGCTGGAGAAGGCGATCCGGCGTATTGACCAGGAAACCCGTACCCGTTTTCGCGACACCTTCGAGCGGGTCAACCAGGGACTGCAGACGCTTTTCCCCCGAGTCTTCGGCGGTGGAACCGCATGGTTGACGCTCACCGGGGATGATTTGCTGGACACCGGCGTGGCGATCATGGCACGCCCTCCCGGCAAGAAGAACAGCACCATTCACTTGCTCTCGGGGGGCGAAAAGGCACTGACTGCCCTGTCCCTCGTCTTCGCTATCTTTCAGCTCAATCCTGCCCCTTTCTGCATGCTCGACGAAGTGGATGCACCGCTGGATGATGCCAATGTGGGACGCTATGCCAAGTTGGTGAAGGACATGTCGGATTCGGTGCAGTTTATCTATATCACCCATAATAAGATCGCCATGGAGGCGGCGGAAAGGTTGATGGGTGTTACCATGCAGGAGCCCGGCGTTTCACGTCTGGTTGCGGTAGGTGTCGAGGAGGCCGCCGCGCTGGCCGAGGCCTGACAGGGCTTGCAAGCGTGGAAGAAACGCGATATCAGAATGTATATCATGGTCTGATCACACTATCGAAGTGTGAAATGACAGGGAAAGGCGCAGGGTCGATTGGACTCTCAAGCGATAATGCCGGGGCTTGACAAATAAAAAAAGTGGCCCTTTTTTAGGCAATCGCGCTATGCTGTTGACGGACATCCATCCGGCATGGCGCCCTAGTGATAGGCAAGACGACCCATGGAACTTAGAGAATGGCTGATCATTCTGGGGCTGGCACTGGTGACTCTCATCGTAGTTGATGGGGTACGTCGCCTGAAACGCCAGCGCCGAGTGCCCCGCCTGGACCAGGTAGGGGAACAGAGCAACCACGGTATCGATGACGCAACAGCATCGTCCGAGGCTGACACCAATTGGGAACTGCCCAACGGTGGGGCGCGTGTCATCAGCCCTGCCAGCTATGACCAGGGGCAGAGCAAACCCAAGCCCAAGTTGAAGCGCCAGGAGCACCCCGGCCCTTCTCGGGTGCTGTCTGGCCTGAAGGCTGCGAGGCACGCGCCCGAACGGCCCGTGGCAAGCCCGCCGCCGGCAGCGGCGTCGCCACCGCGTGACGACGTCCAGACGCCCGCTCGGGCCGAGTCATCGCTCGATGCGACAAGCACCAGGGGTGCGTCGCCGTTGCCCAGCGAGCCCACTCGTCGCGACACTGCACTCACACGCGATCAGCACGAACGAACGCCTGCCGCCAGCACCGAGCCCACGCTCGGTGAACCTGCGCCCAAGGAAGTGGAAGCGCCAGCCGAGCCCAGCGTGCAACCGACCATGCAGGCGCGTCAGCCAGATCCTGCTGCCGCTACGTCGCAGCCCTCTGACGGTGCCGAAACGGATGTGCCGCGTCGCGAGCCGACGCTCTCGGCGCTGGACGATGCCGAGCCCCCCGCCGCCATGGCAGCCGAACCGCTGGCAGCCGATCCTCACGATCACGAAGCGTTGCATGATGACGACGAGCGCTACCGCCTTGTCGACCTGGAGGGCATGACGGATTCGCTCAAGAGCCGCTCGCGGCGCATGGGTCATTCAATGCAGCGCTTCGGCGCGTCCATGCAGCAGCGCCTGGCCAAGCGGCGGGAAGAGAAGCAGCTGGAAAAGTCGCGCCGTGAGCAGGCGCGTGCAGAGAAGGCCGCCCAGGATGCCCAGCGTCGCCGTGAGGCCGAGGCCGAGCAGGCCGCCAGGGACGCCGAGCGCCGCCGCCTCGAAGCCCAGGCGATCGAGATGGCCGACGACGACGATCCACTGTTCGCACCCCCGCGGGCGCGGCAACAACAAGTGGCAGAGCGTGACGATCTCACCTTCGAGCCGCAGCCGTCCGCTGCCGAGCAAGACTGGAACGGCGAGCCGGATGGTGCCATGTTCGACGATGACGTGGTGCGAGCCCACCCGACCCTGGCCAAGGCCCTGCGGCACGACGTCAATGCCGAGCGCGCCCGGGAAACCCTCAGCCATTCCGATGAGGTTATCGTCATCAGCGTGCTTTCCCGTGACGAGCAGGGCTTCTCCGGCGAGGCGCTGCTGGACCTGATGCTGGCCTGCGGCCTGCGCTACAGCAGTGAGATGGGTATCTTCCATCGTTTCGAGACCGAGGACCCGGAGAGCGAGCTGCAATTCTCCATGGTCAACGTGATCAAGCCCGGGACCTTCCCCATCGAGGCCATGGATGCGTTCCGCACGCCTGGCGTCACCCTGCTGATGCCGCTTCCCGGCGCGCTGGACACGGCGGCAGCCTTCGAAGCGATGGTGGAAACCGCCATGGTTATCGTGCGCAACCTGGGTGGCGAGCTGAAGGACGAGAATCACAGCGTCATGACGGCCCAGACCGTGGAGTTTGCCCGCCAGCGCGTGCAGGAGTTCGAGCGCCGCAACCGCCTCAATCGCTACCAGGTAAATTGACGCCTGACCGAGTACCATGCCGCACCCACCGACAACCCCGTGAGCAATCACGGGGTTGTCGTGTTCACGGCGGCAGGAAATCAGCTTCGAGATACAGAGACGCATGAACCAGCCCGAAAAGAAAATCCTTGATGAAGTCGCCACGCTGCGCGCCGAACTCGACGACGCCAACTATCGCTACTACGTGCTCGATGAGCCGCGCATGACCGACGCCGACTACGACCGTCGGCTGCGTCGGCTCCAGGAACTTGAGGAGGCCTACCCCAAACTGGTCAGACCCGACTCGCCCACCCAGCGAGTCGGCGCTGCCCCCGCTGAAGGCTTTCCTAAAGTGGCGCACGCCGTGCCTATGCTGTCGCTGAACAATGCCTTCGCCGAAGCGGAACTCAAGGCCTTCGTCAAGCGCCTTGGCGATCGCCTGGAGAGGGACGGCGACGAGCTGGCCTTCTGCTGTGAGCCCAAACTGGACGGCGCCGCCGTGTCGCTGGTCTACGAGCGGGGCCAACTGACCTCGGGTGTCACCCGGGGCGATGGTCGTACCGGTGAGGGCATTACCTCCAACCTCAAGACTTTGAAATCAATCCCCCAGAAGCTGCGTGGCAAAGAGTGGCCCGAACGACTGGAAGTCCGTGGCGAGGTCACCATGCGCCACGCCGAGTTCGAGGCCATGAATGACAAGGCGAGGGAAGAGGGCGGCAAGGTCTTCGCCAACCCGCGCAATGCCGCCGCCGGCAGCCTGCGCCAGCTCGACCCGCGTATCACCGCCACCCGCCCCCTGGAGTTCACCGCCTATCAGCTTGTTCAAGAGATGGCGAGCCTTGCTAATATCGATACTCCTACTCACAGTGAGCAAATGTCGCTTCTCCGTGAGTGGGGGTTCCGTGTCAATCCCGAGTTCAAGGTGGTGAAGGGCGCCTGCGGGGTGATCGATTACTGCCGGGATCTCGGCGAAAGGCGCGATGCCCTTGGCTACGATATCGACGGAGCGGTGATCAAGGTCGACAACCTGCGCCTGCAGCGCGAGCTGGGCTTCGTCGCCCGGGCGCCGCGCTGGGCGATCGCCTATAAGTACCCGGCTCAAGAGAAGCAGACCACCCTGAAGGATGTGAAATGGCAAGTGGGGCGGACTGGTGCATTGACACCGGTGGCTAAGCTGGAACCTGTAGAAGTGGGTGGTGTTACGGTCAGTAACGCCACCCTGCACAACATGGGAGAAATCCTTCGGCTCGGCCTGCGGATAGGTGATGTCGTCAACGTTTACCGGGCCGGTGATGTTATTCCTAAAGTTGTCCGTAAAGTGTCGCCTTCACGTGATATTTCCCGGAATCTACAACGGCGTGGGACTTCGCTTCGACGGCAGGGCCCTTCGCTACGCCGGAGTCGGCCCGCTTTGCGGCGCTGGCTGAAGCATGGCTCTCGAAAGCCCCCCGTTATTGCCGGTTTGATGCGTATCACATCGCCCTCAAGGTGCCCGGTGTGCCATTCGCAAATCGAACGTCTCAAGGGCGTAGCAGTGGCACGCTGCTCCGGTGGGCTCTACTGTAGTGCCCAGCGCAGGGAGGCGCTGAAGCATTTCGCCTCGCGTCGGGCAATGGATATCGACGGCCTGGGCGAGAAGCTGATCGATCAATTGGTCGAGCTCGATTGGGTCAAGACACCGGCTGACCTTTTCCGGCTCAAGGCCGAGGATCTGGCAACGCTTCCTCGCATGGCGCAGAAATCCTCCGACAACCTGGTGGCGGCGTTGGAAAAGGCCAAGCAGACCACTCTGCCGCGTTTCATCTTCGCCCTGGGCATTCGCGAGGTAGGCGAGGCCACCGCCGCCAACCTGGCGCGCCACTTCGGCACCCTGGATGCCCTGATGGAGGCCGAGGTTGCCGACCTGGAGGCCGTCGAGGACGTGGGCCCCGTGGTTGCCTCCCACGTGTACACCTTCTTCCGGCAGCCCCACAATCGCGAGACCATCGAGGAGCTGCGCTCCCTGGGCCTGACCTGGAAAGAGGAGGTGGTCGGCGATCGTCCCCAGCCCCTGGCCGGCCAGACCTGGGTGCTGACCGGCACACTGGAAAGCATGACCCGCGATGAGGGCAAGGAGCGCCTCCAGGCGCTCGGCGCCAAGGTGGCCGGCAGCGTCTCGAAGAAGACCGCCGCCGTGGTGGCAGGACCCGGCGCCGGCAGCAAGCTCGCCAAGGCGGAACAGATGGGGGTGCCGGTGCTCGACGAGCAGGGCTTCCTGGAACGCCTCGAAGCCTGGGAGAGCGGCAAGGAGGCAGCGCAATGAACGACGGCCGCTTCATCGAGGTGCCTTACCGCATGCTGCCGCCCGAGACCCTGGAGGCCCTGCTCGAGACCTTCGTCACCCGGCAGGGCTACGACACCACCGACACTGGCGAGGGCATGCGCGGCTGGGTCGGTGAACTCAGGCAGCAGCTGGAGCGGGGCGAGTTGCTGATCGCCCACGACCTGCAGACCGAAACCACCGAGGTGATGACCCTGGCCCAGTGGCGCGCCTTCGGCCGCGACCTGGCGGATGACGAAGAGGAGGGGTGACGTCTTGCGACCATTGTTCAGTCTCGGTGGGCGAGAAATGTAACAGGGAATTGATCCAAATCATTTGATCAATATTCTCAACACCTCGGATGATATTTCTAGTACTTCAGCCGAAATCTCTCAACTAGGGTAGTGGTTTGCTGGCTCCTGTCTCGAAGGATGGGTTTGCAATGCTGACCATGGCTCGATCGCTTTTCACCTGCTTCAGGACCCTCAAGGGGTTCGTGCTGATGGCCATCCTGTCGGCCTCGCTGGCGGTTTTCCTGGGGGTGACCCTGGTGGCCACGCTGCTCTACGAGGATATCCTGGCCCGTCAGGCCGAACAGACTTCCGAGACCCTTGCTCGACAGAGCTTCAATGCCATGCTGCAGGTCATGCGGCAGGGCTGGAACCGGGAGCAGATGGAAGCCTTCGTCGAGGAGACCCGGCGTGCCCACGAAGGCTCCGGCTATCGCTTCGAATTCTATCGTGGCGACCGGGTCGCGGAGCGTTACGGCGAAGTCGAGCAGCCCGACATGGATATCGTCATTCTTTCTGCGCTGGCTTCGGGCGGCGAGCGGGTATGGCGTGAAGATGGTACGGTGCGGCGTATCATGCCGCTGATCGCCCGCTCCGACTGCCTGACATGCCACCAGAACGCGGCCAGCGGCGATGTACTGGGTGTCATCGACATCCAGCACGACATGGCACCAATCAGCCGTGAGATGCGCCAGAACTACGTGGCCATGTTCATCGTCGCCTCCCTGCTGATCCTGCTGCTGGCGGCGGCGATCTCGACCCTTTTCGCCGGTCGCATCCGTGACTCCCTGGATGCCTTCCGCTCACGCCTGGCGGCGGTCAATTCCGTGGAGGATTTCCGACAGCTGGATGTCAGCGATATCGACGTCCACTTCCGCGAACTCGATAGCGCCTACCAGCACGTCAATGCCCTGGTCGGCCGGCTCAAGGACGTGGCTGTCGACAAGGATATCCTCGAGTTCGAGATTCGCCTGCTCAGCAAGTTCATCATCACCTCTGAAGTCGTGCGCGACTGGCGCGAGTTCATCAAGGAGCTGCTGGCGGAGATCAATACCATCATGCCGGCCCACACTCTGGTGACGATATTCCAGGTGGAGGAGGAGGGCTATGAGCTGGAGGTCTTCTGGTATCACGAAGTCGTGGTGGAAACCCGCGAGACCTTCGAACGGATCCTCACACAGCTGGTGGAAGCCAAGCCCCACGGTGTGGGACCCACCGTACTCAAAGTGATTCACCATTCCGTTCACCCCTGTGGTGAAGGGGTTCCCTTGGCGGCGGAACTCACTGCCGAGGATATCCGGCTTCAGACCAAGTCGCTGTTACTGGAGGCACCCAAGATCGGCGGCATCGTGGGTATTGGCGTGCAGTCCGACCTGGCACAGGACCCGATCCGCCACATCGTCATCGAAGGCATCCTGTCGACGCTGCTCAACCTGGTCGGCTCGGTCAAGGCGATCTACAAGTACACCAGGGATCTGGAGTTCTACGCCACCCGCGACCCGCTCACCCAGCTGCACAACCAGCGCATCTTCAAGGACATGCTCAACTACGAGGTGGGCCGCTCGACCCGGCACCAGGATCATTTCAGCCTGCTGATGCTCGACCTCGACAACTTCAAGCACGTCAACGATCGTCACGGGCATGCCTTCGGCGATCAGTTCCTGCAGGCCGTTGCCGAGACACTGTCGGCATCGGTGCGCCCCGGCGACTTCCTGGCCCGCTATGGTGGCGACGAGTTCACCATTATCCTGCCCGAGACCGAGCAGCAGCAGGCCTACTCCGTGGGGCTGCGTATCGCCGACAGTCTGACCAGCCAGGTACTGACCGCCCCGGACGGCTCCACGGTCAGGGCGACCACCTCGATCGGCATCGCCAGCTACCCGAACCATGCCAGCAATCCCCATGACCTCTTCCTGATGGCCGACAACATGATGTACAAGGCCAAGCGGAAGGGGAAGAACTGCATCGCACTGCCGGACAGCGAGGAGGTGGCGGCGGTGTTCCGCGAAGTGGGAGAGAAGAACCAGATGGTGCTCAGTGCGCTCGAGGAGCAGCGCATCGTGCCCTATTTCCAGCCCATCGCCGACGTACGCACCGGCGAGGTGAATATCCACGAGCTACTGATGCGAATCCAGGTCGATGATCGCATCGTGCCTGCCGGGGAGTTCATCGATATCGCCGAGAGCATCGGCGTCATCCACAAGATGGACTACCTGCTGATTGAGAAGGCCTTTGCCCAGATCCATGAGCAGGGCTACGAGGGCATGCTGTTTATCAACTTGTCGCCCAAGTCACTGATAATAGGTGAGTTCATTGGTCATATTCACCAGTTGGCCATCGACTACGACATCCTGCCAGAGCGCATCGTCTTCGAGCTGACCGAGCGCGAGACCGTCAGCAACCTCAAGCTGCTGGAGAAGTTCGTACTCGACCTCAAGCTCGAGGGCTTCAATTTCGCCATCGACGATTTCGGCTCGGGCTATTCGTCCTTCCGCTACCTGAAGCAGTTCCCCATCGATATGATCAAGATCGAAGGGGAGTTCATTCGCAACATGCTCAATGACGAGAAGTACATGGCCTTCGTCAAGAGTATCGTGACCCTGGCCCAGAGCCTGGGAGTCAGCACCGTCGCCGAGTTTATCGAGGATGAGGAGGTGCTGGCCGCCGTAGCGGCGCTGGGTATCGACTTCGGTCAGGGCTATCACCTGGGGCGCCCCGCACGGGACTTCGCCAGGACCTGCCAGGTCCGGGACAGCACCCACGCTGTGGGAACGCCCGGCAATGATGTCATGGACCAGGCTTGCCCTGGATCAGGTCGCGAATGACGCGCCGCCCCGGATGCAGGTGATCCACCAGCGGCCACTCCAGCGGCAGCGGCTCGTCGCAGATTCGCGAGGCGATCAGCTCGGCACACAGCGGCGCGCTGGCCAGGCCGCGTGAGCCGTGGGCAGCGCTGATCCACAGCCCCAGGTGGTGGCGCCCGGGAGTGTCCGGCACCCGAGTGGCGTCCTTGGCCATGGTGGCGTAGTCCTCACTCCAGGCGGCGGCATCGGGCACCGGGCCGCAGTAGGGCGACTTGTCGGGGCTTGCCGCCCGCACCCCCACGCGGCCGGCGAGCCGCTGGGGCGACAGGTCGGCACCGGCCTCGCGTAGCGCCGCCACGAAGTGGGGCAGGCCCCGCTCCAGCTCCGCCAGGTTGGCGGCGTGGTCGGCCTCGCGCTCTGCCGGTTCGGTATCGCCGGGCCCGAAGGTGGCGCCGAAATTGAGCACCCCATCCGCCGCCGGTGGCACATAGCCGCCGGCGCACACCACGCGACCCAGCGCAGGGGCCCCTTCGGGCAGCGCCAGCTGGCTGACCTGGCCGCGTACCGGCTGCAGCGGCAGCGCCGATGTCTGGGGAAACCTGCCAGCCTCGCTGGCGGTGGCGACCACCACCTGGTCGGCCTCGATGCGCTCGCCGTCGGCCAGGGTCAGCGTCCAGCCCGCATCAGAACCCACCAGCTCCGTCACCTCGCCGCGGCGAAAGCCGATGCCGGGTGTCCTGGCCAGCTTCACACACAGTTCCAGCGGCTTGACCCAGGCGGCACCGGGGTAGTCCAGCGCAGGAGTGTCGATCCTGATGCCTGCGGCGGCGCTGGCCCCCTCGGCATCGAGCCCGCGCACCACGCTTTCCGGCAAGGGGTGGTTGTCCAGGAAGCGTGCCTGGCGGGCCTGCTCCTTCTCGCTCAGCGCCAGCTGCAGCACGCCACTGGGTCGCCACAGCGCCTGCCGCGGGTCGAGATTGGCCAGCCAGCGCCGGCTGTGGAGCAGGCCGGCCAGGTAAGCGCGACTCTGCAGGTTGGTCTCCACGGCCAGCTTGACGTAGAGCGCCCCCTGCAGGTGAGTAATGCCCAGCTCGGCCCGGTCGAAGCGGTCGATCAGCGTGACCGAAATGCCGCGCCGAGCCAGGGCGGCGGCGGTGCTGGCGCCGGCGATACCGGCACCGATCACCGCCACGTGGCGCGTCGGGTGTGGCGGCGGGGGAGTGAACCAGGGGGCAGGCTCCCGGCGGGTGTCGACGGGCGGCAAGGCGATCTCGCCGGCGAGCATTTCCCGCTTGCGCCCGATGCCCGGCACCTTGCGCCAGGCGAAGCCGGCATCAACCAGCCCGCGCTTGACGACACCGGCACAGGTGAAGGTGGCGAAGGTCGCCCCGGGCCGGGAGCGTGCCGCCATGGCGGCGAACAGCTCGGGGCGCCACATCTCGGGGTTCTTCGACGGCGCGAAGCCGTCCAGGAACCAGGCGTCTATCCGGCCCTCGAGAAGCGCCAGGCGCTCGGCAGCGTCGCCGAAGTGCAGGTCCAGCGTGACCCGTTCGTCGAGCCAAAGCCGATGCACGCCGGCCACCGGCTCGGGCCATTGGCGAATCAAGCGCTCGGCGCGCCCGGCCAGGTCCGGCCAGGCGGCCAGCGCCCGTTCCAGCTCGCCACGGCTCAGCGGGTAGCGCTCGGTGGACACCAGGTGCAGCCGTGCTTCGGCCGGGGCGTGGGCATCGAAGCAGGCCCAGGCGCAGAGCATGTTGAGCCCGGTACCGAAGCCCGTCTCGCCGATGACGAAGGGCCTGCCGGCGGGCCAGCCGGCGAAGCGGCGGGGCAGGTCGTTGCCGGCGAGGAAGACGTGCTCGGTTTCCGCCCGGCCGTCGTGGCGGGAAAAATAGACATCGCCAAACCGGGTCGACAGCGGGCTGGCTTCGCCGTCCTCGTTGGTCGTCCAGTCGAGGTGGGCGGTCTCGAGACCGGCGAGAGGGGGGAGGGTGGACACGGCATCTCCTGACCAAGCGGGCAGCGCGCCAGGCCTGGCCCGCGCTGCTCAATATGTGATCGATTTCATTTCAGCGGGCTGCCATGGGGGATAGCGGCAGGCATCCGCGGCGTTTCAACAGTGTTATCCACAGGAGCTGTGGGTAATGCGCTGTGGGTAAGCGCTGTGGATAGCACCGCCTCTGTACGTCAGGAGACGCTCATGTCGTTATTGGATGCGGGTCAGGGCATCACCTTCTTGAACGGCTTGACGGTCACCTTGGCGTAGACGCCGGCGATCATGTAGGGGTCGGCGTCGGCCCAGGCCTTGGCCGTCTCCAGGCTGTCGAATTCGGCCACCACCAGGCTGCCGGTGAAACCGGCTTCGCCGGGGTCTTCGGCGTCTACGGCTGGGTGGGGGCCGACCAGTACCAGGCGACCTTCGTCCCGCAGCTTCTCCAGGCGTGCCAGGTGGTCCGGGCGGGCGGCCAGCCGGCGTTCCAGGCTGTTCTTGACGTCTTCACTGATGATTGCGTAGAGCATCGCCGTGTTTCCTCGGTCGTGCGCGGCGTGAGCCGCAGGTCTCCAACGGGGTGCTGACGTTGACCGGCTATCGTCGGGCGCGCACCATGGGACCATTATTCTGACAAAGTCGCCCCTCCTCGTCATGCCCATGCTTTCATTACCTGCCAGTTTCTCGGGCGACCCCACGCCACTCGGGGTCGACCTGCATATGCATTCCACCGCATCCGATGGCGCCCTGGCGCCCGCCGATGTGGCCACCCTGTGCGCCGAGCGCGGCGTTCGGCTGATGGCGCTTACCGATCATGACAGCATGGCCGGCATTGCCGAGGCCCAGGCGACGGCCAGCCGGCTGGCCGTTCGCCTGCTGCCGGGGACCGAACTCTCGACCCTGTGGTCCGGCATCGGTATTCATGTGGTGGGCCTGCTGCCGCGGGGCGCCAGTGGTGCCCTGGCCGAGGGGCTGCTGGCACAGGCTGAGGCCCGGGAGAACCGGGCCGTGGTGATCGGTCAGCGGCTCGAGAAGATCGGCCTGCCCGACGCCCTGGCCCGCGCCCGGGAGCTTGCCGGGCCGCACCGGCCGCTGGGGCGGCCCGATTTCGCTCGCGTACTGGTGGCGGCGGGCGTGGTGCCGGACATGGCGACCGCCTTCAAGAAATACCTGGGTAGCGGCAAGGCCGGCGACGTCAAGGCGCACTGGCCCGCCCTGGCCGAGGTCGTGGACTGGATTCTCGAATCCGGCGGTGTCGCGGTGCTGGCGCATCCGCTGCGCCACGGGCTGACCCGCCGCAAGCGGGGGCTGTTGCTGGACGCCTTCGCCGAGGCTGGCGGCCAGGCGGCGGAGCTGGTCAGCGGCTTCCAGAACGCCGACGTGACCCGCGACCTGGCCCGGCAGCTCGCCGACCGTGGGCTCTTCGCCTCGGTGGGAAGCGACTTCCACTTTCCCGGCGGCCACCTGGCGCCGGGCAGCATGAGCCCGGTACCGCGTACCGCGGTGGCGCCGGTATGGACCCACCCGCGGATCGCGGCCTTCATCGAGGCATCCCCTGGCGACGACGTCCCGCCCGTCGGCAGCGTTGCCGCGCCGTGAGTCGCACAGGCCCCGGTCGCAGGATAAACTGATGGTTTGAGCGATCGGGTGAAGCCCGCTTTGAACGCAGACCAACAGGGAGTGACCATGAGCCAGTATTTCCAGCTGCACCCGGAGAACCCCCAGAAGCGTCTGATCGACCAGGCCATTCAGATCATTCGCGATGGTGGTGTCGTGGCCTATCCCACCGACTCCGGCTACGCCCTGGGCTGCCACCTGGGCGACAAGAAGGCCGTCGAGCGGATCAAGCGACTGCGTTCGCTGGACGACAAGCACAACTTCACCCTGGTGTGCTCCGACCTTTCCGAGATCGGCACCTACGCCAAGGTGGACAACGCCGTCTTCCGCCTGCTCAAGGCGCACACGCCCGGGGCCTATACCTTCATTCTCAACGCCACCAACGAAGTGCCGCGGCTGCTGCTGCATCCCAAGCGGCGCTCCATCGGCGTGCGCGTGCCGGACCATCGCATCACCCATGCGCTGCTCGACGCCCTGGGCGAGCCGCTGATGAGCGTGACGTTGATTCCGGTAGGCGAAGAGCTGCCGATGACCGATGCTGAAGAGATCCGGGACCGTTTCGGTAACCAGCTCGACCTGATCATCGATGGCGGCGCCTGCCACCTGGAGGCCACCAGCGTCGTCGACCTGCGCGAGCTGCCGCCGACCATCGTGCGTGAAGGCCGGGGCGACCTGACGCCGTTCAGGACGTGACGGGCGGTGGAATCCGGTTCGCCGCTAGTCATCCGTCTCTGGCGCATTGGGGTCCTGCGTTTCTTCGTCCAGCCAGGTGCCGCATTTCAGGCAGTACCGGGCGCGTTTCTCGTGGCGGTCGTGTCCGCAGCCGGGGCAGGCCTGCTCGGAGTAGCGGTCCTCGCGTAACGAGCGGATCACCTGGGCCGAGAACACCCCGGTGGGCACGGCGATGATCGAATAACCGGTGAGCATGAGTATGACCGTGATTGCCTGGCCTAGAGGTGTGGCAGGGACGATATCGCCATAGCCTACCGTGGTCAGGCTGACGATGGCCCAGTAGATGGCGGTAGGAATGCTGGTGAACCCCGCCTCGGCGGACTCGATCACATACATCACCGAGGCGAAGATGGTGACCAGCATGAAGATGCTGAACAGGAACAGGAAAATGGGACGCGTGCTGCGCTTCAGGGCATCCAGCAGCAGCTGTGCTTCACCGACGAACTGCATCAGCCTCAGCACGCGAAAGATGCGCAATATCCGCAGTAGACGCACCACTACAAGGGTCTGGGCGCCGGGGATCAGCAGCAGCAGCCAGGTGGGCAGCACGGCGATGATGTCGACGACACCGTAGAAGCTCCTCAGGTAGCGCAGCGGCTTGTCCAGAATGTAGATGCGCACGGCTAGTTCGATGGTGAAGGCGATGGTGAAGCCCCACTCCAGCCAGTAGAAGAGGTCGCCATAGGCGGCGTGCCAGCCCTCCACGCTATCCAGCATCACCACCAGTACGCTGATCAGGATCACTGCCATGAGGGCGATATCGAAGCCCTTGGCCAGCGGGGTGTCCGACTCGAAGATGATCTGGAACAACCGGGTGCGCAGGCCTCCGTCGGCGGGCTGAAGAGGTTCGTTCACGGTGAGGCTCCTTCGGTGCTATCGAGGCGACGAGCAAGGCGCAGGGCGGCCTGACCGAAGGCAGGGGTTAGCCAGCAGGGGTCCGCCAGGGCCGCGCCGAGTTCGGCAGCGTCGCCCTCGCCGGTATCATCGGCGGCCAGCCGCTGCATGGCCTCGGCGGCCACTGGGCGCCAGGCCTCGTCCCGGGTGTCGGCCAGGGCATCCAGCGCCATGATGGCACGGTGTAACCACTCCGCGGGGGTATTGCCTCGGGGCAGTCGCCAATGGCCGCTCAGCAGGGCTCCACCCCGGGCGGCCTTGCTGGTATCGGCGGGGCGCAGCGGAATCGTCCCGGCCAAGGCCTGCGCCAGGTCCCACAGCGCCGCAGGGGCGCCCGCCTTGAGCTCCAGTTCCAGCTCACGGATCGGCACTGCATGGCCGGCAGTGCGAATCTCGCCCTGGTCGAGTGCCACCTCGATGGTGGCCCCGGCGTGGTCGAGCAGCCAGAGGCGGCGCTCGAAGTCCGTGGTGAAGCGGGCCTCCAGCCGTTCGAGTACACCGTCGCCCAGTTCGGCCATGGGCGGCAGGGCGGCAAGCCCTTGCCGGTCCAGCGCGGCCTCATCCGGCACGCCTCCATCCACGACACCCACAGTCACCGGCCACTCCCACTCGCCGCGCCGGCTCATGCCGCCACTGCCTTCGCCGCTGGTCTTCAGGGTCTGTACCCAGGTGTCGTCGGATCGGCGCAGCCGAAGTGCCATCCTGGCGGCTTCAAGCTCACCCCGGGGCGTGTCGAAGTAGGTGTTGGCGAGCCGGTGTGTCGCTGCCGGCCGGCCTTTCAGCAGCGGGTGGCGGCAGAGTCGTTCGGGGCCATCCCTGCCCAGTGCCAGCTTTAACTCGACCTCTTGGCTCATGTCGCACACTCCTTGTTCACGCCGTCGTCCGGTGGCGAGTGTAATTTTTTCATGACGTAACAGCTTGCCAGTCTTTATACTGGCGCCGCCATTTCACAAGCGCATGATACGCCATGGTAAAGCCCAATCCGTTTTCCGCGATGTTCGGCCGCTCGCCGTTCCAGCCGCTGCTGGCCCACATCGTCAAGGCCCACGAGTGTGCCGGGCAGTTGCTGCCCTTCTTCGAAGCCAGCCTCATCGGCGACTGGGAGGACGCCGCCAGGATTCGTGAAGAGGTCACCCGGCTGGAGCATGAGGCCGACAGCCTCAAGACCGAGCTGCGTCTCAACCTGCCCAATACGTTGTTCCTGCCCGTCTCGCGCAGCGATCTTCTCGACCTGATCACCGTCCAGGACAAGATCGCCAACAAGGTGCGCGACATTACCGGCATCATGCTGGGTCGCAAGATGCAGGTACCCAGCGAGCTGGCCCAGCCCATGCGCGACTACATGCGCACCGCCGTGGCCTGTGTCGCCCAGGCCCGCCAGGCCCTGGAAGAACTGGAAGACCTGCTGGAGTCCGGCTTCGGCCGACACGTTTCGGACGTGATGCATAACATGATTCGCGAGCTCCACACCCTCGAGCAGCAGGCGGACAACCAGCAGATCGCCATTCGCCGTGAACTCTTCGATCTCGAAGACCGACTCAAGCCGGTAGACGTGGTCTTTCTCTACAAGATCATCGACTGGGTAGGTGAACTCTCCGATCGTGCCGAGCGCGTTGGCAGCCGCCTGCAGATACTCACTGCTCGGTAGGGCAGCGTCCTGTCCGGCGATCCCGGACTAATGACTCCTTTCTGACAGCCACATAGGAACCACCCCCTATGTCGATCATCGCGCAGCACGGTGAAATCTTCATCATCCTTGCCTGCCTTTTCGGGTTCTTCATGGCCTGGGGTGTCGGCGCCAACGATGTCGCCAACGCCATGGGTACCTCGGTGGGGTCCAAGGCGATCACCATCAAGCAGGCGATCATCATCGCCGTGATCTTCGAATTCCTTGGCGCCTGGCTGGCCGGTGGCGAGGTGACCGCGACCATTCGCGGCGGGATCGTTGACCCGGACCTGCTCCAGGCCGACCCCCAACTGCTGGTCTACGGCATGCTCTCGGCATTGCTGGCGGCGGCCATCTGGCTGTTGATCGCCTCGGCCAAGGGCTGGCCGGTCTCCACCACCCATTCCATCGTCGGCGCCATCGTCGGCTTCGGTGCGGTGGGGCTGGGCATGGAGGCAGTGGCCTGGGGGCGGGTCGGCACCATTGCCTCGAGCTGGGTCATTTCGCCGCTGCTGGCGGGCACCATCGCCTTCGTGCTGTTCAAGTCGGTGCAGTACCTGATCTTCGAGGCCCGCGACCCGCTCCTGGCCGCCAAGCGCACCGTGCCGTTCTATATCTTCCTGGTCGGCTTCATCATTGCCATGGTGACCCTGACCAAGGGCCTGACCCATGTGGGCCTCAACTTCACCTTCGGCCAGAGCCTGCTGTTCTCGGTGCTGCTGGGCATAGGGGTCATGGGCATCGGTATCATCCTGGAGAACCGGATCAAGATCGTGCGTCGTGCCGACGACCAGTTCGGCTACGACAACGTCGAGCGGGTCTTCGGCGTCCTGATGATCTTCACCGCCTGTGCCATGGCCTTCGCCCATGGTTCCAACGACGTGGCCAACGCCGTGGGGCCATTGGCCGCGGTGATCAGCGTGGTGCGCAGCGACGGCGTCATCGACGCCTCGGCCCTGGTGCCCTGGTGGGTGCTGGTGCTGGGCGGCGGCGGCATCGTTGCCGGCCTGGTCACCTATGGCCACAAGGTGATCGCCACCGTGGGCACCGGCATCACCGAGCTGACCCCCAGCCGGGGGTTTGCCGCCACCCTGGCGGCCGCCACCACCGTGGTGCTGGCCTCGGGCACCGGCCTGCCGGTCTCCACCACCCACACCCTGGTGGGGGCGGTGCTGGGCGTGGGCCTGGCCCGCGGCATGGCGGCGCTCAACATGCGGGTGATCGGCACCATCGTCATGTCCTGGCTGATCACGCTGCCGGCCGGTGCCGGCCTCGCAATCATGTTCTTCTTCCTGTTCAAGGCGATCTTCGGCGGCTGACGCAGATACAACGGCCCGGCAAGACGGCGGCAGAGTGCCGCCGTTTTCCCGGCTCTGATATAGTCGAAGGCGAATACACCCTCCCTTTCACCTGCTGCCGGAGAGCGGCCTTGGATACTCGTTTCCCGTTCGTCGACTGGTTCCGCAACTCATCGCCCTATATCAACGCACACCGTGGGCGAACCTTCGTGATTCTCATCGAGGGCGAAGCCATGGCGCGCGGACGAGGCGAGCAGCTGATCCAGGACCTGGCGCTGCTGCATACGCTCGGCGTTCGTCTGGTCGTTGTCTTCGGCATTCGCCCCCAGGTACAGCTGGCCCTGGACGAGGCCGGCATCGAACCGCTGCGGCACGACGGCCGCTGGGTGGCGGATGCAGACATCATGCAGTGCGTCCAGCGTGTCGCCGCCGAGCAGCGGCTGTGGCTGGAGGCGCGGCTCTCGTTGGGGCTGCCCAATACGCCGCTGCATGGTGTCGAACTGACCGTGGTGTCGGGCAATCTCGTCATGGCCAAGCCGCTGGGCGTTCGGGAAGGCATCGACTTCGACCACAGTGGCGAGGTGCGCAGGGTGCGTACCTCCGCCGTCCAGGGGTTGCTGGATCGCAACTCCCTGGTGCTATTGCCGCCGCTGGGCTTCTCCAGCACCGGGGAGGTATTCGACCTGGATGCCTCCGAAGTGGCACAGCATGCGGCCATGGCGCTGGGCGCCGACAAGCTGATCCTGCTGGGCGAAGCCGACGGCCTCTACGACGAGAGCGGCGCGCTTCAGCGCCAGCTTACCCCCGGCGAGGCCGAGCCCTTGCTGGCGCAGGCCGTGCCCGGCAGCGAATCGGCACGTCACCTGGCGGCGGCCTGTGCCGCCGCCCGCCACGGCGTGGCACGTACCCACCTGCTGTCATGGCATAACCACGACGCCCTCCTGGGTGAGCTATTCACCCGGGATGGCGTAGGCACCATGATCACCCAGCACCGCTACGAGCAGCTGCGCCCTGCTGAACTGAGCGATATCGGCGGCCTGCTGGAACTGCTCGAGCCGCTGGAGCACCGTGGCATGCTGGTGCCTCGCTCCCGCGAGCGCCTGGAGCACGAAATCGACGACTACCTGGTGATCGAGCGCGACGGCATGGTCATCGGCTGTGCCGCACTGCACTGCTTCGGCGAGGCCGAGATGGGCGAACTGGCCTGCGTGGCGATCCATGTGGACTACCGTGGCGGTGCCCGCGGCGCGCTGCTGCTGTCCGGCCTGGAGCGTCGTGCGCGCAGGCTAGGGCTCACATCGCTGTTCGTGCTTACCACCCACACCGCCCACTGGTTCGTCGAGCACGGGTTCCGCCCCTCTGATATAGAGGCGCTGCCTCCGCTGAAGCGCGACACCTACAATCACGCCCGCAAGTCCAAGATTCTCGTCAAATCCCTCCCTTGATTGCCCCTATAGCCGCGCCGGCATTTCCTGTCGGTAGCGGCCTGTCGCTTCGTAGCTACGTCGCGGAAAAAGTTGTCTCAAAAAGGATACGAAGCAAGTAATTGATTTTTAGAGACCTTCTCTAGGGATCCAGTTTTGGTGTCGTCAAATGGTGACACCTTTGCGAGTGAAGACCTCGTTTTTCGACCGATATTTCGATCCGCTGGGCATTCGCACGCTCTTTCTTCATTGCAAGCGATTGTTTTTGCTTAATTAGCAAGATTTCTGGCACGACTCTGGCAATGTACAGGGTGAGCAACGGAAGTGGTTCAAACGGCTCGAACCACTTTTGATCATCGGGAAGCTCGGGTACCCCCCCCCATGCCCTGTGCATCCGGGCCAACGATGATCGGCGTCTGCTCCGCGATGTGTAACTTAGGTTGCGATGAGACGGGTACCGCCAACAGGCAAGGAATGGTACCGGAAGGGCAAGGATGCCCCGGCAAGGAAGCCTCATCCCCTTCGGGGGATCGAACAGAACGGCATCGCCAGCGGTACGATTCACGGCGGTGACGACACGGTAAGCGAAGTCGGGCGGTTCGCCGCCCCCCGTGCCGAACGCTCCTGGTAGCCAAGGGTCGGTACGGTGCTTCGGGGCCCCCAGGCCCATGGAAAATATGGACATGGTTCGACCAGGTGATCGATGCCCATATTTTTCAATCCCTTCAGTTCCCTGCGTACTTGGGCCGGCTATGCCGGCCTCTTTTTTTCTTTGACCTGATACGTACTGAGGACTGGCCAGGCGCGGTTGGAGCGTGGAATCTGTTATCCTGCAGGCATGAACCAATGACGGTCCCCTCTCTACTGAATAGAACACTGGTCATGACCAAACGGGTCTCGCGCCGTTGGCGCCCGCGCTCCCTGCCTCAGTTGGTGATGTTGGCATTTCTTGTGGTGATGCTGCCGCTGGGTATCCTGATGTTTCAGGCCGGTCAGGCACTCTCAGAGCTGTCTCGCCTGGCCGATGTCAGCGCCCGGCAGGCCATCGAAGAAACGCGCCGCGCGCGCCAGCTCAGCAGCCTTGCCCTGGAGATGGAGCGCAGCGCACGCCAGTACGCTGTGGTGGAGCAGGAGAGCCTGCTCGACATCTATGCCGAACGTCACGCCGAGTTCGCTGAGCTGTTGGCCCAGCAGCGCCGCCTGTTGCCCGGCAACAGCGATGTGCTGGCGCTGGAAGAGCAGATGCTGCTGCTGTCTCAATTGCCGGTTCTGGAGCCGGAGGCGCTGGACGTCTGGCTTTCCCTGTTCGTGCCTTTCGCCGAGCACACCAATGCCATGCGCCAGGCAACCAACCAGCACATCGATGACCGTATCGAGATGATTCGTTACCAGGCCGAGGCCGTTCAGTCCCGGCTCTGGCTGCAGACCGGTGCGCTGGTGTCGGCCAGCCTGCTGCTGATGATGCTGTTCAGCTGGCTGATCATTCGCCCGGTTCGCCAGCTCGAGCGGCGTATCCTGAGCATCGGCAGCGGTGTCGAGGGGCCTCTGGTAGAGGATATCCAGGGGCCTGCAGAGCTGGTCCAGCTGGGTGATCGGCTCGACTGGCTGTCAACCCGGTTGAGCGACCTGGAGGCACAGAAGCAGCAGTTCCTGCGCCATATGTCCCACGAACTCAAGACCCCCCTGGCCAGCGTCCGCGAAGGCTCCGCTCTGCTCTCCGATGGCGTGGCGGGCGAACTCAGCCCGCGCCAGCGCGAGATCCTCTCGCTGATCGACAGCAGTGGCCGTGAGCTGCAGCGGCTTATCGAACAGCTGCTCGATTACAATCTGCTGCAACACAACCAGCGCGTTGCCCTTGCCCAGGTGGACGTGGCTACACTGGTCATGAACACCCTCACCAAGCATCGCCTGGCACTGGAGCAGAAGCGCATGCGAGTGACGTCCTTCGAGGGCCCCCTGGAGTGGGTGATCGACTCCAAGGCGGTAGGGCGCATTCTCGATAACCTGGTGTCCAACGCCATCGCCTATGGCCAGGACGGCGGCGATCTGCTGATTCGCGCCCACGCCGGCCATGATCGGCTGGTACTGGATGTGGCCAATAGCGGCGATCCCATTGCGGAGGATGACCGGCCCAGGCTATTCGAACCTTTCTACCAGGGACGTTCCCGACGCAAGGGGCCGCTGAAGGGCTCCGGCATTGGACTGTCGGTAGCCGCGGACTGTGCCCGGCTGCACAACGGCCAACTGCAATTGGTTGAGGATCGGGAGCTGGAGGTGTGCTTTCGGCTGACGCTGCCGCGCCAGTCTCTGCCCCTCTACAGCAGCGATAGAAATAGGAGGCCCGTGGAAGCGGGCATGGACGCAAGGAGCGACTAACCATGAAGGTCAGAATTCTATTCGCCTGTGCCGCTGCGCTATGGATGGCAGGCTGCGAGTTTCTGCCCGAGCAGGGGCGTGCCGAAGCCACGGAGGAGGAGGAGGTCATAGCGACCGTGGACTGCCCCGGTGGTGTACCTACCTTCGAGGCGGATGCTTGCCTGCTGCCCGACTGGATCGCCCTGGGGCTGGCGTCCCAGCGTGGTGACAGTGATTGGCGCAGTGCCAAGCTGACCGAGCTGGAGCAGGCGCTGGCGGATAATGAGGATGAACACCATCTGGCCCGCGCCATCACACTGGCCTGGGGCAGCGAGCGCCAGTGGACCCAGGCCGCCGAACTGTTCGAAACGCACCTGCGTGCTGCGCCGGAGCAGCTACAGCCACTGCTTCGCTACTGGCGTAATGAACTGGAGGGGCGTCGCGCCATGTCGGGCCGACTGACTCGCACACAGGGCGAGCTCGTCGCCCAGCGCGAAGAGAACGAGCAACTTGCCGAAAAGCTCGAGGCGCTCACGGCCATCGAGCAGAACATCAACCTGAGGCAGCAGTCGCCCTGAGCGACATGGGAGGCTTGACGTGATGGATGTGGCCCGACAAACGGAAACCCGTAGCCCGGAGGTTCGCAAGGCCGGTTCGCGGACGGCCGGCAGCAAGGTGACCGGCGCTCACATTCTGCTGGTGGACGACGATGTCAGCCTGCTGCGTCTGCTGGGAATGCGTCTGGAGAGCCGTGGCTTTCGGGTGACCACGGCAGAGAGCGGCCAGGAAGCGCTGCGCTGCCTGGATGCCGAGTGCCCCGACCTGGTGTTGTCCGACCTGCGCATGGACGAGATGGACGGCATGGCGCTGTTCCAGGCCATTCAACGGCAGATACCGGGCCTGCCCGTCATCATCCTCACCGCCCATGGCTCGATACCCGATGCCGTCAGTGCCACTCAGCAGGGGGTCTCCAGCTTCCTCACCAAACCGGTGGATCGCGACCAACTGTTCAGCGCCATCGACGAGGCCCTGGCTCAGGGCGCACCCACGGGGGGTGGAGAGGGCGACGACGCCTGGCGCGCCAGCATCATCACCCGCAGCCCGGACATGGAACGGGTGCTGGAGCAGGCACGCATGGTGGCCTCGTCCGATGTCAGCGTGCTGGTCACCGGCCCTTCCGGCTCGGGCAAGGAGCTGCTGGCGCGGGCCATTCATGACGCCAGCCCCCGGGCCGACAAGCCCTTCGTGGCGATCAACTGTGGCGCGCTGCCGGAACAGCTGCTGGAAAGCGAGCTCTTCGGCCACGCCAAGGGAGCCTTCACCGGCGCGGTCAGCGATCACAAGGGTCTGTTCCAGGCCGCCGACGGCGGCACCCTGTTTCTCGACGAGATCGGCGACATGCCGCTGGCGCTGCAGGTCAAGCTGCTTCGCGCCCTGCAGGAGCGCCAGATACGGCCGCTGGGCTCCACCACCTCGTTCCCGGTCAACGTGCGGATCCTCTCGGCCACCCATCGCGATCTGAGCCAGGCCATGCAGCAGGGCGAGTTCCGAGAAGACTTCTTCTACCGCCTCAACGTGGTGAACCTTCGCCTGCCACCGCTCAAGGATCGTGCCGAGGATGTTCCGCTGCTGGCGCGCCACCTGGTTGCCCAGGCGGCGGCCCGGCACAAGCCGTTCGTCAAGGGGTTCTCGCCGGAGGCACTCAATGTGCTGGCGACCAGCGCCTGGCCGGGTAACGTGCGCCAGCTGGTCAACGTGGTGGAGCAGTGCGTCGCCTTGACCCGTTCGCCGATGATTCCCGAGGCCCTGGTGTCCCAGGCGCTGGCGGCGGAGGAGAGCGCGCTGCCCACCTTCAACGATGCCCGGGCCACCTTCGAGCGCAGCTACCTGGTCAAGGTGCTCAAGATCACCGAGGGCAACGTGACCCAGGCGGCACGCATCGCCGGGCGCAACCGCACCGACTTCTACAAGCTGCTCTCCCGCCACGAGCTGGAGCCGAGCACCTTCAAGCCCGTCTCCTAGGAGCGGGCTCCTGGTTGGATTGGGCTCCTGGGTGAAATGCCTATTCCAGGCGCTTTTTGACTTCCACGCGCAACTTGCCTTTACCCAGGCGGGCGGTCAGCGCCTGACCGGGCTGGGTATCTGCGGCGCGACGCACCACCTGCCCCTGATCGTCTTCCAGAATCGCATAGCCCCTTCCCAACACCGCCAGCGGGCTGACCGCCTGTAGTTGTCGCACCAGGCCGGCCAGTCGCTCTCGCTGCCGGGTTTGGGCGTGCTGCATGGCCTGTTCGAGCCGGCCCCGGGCGGCGGCGAGCCTTATCCCGGCCTGCTCCACTTCGCGGCGCGGCGGGCGTGCCACCAGCCGCTGGCGCAGCTGGGCGAGGCGGCGTTGATCGTCTGCCAGGCGGCGCTGCATGGCCCTGGTCAGCCGGGCATCGATCTCACCCAGGGTAATTCGCTGGCGATTCAGCACCTCGCCGGGGTGGCGCAGCCGTGCCCGCAGGTGGTCCAGCCGCTGGGCCTCGCGGTTCAGGCGGGCCTGGGTGGTGCGCTGCAGCTGGCGCTCCAGGCTCACCAGGCGGCGCAGCAGGTCCTGTCGGTCCGGTACCAGCTGCTCCGCGGCGGCGGAAGGGGTCGGCGCCCGCACGTCCGCGGCCAGGTCGGAGAGGGTGGTGTCCACCTCATGCCCCACCGCCGACATCACCGGCAGTCGCGAATGGAAGATCGCCCGCGCCAGATGCTCGTCATTGAAGGCCCAGAGGTCCTCCAGGCTGCCGCCGCCGCGGGTGATCAGGATCACGTCGCGGGCCGGGTCCAGCGCCTGCTGACGATTGAGCAGCCCGAGGGCAGCGATAAGTGCCGGGGCGGCCTCGCGGCCCTGGACCGGCACCGCAATCAAGGTGACCTTGGCCAGCGGCCAGCGCGCCGCCAGCACGGCCATGACATCGCGGATCGCCGCGCCGGTAGGGGAGGTGAGAACCAAGAGGTGGCGGGGCGGGTAGGGTAGCGGACGCGCGTTGGCGAAAACCCCCTCGGCGGCCAGGCGCTGCTTGAGCCGCTCCAGCGCCGCGAGCAGTTCGCCTTCGCCCACCGCCTGCACCGCCTCGGCGATCAGCTGATAGTCGCCGCGGGCTTCGAACAGGGAAACCCGGCCACGCATCTTGACCCGGTCGCCGTCGCGCATGGGGGAGGCGACAAAGCGTGCCCGGTTGCGAAACAGGGCGCCGCGCAGCTGGGCAGAGGCATCCTTCAGGGTGAAATAGATGTGCCCCGAAGCGGGCCGCGACACCCCGGACAGTTCGCCCTCCACCCAGACTTCGCCGATGCCCTGCTCCAGCAGCGAGCGGGCACGGCGGTTCACGTCGCTGACGGACAGGGTGGGGCTATCGGCTGGCGGCATGGCGGTATGTTCCTGATCAATCCCTGGCTTCTGGTGAAACGAGGTTCGGGTGCAACTCTGGCGCTACTCTAGCATGGCCATATTGCGGACTAGAAAAGGATAACTGTCGAACAACAAAAGGCGCCGAGCCCTGTCAGGGCCCGGCGCCATTCACCTCTTGCATTTACGTCATGCAATCACGATCAATCGAAATCGTCCTCGATATCCTCATCGGTGTACTCGGCATCGTTATCGTCGCGATCACGGTCGTCGTCGGTCATGCCGTCGCCATCACCGACAGTGCCGGTGCCGGCTGTGCCAGAGGTTCTCCAGGCGCTTTCGCGGTCGCCATGCTCTTGAGCGCGGCGGTCACGTTCGGTGGTGAACCACTCCTCCTCATACTCCGGGAAGGTCTGGAGCTCATCTTCGGTGGCATTGACCAGGATTCGATGGCTGACGTCATCCTGACCGAAGATGCCGCCGTCATCACGATGCGTTTCCATGGTGAAATGCTCGATGCCAACGACAACATCGTCGCCGCCCATGCCCCACAGGCCGCCAGCGCTTACGATGAGAGCGGCCACCTTGCCTTCTTCATCCAGCAGGATGTTCTCGACGGTGCCGACTTCCTCATCAGGGTCTGCGGCGTGATACACATCGGCGCCGATGATGTCATTCGCAGAGTAGAGGCCTTGTGCGGCGCTTGCGTCCTGATCCTGTTGAGCATGGGCACCGAAGGTGAGACCACCGGCGATAGCTGCAACGGCAATAGTCAGAATATGTTTTTGCATGGTTCAATCTCCTTAAACCTGTCCATAGACTTAGGATCTTGGCTTGCTGTCGACATCAGATAATGGGATCTGATAGTGAAACAGCGGATCAGAGCCCCTTGGCCCAATCGTCGGCCTGGCGTTCTGCTTCCTCGCGCTCCAGGCCATATTTTTTCTGAATCTTGCCGACCAGCTCGTCCTTCTTGCCGCCGACCTGATCCAGCTCGTCGTCGGTGAGCTTGCCCCAACTGTTGCGGGCCTTGCCCTTCATTTCCTTCCACTGGCCTTCGATCTGGTCCCAGTTCATGTCTTCACTCCTATCCTTAGAGCGTCTTCGTAACGCACTCTTCAAGCTAGTTCACCTTTGGAGGGTTGTAAGTAACATCTAGGTATTCTTATGTGTCCAAGTGTGCGGGATCGGTCAGAGCGCCGACCCGCACGGGTGCCCGACACGCATTGCCCCACCCCGAGCCGGCCCGTTATAATGGTCGATTAACTTCGCTCCCCTCCCACCAGCGCACTGGGTGTTGCCGATTATGCTACGTATGGCACAAGAAGCTCTTACGTTCGATGACGTCTTGCTCGTACCCGGCTACTCGGAGGTCCTGCCCAAGGATGTCAGCCTCCGGACCCGCCTGACCCGCGATCTCTACCTCAACATTCCGCTCATCTCCGCCGCCATGGATACCGTGACCGAAGCCCGCCTGGCCATCGCCATGGCCCAGGAAGGCGGCATCGGCATCATCCACAAGAACATGACCATCGCCCAGCAGGCGGCAGAGGTACGCAAGGTCAAGAAGCACGAGAGCGTCATCGTCAAGGACCCGGTCACCGTGAGCCCCAAGGCCAAGCTGGAAGACCTGCTGGCCATGGCCCAGGAACACGGCTTCTCCGGCTTCCCGGTGGTGGAGGGCGAGACCCTGGTGGGCATCGTCACCGAGCGCGACATGCGTTTCCAGCCCAACCACGGCGACAGCGTGGCCGACATCATGACCTCCCGCGAGCGTTTGGTAACGGTGCTGGAAGGCACCCCGCTTTCGCAGATCAAGGCCAAGATGCAGGAGCACCGCATCGAGAAGATGTTGGTGGTCAACGACAGCTTCCACCTGCGCGGCCTGGTCACCTTCCAGGACATCGAGAAGGCGCGCACCTTCCCCAACGCCGCCAAGGACAGCGACGGCCGCCTGCTGGTCGGCGCCGCCGTGGGCACCGGCCCCGAGACGGTAGACCGCGTCACCGCCCTGGCCGAAGCCGGCGTCGATGCCATTATCGTCGACACCGCCCACGGCCACTCCCGCGGCGTGATCGACCGCGTGGCCTGGGTCAAGGAGCACTTCCCGCAGATCCAGGTGATCGGCGGCAACATCGCCACCGCCGATGCCGCCCGTGCCCTGGCCGAAGCCGGCGCCGATGCGGTGAAGGTCGGTATTGGCCCCGGCTCCATCTGCACCACCCGTATCGTTGCCGGCGTCGGTGTGCCGCAGATCACCGCGGTCTCCAACGTGGCCGAGGCGCTCAAGCCCTATGACATCCCGCTGATCGCCGACGGCGGCGTGCGCTTCTCCGGCGACCTGGCCAAGGCCATTGCCGCCGGTGCCAGCTCGGTGATGGTGGGCGGCCTGCTGGCCGGCACGGAGGAAGCTCCCGGCGAGATCGAGCTCTACCAGGGCCGTACCTACAAGGCCTACCGTGGCATGGGCTCCATGGGCGCCATGTCCCAGAGCCAGGGCTCCTCCGACCGCTACTTCCAGGACAAGTCCGAGGGCGCCGAGAAGCTGGTGCCGGAAGGCATCGAAGGCCGCGTGCCCTATAAAGGTGTGATGAGCGCCATCGTCCACCAGCTGATGGGCGGCCTGCGCGCCTCCATGGGCTACACCGGCTGCACCGACATCCTGCAGATGCGCACCAAGCCGGAATTCGTGCAGATCACCGGTGCCGGCTTCGCCGAATCCCATGTGCATGATGTGCAGATCACGAAAGAAGCGCCCAACTATCGAGCGGGATGACCGCTCGCTGAGTATCGACCGCGGCGGAGGCTAACTCCGCCGCTCGTCTTTTCAGACGACTTGCCCTTGGCCCGCCGCATTACGTTGCCAGCAGAGACGCCCAGATGACCGACATTCACGCCCACAAGATCCTGATCCTCGACTTCGGCTCCCAGTACACCCAGCTGATCGCCCGCCGCGTTCGCGAAATCGGCGTCTACTCCGAGGTTCGCGCCTTCGACATCACCGAGGAGGAGATCCGCGAGTACAAGCCCAACGGCATCATCCTCTCCGGCGGGCCGGAGTCCACCGTGGCCGAAGGCTCGCCCCGGGCGCCGCAGTGCGTGTTCGAGCTGGGCCTGCCGGTGCTGGGCATCTGCTACGGCATGCAGACCATGGCCGAGCAGCTTGGCGGCGCCGTGGAAGGCTCCAACAAGCATGAGTTCGGCTACGCCCAGGTCACCATCGACAGCAGCGACGACATGTTCCGCGACATCAAGGACCATGTGGACCACGACGGCAAGGCGCTGCTCGACGTGTGGATGAGCCACGGCGACAAGGTCGCCCGTGCGCCGGACACCTTCACCGTGACCGCCTCCACCCCGAGCTGCCCCATCGCCGCCATGAGCTGGGCCGAGAAGCACTTCTACGGCGTGCAGTTCCACCCCGAAGTGACCCACACCCTGCAGGGCCAGCGCATCCTCGAGCACTTCGTCGTCGGCATCTGCGGCGCCGAGAAGCTGTGGACCCCGGCCAAGATCATCGAAGACCAGATCGCCCGGGTGCGCGACCAGGTGGGCGACCGCCACGTGCTGCTCGGCCTCTCCGGCGGCGTCGACTCCTCCGTGGTGGCAGCACTCCTGCACCGCGCCATCGGCGACCAGCTGACCTGCGTGTTCGTCGACAACGGCCTGCTGCGCAAGAACGAAGGCGGGCAGGTGATGGAGACCTTCGCCAAGCACATGGGCGTGAAGGTGATCCGCGTCGACGCCGAAGCGCTGTTCCTCGACAAGCTCAAGGGCGTTGCCGACCCGGAAGCCAAGCGCAAGGCGATCGGCAACACCTTCATCGAAGTGTTCGACGACGAGGCCAGCAAGATCGAAGGCGTCGACTTCCTGGCCCAGGGCACCATCTACCCCGACGTGATCGAATCCGCCGCCAGCAAGACCGGCAAGGCCCACGTGATCAAGTCGCACCATAACGTCGGCGGCCTGCCCGAGACCATGAAGCTCAAGCTGGTCGAACCGCTGCGCGAGCTGTTCAAGGACGAAGTGCGCCGGCTCGGCGTCGAGCTCGGCCTGCCCTACGACATGGTCTACCGCCACCCCTTCCCGGGGCCGGGCCTGGGCGTGCGCATCCTCGGCGAAGTGAAGAAGGAGTACGCCGACATCCTGCGCGAAGCCGACGCCATCTTCATCGAGGAGCTGCACAACGCCGACTGGTACCACAAGACCAGCCAGGCCTTCGCCGTCTTCCTGCCGGTGAAGTCCGTCGGCGTGGTCGGCGACGGCCGCCGCTACGAATGGGTCATCGCCCTGCGCGCCGTGGAAACCATCGACTTCATGACCGCCCGCTGGGCGCACCTGCCCTACGAGCTGCTGGAGAAGGTCTCCAACCGCATCATCAACGAGATTAGCGGCGTATCGCGCGTGACGTATGACGTGAGCAGCAAGCCGCCGGCGACGATTGAGTGGGAGTAGTTCTGAATGCTCAAATCACTCGGTAAACGCATATATTCTGAGGTTTGTAGGCAACGAAATTGCCCAAGTATCGTCGAGAGGGAGCTGAACCCTTCGGCTCATACTACTTGTCAATTTTGCTGCAATTTTTGTGCAGAATATTGAAAACACAGCGCCACGGCGCAACAGGACCTAGCCATGGAATTTGATTTCGAGACAGAGCTCTCCAAGCTCTCTCGTGAAGAGCTCGAGCGGCTTGTGAAAAGCATGATGACCAGCGGCGTGGCTCTTAGTTTTCACGGAAAGCGCTCGGCTTTACAGATTGCGAAAAAGGTTCGTCCTAGGCAAACTCGTCGCGAACCTAAGTTGCACGTTGGCTCGTCTGATGAGCAGTCCAAGAACATGCTCATCGAGGGGGAAAACCTTCAGGCGATGGTGACCCTCTATAAGTATCGCGGGCAGGTTGATCTTATCTTAACTGACCCACCATACAATACGGGACAATACTTTCGCTACAATGATCGTTGGGATGTCGATCCGAACGACCCAGAGCTAGGTGTAGGGTTCCGGATGATCGGATCGCCTATAGAAGTTATCCTCTGCTAG